>JBJHAV010000007.1:0-37696 GCA_050480685.1 Planctomycetaceae bacterium | reverse complement strand
CGACTCAGGCGCGGACTCGATCCCCAAAGGGGTCTCGGTCCGCGCCTCGTCAGGCAATTCGTCGTCGGTGCGGGTTTCCGGCGCGAGAACCAGCAGCCAAATCAACCCGACCACGGCCACCAGTCCTAGACCGACGAAGCTCCACGCGCCGACGGCAGCGCCCCTGCGACGGCCAGCCCCTGTCGCCATCAGCCGTTCCCGTGGAGACGCTCGCGGAGCGCGGGATTCTCGGCGCAATGGGCGGCAGCTCCGGCCACCCGTACACCCGGTGGGCCCGGAGGAGGCAACACACGTTGGTTGCCGGGTTGGACGAGCGGGGGTGCCGGGTTGCCTCCCTGAGCTTCCACCCGGTCCACCGAGATCCAAATCGCGCCAGACAGAAAAACTGCGCCTGCGCAGGCCACGCGTAGCGGCAGAATCAAACGAGCCATGGGCGAATTACTCCTCCTAGCGGGCTACTTGACCTCGACAGAAGCCGCTTGGCCGCTTCCGTCGGAGCCCAGGAATAGGCTTTAACAGCCACATCGAGGATGGCCCTTACCCCCTGCATCACCTCGGAGCCCAGCGCTCCCTGTGCTTCGCAGTGCTCCTGGGCGGCGCGCAGTCGGTCCTGGTCCCCAAGCTGAGCTGCGTTCAAGGCCCACCAGATCGAATCAACTTTGGCCCCATGGGAACTGGAGGCGGCCTGTCTATAGGCAGCCTCTGCTGCGGCCCAATCGCTCCGAGCCACTGCAAGCGAACCCAAGAGTTCGACGCAGGCTCGCTGGCTCGCGCTCTGAATCCGCGCCTCCTGCGCGACGTGCAACTCATCGCCGATCACCTGCCCCACAACACCCGATGCCCCTCGTTCGAGGGCCCGAAATGCGAACCACTGTCGCGGGGCAATGTGGGGCTCCAGCCGCAGTGAAAGAGCCGCGAGCTCCCAGGGATCGAGGGGGCGGGAGAGGGCGGCGCGGCGCAGGCTCGGGAGAGCCTCGGCGGGCAGCGCGCCGGGTTCGGCGACCGCGAACAGTCGGTGCACACGATCGGTGAGCGCTTGCCGACCGGGCAGTTCGATCATGCGCTGGGCATCCAGTTCACGGCCCATCAGGCCGGTCTTGGACGGGTCCTCGAAGATGCCCTGGAAAGCGGCCAGGCGCAGCCAAGCGGCCACTTCCTCGCGGTGGACGGAAAGCAGATGGCGTTCGGCGGAGCTCAAAAGCGCCGCGCCCGCCGAAAGTGGCTCCCGGGGCAAAAACGCGTCCAGGGGGCGGCCGCGGCGCGCGCCCAGGGGAGCGCGCAGCAGGACCGAATCGGGCTGCCCCGCGATCTCGCGCAGCACCTCGAACGCCACGGGGTCCAGGGTGGGATGGTTCGACGCGGTCATCTCTCCTCCCCCAGGGCAGCATCCAGTTCGAGCAGGTCCGCCGGCACGAGCGGAGCGGGCCGGGAAACCGCCTCCAATCCCTGCTTCAAGCGCTCAAGCCCTTGTTCTCCCAAACTTTCCACCGGTTGCCCCTGCAAGGCGGTCCGCCACAGCACTTGCCGCGTTTCCTCGCCAAGTAGATTGAAGCGCACTCCCAACCTGCGCGCCAGGGGAGGGTGCACTCCGAAGACCTCGATCAGGAACCGGTAACTCACTTCGTCCAGCGCGTCGATCGGTTGACGCGCGATCTCCGCTTCCAAATCCCTTTGGATCAACTCGCGCGCGCCCTGGGCAATCAGCTTGTCCAACCAAGGCTCCAGCGCCGGACGGCCTGTGTAGAGCAAACCCTGAAAGGCCACCCTCGCCAGGGAGCGGATGTGCAGGCGATCCACGTGCAGGGCCAAGGAGCGCTTTTGCAAGTAGGCGATCGAGCGGTCGCGCAGGGACAAGTCGTCGGATTCGGCCAGTCGCGCCAAAAGTTCGCGCGGATCGTTGGCGTCGAAGAGTTCGCGCCAGTTCACACCCTGCCCGCCAACCCGCGCGGCGGGCCGGATGAGGTCCAGCACCTGCTCGGCGCCATCCTCCCGCAGAGTCCCGGGCGGTGGCGGTGCCCCGATCGTCCCCCGGCCTTCGGGCGTGTCGCCTGGGGACTCTGGGGAACCGTGGGCTCGGGGGGGGAGGGCCATGGGAGACGATCCGTAGGACAGCCGCGAGCATACCCGGAGCCTACGAATCGCTCAATGGGACGAGACCTGCCTGGGCCCGGCTTGGGGCCTTCCGGCGCGAGAGGGGGCGGGCTTGAAGGGAGACCCGCCCTTCGGCCCCTTCCCGGGCCCCTAACCCAGGCGCAGCCCCCCCTAGAGGCCGAGAGCACAGGCCGTACACTCCCCGCCCTTCGCCTAGGAGCCGGGGGAGCCCTTTCATGAGCGAAGTCGCTGACGTTGCGGACGGGGTCCGTCCGGTGGAGCTGCGCGAGCGGCTGGGGGCGGTGGATGCCACGCGGGGGTTGGCGCTGCTGGGCATCTTTGCGGTCAACGTGCTGCTGATGGGCTGGCCGCTGGCGGTAATCGCGGACAGTGCGCCGCCACCGGATGCGGGGCTCGCCAGCCGGGCGGCGTATTACCTGACGAATGTGCTCGCCATCGGGCGATCGTTCCCGCTGTTTTCGCTGCTCTTTGGGCTGGGTCTGGCGATCCAGATGGAGCGGGCGATCGGTGCGGGGCGAAGGTTTTGGCCGTTGCAGGTGCGCCGATTGGCGCTGCTGGCGCTCTTCGGTGCGGTCCACGCGCTGCTGCTTTGGTACGGCGACATTCTGTTCGTCTACGCCGTGGGCGGCCTGGTGCTGCTCCTGTTTTTCCTGCGCCGATCGGCTGTGGCGCTTTTGCGCTGGAGCGCCGCGCTGTACGCGCTCGCAGCGGTGCTTTTGGTGGGGATGACGCTCCTCAGCGGCTCGGCCGATCGGGCGGCGACGGCTTCGCCCGATGCGCAGACCGTGGTCGTGGACTTGGGAGAACGCCCCTTCGCCGCCTTCTTCGAGCAGTTCGCCGCCGGGAAGCTCGCCGGCCCGCAAGACCCCGTTTGGGTCGCGGCGGAGGAACAATCGTTCCGCGAAGGCCCCTTCGGTGAGGCCGTGCGGATGCGCGCTTTGCTTTGGGCCGTTTCCCTGGTGAGCTACTTTGCCCTCGGCGGCATCGGCTTCTCGGTACTGGCGCTCTTCCTGATCGGCGTGGCCCTGCACCGGAGCGGCTTTTTCTCGGATGCCGCGAATCCATGGCCGAAGCGCATGGTCGGCATCGGCGCGGCCGGACTGATCGCTTCGGTGCTGCTGGCGACTCGCATCGCCGGCCAAGAACCGGGTGTGGCGCGCGATCTTCTCATCGCGGCCCAGACCCTGATCGGGCCGCTGGTCGCGTTCGGGTACCTGGGCCTCATGGCGCTGCTCTTCCGCTCGGCCCGGGGCGCGGGCGGGGTCCGGGCCGCGGGGACCGGCTTCGGCGCCACGTGGCTCGGGACGGGCCTGGCGGCCCTCGGGCGCATGGCGCTGACGAACTACCTGCTGCAGAGTTTGATCGGCGCCGCCGTCTTCCAACACTGGGGCGCGGCGCAGTTCGGGCGCTGGCCCCTGGCCGCCGGGCTCGGCCTGGTGCTGGTGGTGTGGTTCGCGCAGATGCAGTTCAGCCGCTTCTGGCTCGCGCGCTTCCGCTTCGGCCCGATGGAGTGGCTCTGGCGGACCCTGACGTACCTGCGCTGGCAGCCGATCCGCGTGGGTTCGCGGGCCGGCAAAGCCTCGGCCTGAGCGCCGGCCCCCCTTCCCGGGCCTTGCCGGGCCCTTTTCCAGGCACCCCGCCGGCCCCGAGCAGCCCCCTTGACAAACTTTTCTGTCTAGGGCCTACTGGCCCCATGCTCGACCTTGGGGTGATCGATCAACCGGCGGCGGCGACGGTCGCGCTCGACCCAATCCGCGGTCGGCTGCTGGCGGAACTGCGCCTGCCCGGCTCCGCCGCGATGCTGGCCAAACGGGTCGGGCTGCCCCGTCAGAAGGTGAACTACCACCTGCGGCTGCTCGAACAGCACGGCCTGGTCGAGCCCGCCGGAGAACGCCGTTGGGGCGGCCTGACCGAACGCATGATGGTCGCGAGCGCGGCCTCCTACGTGGTCTCGCCCGCCGCCCTCGGCGAGGTCGCCGCCGACCCCGAGCGCGAGATGGATCGCCTCTCGGCCAGTTACCTGATCGCCTTGGCGGCACGCGCGGTGCGCGAGGTCGGCGACCTGTGGCGCGCCGCGCGCGCGGCGAAAAAACACCTGGCGACGCTCTCGATCGACACGGTTTTGCGCTTCCGTTCGGCCAAGGAGCGCGCCGAGTTCAGCGCCGAGCTCGGCGAAGCCGTGAGACACCTGGTGGCCAAGTACCACGACGAATCGGCCCCCGGCGGGCGCGCCCACCGACTGGTGCTGGTCGCCCACCCGCTCCCACTCCCCCCCGAACCCGAAAGCAACCCGGAGCAAGCCCCATGCCCGTGAAACGAGACGAAGACGGCCGCCGCTATGTCGAGGCCCAGGCCGAAGTACCCGGCAGCCCCGAAGAGGTTTGGCGGGCGATCGCCACCGGAGCGGGCATCTCCGCCTGGTTCGTTCCGACCACCGTCGAAGAGCAGGTCGGAGGCAAAACCGTCTCCAACTTCGGCCCCGGAATGGACTCCGTGGCCACGATCACGCGCTGGGAACCGCCCTATCGCTTCGACGCCGAGACCGAGGACGAATCCGGCAAGTTCGCCCACGAGTGGCACGTGGAGACCCGTTCCGGAGGGACGTGTGTCGTGCGTGTCGTGCACCGCTGGTTCGCGGACAACGACGACTGGGATGCCCAGTTCGAGCAGGCCGAAGCGGGTTGGGTGGATTTCTTCCGCATCCTGCGCCTCTACCTGGCCCACTTCCCCGGCCAGCGCAGCTCGCTCGTGCAGCTCTCGGCCTTCTCCGCGCGGCCCCAACTCGAAGTTTGGAAACACGCGCTTGGCGCGCTCGAGATCGACCTGGACGCCAAACGCTGCACGTCCGCCCCGGACGCGCCTTCCTTGGCCGGTGTCATCGAACGCTGGCGCTCCGACGAGTACCACGAGTTGCTGCTGCGCATCGAACGCCCCGCCCCCGGTTTGGCGCACCTCTTCGTCCTGCCCATGGGTGAGCAGGTGATGTTCTCCCTGCGCTTTTACCTCTACGGCGATCCCGGCGCCGCAGCCGCCCCCGAGGTGGAACGCACCTGGGCCGCCTGGCTCCACCAACGCTTTCCCCAAGAGACCTCCTGATGAAGTCCACTGCCCTGCTCCTGTCCCTGTCCGCCGCCCTCCTCACGGCCTGCACCTCGACCACCACCTACCCCCTCGACCCAACGCCCAGCGAGCGAGGAACCGCCATGCCCGAACCGCCCACCGAACAGCATCGTTGGCTGCACCAACTCGTCGGAGAGTGGGACGTCGTCTATGAAAGCGCGGGTCCCGAGGACCAGGCCTTCCGCTTCGAAGCGATCGAAAGCGTGCGCTCCCTCGGCGGCCGTTGGATCGTGTCCGAGGGCTCCGCGGGCGACTTCCGCTCGATCCTGACCCTGGGCTACGACCCGGACCAAGGCCACTTCCTCGGCACCTGGGTCGACACGAACCAGACGCGCCTGTGGCAGTTCCAGGGCGAACTCACCGAAACCGGCGATGCGCTCCACCTGCACGCCGACGGTCCTTCGATGTTCCAGCCGGAAGAAACCGCCCGCTACCGCGAAGCCCTCGAACTGCTCGGACCCAACCAGAAGCGCGTCACCTCCTCCACCCTGCAACCCGACGGCACCTGGACCACCTTCCTCACCGCCACCGCCACCGCCACCCGCCGCGAGTGACCGCCGCGATGGCCAGCGGCGATTGAGAGCGCAGTTGCCCCGCCGACAAAAGGTGGCAGGGTCCGCGGTAGCGGGCTGGGAGAAGGGTTCCGTCCTCCACACCGCGAGCCTGTGACAGGGCTGTTGCCGACCCCGTGGCGAGGTTCATACCCCCGGGCTACTGTTGGCCTATGGGAGACGTGATCACAAGCTTCGCCCTGTTCTTCCTCGCTCTTGCTTGCCCTGCTCACCAGGACGCGCAGGCTGCGCAGGGCGGTGTCTCCGTGCGCGCCGAGGTTGGGATGGTGGATGGTGTGTCCTGGCGACACCAACCGCCCTTCCGCCTGGAAGCTGTCGTGCCCGACGGCCGCAGGCTCTCCGCGAACGCGCATGCGAATCCCCGCGGCCGCTTGCTCTGGCAGCTCGGTGACGAATGGATCGGGCTCCACGCCCAGGTGGCCGCCTGGGAGAGTCGCTATGAGGGCGCACAGCTCATGCGCTTGCGGCACACGCCGGCGGTCGAGGTACTCGCTGGCGGTATCGATCTCGGCCCGCTTCCCATCGAGAACCGTCCGATCGCGATTGTCGGGCGCCTGATCGACACCCAGGGCCGGCCCGTCCAGGGGGCAAGTGTCCTGCCGCGGGGCTGGTTGGCCACGGGCCCGGCCTACCGCGAGGAACGCCACACCGGGGACATCCTGATGTGGGGCTTCGTGAGCGACGCCGATGGCTGGTTCGCCGTGCCTTCGGATGCGGCTCGATCCCCGATGCTCGCCGCCCGCGAGCACCTCGTGCTCGACGTGGTCGCTCCGGCGGGGCTCACGGGCCTGGCGTTGGACGGAGTGCCCACGGGGTCCAGCCCCCTGCACTTGGTATTGGAACCCGCGCGGCAGGGACGCGTGACGATCCGTGTCGAGGCCGAAGTGCCTACTGCGGGGCTTGTGGTCGAGATGTCCGGCGTGAACGGAGCGCTGGTGGAAGTCACAGCGCAACAGGTCACGCTCGGTCCGGAGGCCAAGCAGCTCTCGTTCGAGTTCGAGAACGCCCCGACGTCCAACGCTAAACTGCGCCTCTTGACACCAGCAGGAGTTCTCGCGGAGCTCGGAACGGTTCCTTCCGGACCAGGAGCCTTCGCGAAGGATTTCGATCTCAGGGGGAAACTCGGTCAGCTCGTTCTCGAGCCCGGCGCATCTGGTGACTTCGAGCCCGGTGCCCTGCGTGTGGCGGTCCTCTCGCCGGGCGGCCGGGGTGTCGTGACTTTCGACCAGGGGCAGCAAGCCGTCCTACTGCTCCCGGCCGGTCCCCAGCATCTCCAGGTCGGAGCCCGAGGTGCGCTCACGCGCGAGCTGCCCGTCGAGATCCCACCAGGGATTTCCACCCACGCCGTCGAGCTGCACCGGGCCCCGTCGCTGTCACTGACCCTCCCCGGCGGCCTCGAACTGCCGGCTGACCTCGAGCTGTGTGTGCTCGCCCAGCGTTCGGACCGCTGTCGATCCTTCCCCCTGGGTATGGGCCAAGACGTGGCCCTTCCCAGCAGCAGCCCGTGGAGCCGCGGGCCCGACTTCCAAGTTCCCCTCGAAATGGGGCTCGGAGTCCACCTCCAACTGGATTGGCGGGTCCGCTTGTCCTCAGACAGCCAGCCAGATGTCGTCGGCATCCGATTGGGGACGGAGTTCTTGCAGGCCCCGGGAGAAGCCGGCCGAGCGCAGAGCCAACTGGATTTCGAATCCGGCTTGCAGCACCTACTTCCTCGACGCCCCGGTGGCCTCGGCGGCCGGTGAAATTTCGCACGAAGTTGTGATTCTGGGGGCCCCGGGAACGAATCTGGGGGCGTGGAAGACGGGAGGCAGGGCCGGGAGGATGGCGTGGGGCGCTTCGAGGCGCTTCTGGCGGGGCATTGGGGCATCCTGCGCAGGGTGGCGGCGGCTTATGGCCGGGGGCCCGCGGATCGGGAGGATCTTCAGCAGGAGATCGCTCTGGCGGCCTGGCGATCGTGGGGGCGCTTCGATGGAGAGCGGCCCTTTGCGGCCTGGCTGTACCGGATCGCCATCAACGTCGCGATCTCCCACTTGCGCAGGCAAGGTCAGGGGCGTGCGCTGACGCTGGAGCAGGCGCCGTTGGGGAGCTTGGAGGCGCGCGAGGCTTCGCCTGGGGAGGGCGCGGACAGGAGCGAACGTTGGATGGGGCTGCTCGCGCAGCTACCGGCCATGGACCGCGCCCTGATGGTGCTGTGGCTGGAAGACCAGAGTTATCGACAGATCGCCGAGGTGCTCGGCATCACCGAAACGAACGTCGCCACGCGGCTCTCCAGGATCAAACAAGTCTTGCGGGAACGCGCCCGTGGATGGTCGAGCAGCGGTTGAAACACCGAGAGGAACGACAAAATGGAAATGCACAGGGAAGAATCCGAGTGGAAGCAGGCCTGGAAGCGGCTTGACAGCCGGTTGGCGGAGCAGGAGCGGCACCTTGACGAGTCGCTGCGTTTGGCCCGGGCGCGCCGGCGCGTGGCTCCACTTTGGATCGGATTGGCGCTGATGCTCGCCGTTGGGCTGTTTTCCGGCTGGTTCGGTGGAGCCGCCATGGTCGGGTCCCACGGGGATCCGCAGAAGCTCATCGCCGGCGCGGCCCTCCTTGTGTACGGCCTTTCCCTGGTCGCCTGCACACTGGTCGCCTGGATCCAACTGGTGCGCATCGATCCAGGTGACGGAGTCGTCGAAGTGCAGCGTCGCCTGCTTGCCCTGCGGCGCTGGTACCTGGTCTTGGGCGCGGTGGGCGGCCTGCCGTGGTTTGTCCTTTGGATTGCCGTTCTGGTCAGCCTCGTGCCGCCGGGCACCCTGGGGGCGGGCTGGTTGTTGGCGAACTTGGCCCTGGGCGGAGCAGGGTTGCTCTTCACGATCGCGCTGGTTCGCCGGGCGATGGAAACGGGTGCGGATGGCCGGCTCGCCGCTCTGCTCGACTCCCGCGCCGCCCGGCGGCTGGAGCGGGCCTTGGAAGAGCTCACCACCGCTCCTTGAGCGTCCACCAACGCGAGAGAGCGCGCGCGTCAGGGTAGGGAGGCGCGCGCGAAGTGGCCCCGGAGGAAGGCGGGTTGAAGGACGAGGGCGAGGGCCGAGACGCAGGCGAAGGCCACGGCGGTGGCGGCCTGGGTGGGGTCGAGGGTGCCGTGGTGGAAGGTGAGGCCCAGGGTCAGACCGATGGCGCCAGCCAGGATCCAGAGTGAAGCGGCAGCCAGCGGGTGGCCAGCGCCGGCAAGGCGACGGGAGGAGTGCGCCGCGGTGTGGAACAGCACGAAGGCGGCCGGGCCGAGCAAGGCAAGGCCCAAGGCGAGGGGCACGCCGCCGGGTCGCGGGCCGTCGCTGAAGGCCAGGGCGAGGAAGCCCAGTGCCAGGCCCGCGAGGGCCAGGAAGAGGAAGATCACAAGGCCGCTACGCCGGGCGAAGGCGGCCGCCAGAGCGGCGCGGTCGCGGCGCGACAGGGGATAGAGCAGGCGCCCGGGGAGCGGCTCCAGGGCGCCCAGGGCCTGGATCCAGGCCAGGAGCAGCACGATCCAATGCAGGCCGAAGGTGGCGCTTTCTCCCCCGCCGAGCAACACCTCGACGGCGCGCGACCAGGGCGCGACTTCGCGCTCCAGGCCGAGGAAAACCCGGCCGGCCAGAGTCAGCAACAACGGGCCGAAAGCCACCAGCAGTACGGCGAAAGACGCGGCCAGGGCCTCGCCCCGGCGCACATGGGTGCCGATGCCTTGGGTGCACTGCTGGTAGCGCGTGAGAGCCAACCAGCCGGTGAGATTCCCCCCGCTGCGCTCCGGCGGCAAGCTGTCATCGAGCGGCCCGCGCAGCCGCTCGCGTTCCGCGTCGCGGCTCCAACTGGAAAGTGTTCCAAAGAGGCTCTGCCGGCGCGTTTGCGCAAGTGAGCGCGCCAGCGGTGCGGACAGGCGCCACCGGAACGCCGCACCGGCGAGGAGCGCGACAAAGGCGCCGAGCGCGGGGAAGCGCCAGAAGAGCAGCAGCAGATCGGCCGCGAAGTAGCCCAGCGCGGCGAGCCCGATGAGGCGCCAAACCCACGCCCAACCCCGGCCGACACGCGCGAACAGCCACGCACCCACGGCCAGGCCGAGCGTTGCCATGGGCAGCCAGGCGAGCAGGGAGTGGGTGAAGACACCGAGGTGCGGGCCCGGCCCGGGCGCCCGGGCGAAGCGGTGCTCCAAGGGCGGCGCATAGCCTTGGACGATGACAAGGGTCCCGAGCACACCGAGTGTCCCCAGCAGCAGTGAAGCGCGGGCCAGCCGGGCATCGACCGAGGGCAGGCGCGCGAGCATGGGCCTGCGCAGCACCTCACCGCCGCTTTCGACCAGCAAGAGTCCGAGGAACGCCGGAATCGCGATGGCGAGGTAGGCCGCGATCGAGCCTTGCAGGTGCTGGGCGAGTTCCGGCGTGGGCAGGGCGCGGGCCGACTGCATCTCGGCGAAGGCGCCCAGTGCCAGCACCCCGAAGGTCCATGATCCCGCGGCGACCAGGGCCAAAGCCGTGCGAGGTGCCGCGAAGAGCCGCAGCACGGGGCCGGGCGAGAGTGAGCGGTGACTCCACGCCCCGCGCGGGTTCGCCGCGCTCACGGGCGCTCTCCCACTTGGGCCTTGCCGGCGGTCCTGCCCATCATCAAGGGAAAGATGCGCTCCAGATCGAGGGGGCGCCGTTCCACTTCGACCCCGTGTCGCGACTGGAAGCTGATCCGCTCGGCCTCTCCGGCGCGGACGGAAAGACGCGCCTGGGAACCTTGCACCAGGCATTCGAGCACGAACGGTTCCGAGTAGGCCGCGAGCAGTTTGGATCCGCGCGCGTGAACGATCCACTCGGCGTACTCGTCCTTGAGCTCGTCCAGGGAAGCATCCTCCACGACACGCCCTCGGTCGAGGCAGAGCACACGGTCCACCAGCTTCTCCACGTCGTGCAGCGCGTGGCTGGAAACGATCACCGTGGCGCCGTCCTCCAAAGCCCGCTCCAGGATGCGCGCGAGCACCTCGCGGCGGGCCAGGGGATCGAGGGCCGAGACAGGCTCGTCGAGCACGATCAGCTCCGGGCGGTGGCACACCGCGAGCAAAAAAGCCAAGCGTTGGCGCATGCCGACCGAGAGATCGGCCACGCGGCGGCCGAGGGAAAGCTCCAGACTGCGCACGAGTTGCTCTTCCAGGCTTCGGTCCCAACGGGGCTGGAAGGAGGCGACGTAGCGGATGTGCTGGCGCACCGTGAGCCAGTCGAGCAGCTCCGTCTCCTGATCCACGTAGCCGATGCGAGACAGTTCCTTCGCGCCGAGCTGCAGAGCAGGCACCCCGAGGGTCTGGCAAGTCCCCGCGCTGGGCGCGAGCCAGCCCACCACGCAGCGCAGGAGTGTTGTCTTGCCGCTGCCGTTGGCGCCGACCAGTCCGGCGACGCAGCCCCGGGGCAAACTCCAGTTGACGCCGTCGAGGGCTTGGGCGGCGGCGAAGCGGTGGCTCAGGGAGCGGATCTCGAGCGGAATGGCGGTCTGCATGGGAACTACCAGGGTCAGGGGGTCTCCTTCGCGGCGCGCTCGATGCGCGCGCGGAAGAGGGCTGCGGCCTCCGCCGCGGGGATACCCAGTTGGCGGGCCGCGCGAACTGCGGGCTCCAAGGCTCGGGCCAGGGCTTCGCGTCGTTCGCCTTCGACGGCCCGCTCCGGGCGCTCGGCGACCACGTGGCTAAGGCCAGGCCGCGCGCGCAGCACGCCGGTGCGCTCCAGCTCCCCGTAGGCCTTGCTGACGGTCATGGGGTTGAGTCCGTGCTCCCCCGCCAGGGCCCGGGTCGAGGGCAACTCGGCCCCCGGCGAGAGCACCCCGGCGGCGACCTGGAAGCGCACCTGGTCGACGATCTGCCGGAACACCGGCTCGCCGGAGTGTCGGTCGAGGATCAGAAGCATGAAGGGCCCCTCCGGGCCATGCGTATTAGTATCCATATACACCAATGCAGGCCGCCGGTCAAGCCCCTCGGCCCGGGCGTGGAATCGGGGCACACCGGGCTCTGGGGCCGGCCAGGCCCCTAGACTGCCGGTCACCCCGGGCGAGCATCGCCGCGGGCGGCCAGGCCATGCCCCTCGGGGCGCAACCACGCAGGGAGATACAGCGATGAGCGGACAGGGATCGGCGGGCAACGTGCTCGCGGCACTTTGCAGCTTCTTTGTGCCCGGACTCGGCCAGTTGCTCCAGGGACGCCTGCTGTTGGCCATCGTGCAGTTTGTGCTCGCGGGGGTGCTCTGGTTCTTCCTGCTCGGCTGGGTGATCCACCTCTGGTCGATCCTCGACGCCGCGCTCTTCAAGGCCCGCTGAGCGCGGACGGACATGGCGCGGCGAGTGCTGATCTCGTGGAGCTCGGGCAAGGACAGCGCCTGGACGCTCCATCGCTTGCGCGGCGAGCCGCAAACGCAACTCGTAGGCTTGCTCACCACCTTCAACGCGGCGGTCGATCGTGTCGCCATGCACGCCGTTCGCCGCGATCTGGTCGAGCGCCAGGCGGCGGCGGTGGGACTGCCCCTGTGGCCGGTAGACCTGCCCTGGCCGTGCAGCAACGCCGACTACGAAACGCGCATGGGCGCCCTGGTGGACCGCGCGCGGGCCGCGGGGGTCACCCACGTGGCTTTTGGGGACCTGTTCCTCGAGGACATCCGCGCCTACCGCGAGCGCATGCTGGCTGGCACGGGCATCGAACCGCTGTTTCCCCTTTGGCGCACACAAGCGGAAACGCGCGAGTTGGCGGAAGAGATGATCGGCGTGGGGCTGCGCGCGACGTTGACATGCGTGGATCCCACGCAGCTCGACGCGCGTTTCCTTGGGCGCACCTTCGATCTAGATCTGCTCGCCGATCTGCCCGCGTCGGTCGACCCCTTGGGTGAACGGGGCGAGTTCCACAGCTTCTGCTGGCGTGGTCCCATGTTCACCTCCCCCATCCCCGTGCGGCCGGGCGAGCGGGTCGTGCGGGAGGGTTTTGAGTACCTGGACCTGGAGTTCGAGCCGAATCCAGAGTGAGCGGCATCAGGTCATCGCGCGCAGGGCCTCGGCCAAGCGCCGCACCTGGCCCAGGTCGTTGTAGGCCTGCATCGCGATGCGCAAGAGCCGCGCGCCGAGTGCCGGCCAGGGCATGACGGGCACTTCGATGCGCTCGGCGCGGTAAAGCCGGTCCTGCAAGGGATCGCGAGCGAAGTCCTCCGCTTCGCCATCCGGCAGGCCGAGCCTCGCCACCGGCACGGAGGCCAGGGAACCGAGCATCGAAGCGGGCGCGGGCGACGGCACGGAAAGCGCATCGAGCAGCAGATCGCGCCCCGCCGCGGCCAAACGGCGGTTGCGTTCCATCAGGGCCGGCAGGCCGCCGGGCAAGAGCCCCCCGAGGAACTCGATCGCCGCGGGGATCGCAAGCCACGCGCTCGGGTCCTGGGTGCCGGTCCAATCGAACTCCCGGCGGAAGCGCGAACGCCCGGCCAAGGGCGCGTTCGCGCCGTGGCTGATGGCGAGCGGACGGATCGCGGATTGACGGTCGCGGCGCACGTGCAGGAACGCCGCGCCCTTGGGCGCGCAGAGCCACTTGTGGGCGTTGGCCGTGTAGAAGGAGGCTCCGAGACGGTCCAAGTCCAGGGGCAACATGCCCAGGGCATGGGCTCCATCCACCAAAACGGCGATGCCGCGGGATTCGAGCAACGGCACCAGCGCTTCGAGCGGCAGAACGAGCCCCGTGGGGCTGGTCACGTGATCCAAGAGCACCAGCCGCGTGCGCGGGGTGACCGCGGCGAGCAGCGCGTCGACGACCTGCTCCGGAGCGGTCAGGGGAAACGGCACGGGAGCCAGCACGACCTCGGCTCCGGCGCGTTCGGCCGCGAAACGAAGGGCATTGGCGCAGGCGTTGTAGGCGTGGTCCGTGGTCAGAAGCTGGTCCCCGGGCGCGAATTCGAGGGATCGCAGCACGGTGTTCACGCCGGAGGTGGCGTTGGGCACGAAGGCCAGATCGTCCCCATCCGCCCTCACCAGGGAGGCCAACGCGGATCGGGCCCCGTCCAGGGCACCTTCGAGTTCACGCTGGAAAAAGCGCACCGGTTGGCGCTCCATGCGCGCACGCCACTCGGATTGAACGGCGAGCACCGCGCGCGGCGCGGCGCCGAAGGATCCGTGGTTCAGGAAGGTGACTTGCGGGTCAAGATCCCAGTGGACCGCGTGGGGCGAAGGACCCTGTTCCTCGGCCGTGGATGCGATGGACTGCATGGAAGCGTGTGCGAACTCCGCGCGGCGGCAAGCGGACCGGTACCGGCCGCGCTTGCGAAGCCGCGCTCAACGCCGGGTCTTTTTCTCGATCAGGTCGGCCAGCAAACCCACGGAAAAAACCTGGATCGTCGCCACGAAGAGCAGCACGGTTTTGTCCCCAAGGTTGGGCGGATCCTCGATGAAGAGGTCGTGCAGGATCGCGAGGAAGAACAGGAACCCGAGAAACAGGCCCGCCGGATAGAAAACCTTCAGCGGGTTGAAGAACAGCACCGTGCGCACGATCAGCGACGTGAAGCCGAGGGTGTCGCGGATCGGCTTGATCTTGCTGCGTCCTTCACGGTGCGCGTAGGAGATATCGAGCCAGTCGACCCGGTGTCCGTTGGTCAAGGACGCCAAGGTGATCGTGGTGGTGAAGCTGAACCCATCCGGGAGGATCGAACGGTGCTGCAGCACCAGTTCGCGCCGGAAGGCGCGCAAACCGGAGTTCAAGTCGGGGATCTCCTCGCCCGAGAGGAACTCCGCCAGGCGCCGCAGGGCGTACTTGGCCGGTCGGCGCACGAGAGGTATGTGCACGTCCGCTCCGCGGCGCGCGCCGACGGCCATCTCGGCCCCGTTGTCGATGTACGCCAGCAGCTCGGGGATGCGGTCTTCGGGGTAGGTCCCGTCCGCGTCCGTGATCACGACCACCTCGTGGGCGGCCTCCGCGAAACCCGTCTTGAGCGCCGCCCCATAACCCCGGTTGACCCGGTGGCGCACGACCCGCAGCACGGGTGTGCTCGCTTCCAGATCGGTGAGCACCCGGGCCGTGCCGTCGGTGGAGCCATCGTCGACCACGAGGACTTCGAGGGGCACCCCCAGGGGTAGGGCGCTCAAGCGCTCGACGACACCGCGGATGCCGCGCTCTTCGTTGTAGGCCGGGACGACGATGGTCACGCCGGCGCGGCTGGGGGGATCGAGTTTCACCGGCTCCGCGCCTTGGGACGCGGGCCGTTGGCTCGTCTGGCCGATTTCGGTTTCAGGGTGGGACACGCGCGGCGCTGGGGGGGCAGTGGGACGACGGAGGAGAATACCAACGCCCCGGTCCCCCCGTTCCCCGCCTGTTCCGGTAGCTTGGAGGTGTCCCGCTCCGCGCCCCGTCCGGGCGCCCTTCCCTCCGGAGTCCGCCATGGGAATCGGCCTTCTCTTCCTGGCCTTGCTTCAGGGGCCGCCTACACCCGCCCCGCTGGTGCTCTCCACCGACCCGGTGGTGCTCCTCGACAACTACCGGGCCGGTCTGCCGGCCGATTGCCAGGGCGCCCCTGCCGGCGTCCCCTGCGGGCAGACATTCGTCGGCATCTATTACCCCCCGGGAGCCGGCCCCCAGGCCTTGGGTTATGCCGAGGATCCCAAACCGGTATTCATCAACCTGCGCGGCGGCAACTCGAATCCGCCGCTGCCGGACATGCTCGGCTGGTTCCAGAACAACGTGTTGCCGCGCGGATTCGTGGGCGTCGACCCCAACTATCCCGTGGTCGGGGCCGGCGAGGGTTACCCGGTGGCGGAGGCCGGCGTCGCGGAGCTGATCCAGTACCTGCGCCACCACGCGGACTGGCTCAACATCCACCCGGACCGCATCTTCGTCTTCGGCCGATCCTTCGGCGCGTTCTTGAGCTTGGCGGTGGGTTTGCGCGAGGACTACGCGGATCCGCTGGCCGAAGTGGCCATGCACAGGGAGTCTAGCCGCCCGAACTTCATCTTGCCCTACGCGGCTTTGACGGACTTGACCTGCTTGACAAGCGGCGCTGTGCAGTTCGACATGTTCTTGCAGGCCTACTTTCCCGTCGCCTTGGCCCCCGGCGCGACCTTTGCGCAGAAGTTGGTCGACTCGCCGGTCTTTTGGTTGAAGCATCCGGAGCGCTTCAAGCGCACCTACACGCCGCCCATGTTCCTGGGTTACCACATGGGCTTCTACCACCCCTGCGGCGATATCTTTGACCCGCACGACGGCTATCTGGGAGAGCTGATGCGCAAACGCATCGACGAGTTCGTCCTGGATCAAAACTTGCCGGATTTGGGCTTGAGGTCCGAGTTGCTCGACACCCAGGACCTGTGGGGATACACCGCCAAGATGGAAAAGGCGTTGGACTGGTGTGTGGCGCAACTCCAGCCACAGTCGCTCCAGATGTACATGCCGAGGCCCTGGGATCCACTCACGGCGGTCGGTTCCGTGCAGCGCCTCTACGCCCTCGGCGCCACGCCCAACTCTCTGGTGCTCTTCGCCGCTGCCCTGGAGACCGGTCCGGTGTTCCTGCCCTGGTGCCCGGAGATCACCCTCGGCCTGCCCACCGGCGTTCACTTGGGATGGAGCACCTCGGACGCTCAAGGACGAGCGGAACTCGATGTCTTCGTTCCGCCCATCGTGCTGGGCGTGCCGATCGTGTTGAACTCGGCCGACCTGCTGCACTGCCGGGTGTCGCAAATCCTCTGGCACACCTGGAAGTAGGTCCGCGGTCAGCGCGAGACGCTCCCGACGGGCGCCCTTGGTCAAGATCCGGGGTGAGGTCAGCTCAGTTGGGCGAGCGCCTTGCGGGTAAGACCCGAGAGCGGAGCCTCCGCCAAGCGCTCGTCCGTCCACCAGCCAAATCCCTGCGGGAGCTGGCCCGCCCCGACGAGGCTTCCGAGCACGAGCCGCGCACGGATGCGATGGCGCGTGATCGCGTGACGCAAGGTGCCTAATGCGGCGGTGTCCCCCTGCGGGACGAGCCGAGTTTCTCGAAACGCGCGCGGCCAGAGGTGCGCGGGGGCGTTGTTTTCACCCAGCTCACGGGTGGGCAGTTCGAGCAAACCCTCCATGCGGCCACCGCCTGCGCGGCGTTCTAGCAGTAGGCCCCGCGGGCCGCGCACCACCAGCATCTCCACTTCGACATCAATGGGTTCCGGTCGCGCCTTGGGGTGCGGCAGCTCCGCTTGTCGGCCCGCGGCCAGGGCTTGGCAGTTGGGGGCAAGCGGACAGGCCGCGCAACTCGGGCGAGCCGGGGTGCATACGGTCGCGCCCAACTCCATCAGGGCCTGGTTCCAGGCCCCCGGCCCCCTCGGTCCACGGCCGGCCGCGGGCAGGTGGGCGCGAGCGAGGGCCCAGAGTTCGCGGTCGAGCGCGGCGGTGCCGATCGGCTGCTCCAGCAGGAACAGCCTGGCGAAGACCCGAGCGACGTTGCCGTCGACCAGCGGCTCCGCCTGGCCAAAGGCGATCGAGAGCAGGGCGCCGGCCGTGTAGGGGCCCACGCCGGGCAGCGCGAGCAGCTCTTGCTTGCCGTCGGGGATGCGGCCGCCGTGGCGCTCGACCACCGCAATCGCGGCGGCGCGCAGGGAGCGCGCCCGGCGGTAGTACCCGAGCCCGCTCCAGAGCCCGAGGAGTTCCTCTTCTTTCCCCCGGGCCAGGGCCTGAACGTCGGGGTAACGCGCGATCAGCCGGTGGTAATAGTCCAGGGCGGTGGCGACCCGCGTCTGCTGGAGCAGGGCCTCACTCAGCCAGACCGGCCAGGGTTCCGGACACCTCCGCCATGGCAGATCCCTGGCGGAGCGTTTGAACCAGTCCAAAAGCGCCCGCCGGGCGTCGGGGGAGAGCGCCTGCGGCTGGGCACCCGCCCATGCACCGACAGGGGCCCCGGAATTCGGGCGTGTGGAGCGGGACCGGCGGGACACGGCAGGGAGTCTACGGCACGCTTCAGTCGGGTAGGGCCAGACGCCGATCCACCCACGGGTTGTTCCCTATGGCTGATCCCCCCCCCGAGAAGCTCTCCCAGGAGGAGCATCTCATCCAGCCCCTGCGGCACGCGCTGATCGTCGGGACCAGCGCACTCGTGTGCGGCATCGTCGCGCTCGCCACCCTGGCCGTGCTCGCCCATCGCACACTGGCCAACGAGGTCCGCGACGGGCTGTTGCGGATCGCCGCCGCGGCGGCCTCCCAGGTGGACGGCGACCTGCATGCCTCCTTGCAAAGGCCCGACCAGTGGTACGGCCCGGAATACCAAGCTGCACTCGCGCCCCTAGAGCGTTTGCACTCTCGCACGCAGGACCTCGCTTATCTGTACACACTGACCTTGATCGGCGGCCTGCCCCACTTTGTCCTGGACACCGCACCGCCGGGCGAGTTGGACGAACAGGGCATCGATCAGCACTCATACTTGCTTGAGCCGTACCCCGACGCGGACGAATACATCTACCTGGCCTTCGCCGAAGGCCGTCCCCAGGTGACGTCCCGCCCCTACGAGGACCGCTGGGGCACCTTCATGAGCGCCTACGCCCCCTTCTTCGACGGGCGCGGCAGACTCGTCGGCGTGGTCGGCGTGGACATGGATCTCGCCGCCTACAAATCGCGCTTGGCGACGATGCGCCGTGCCACGGCACTCGGAGCCCTGGCGGCGGGACTCATCGCCCTCGCCATGGGCAGTATGGTCTATTCGCAGCAGCAGCAGGCTCTCCGCGGAGCTCGCAGGCGTGTCGCCCTTACCAAAGAGCTGCAGTCAGCCAAGCAGGTGGCCGAGGATGCGGATCGTGCCAAGAGCCAGTTCCTCGCCAACATCAGCCACGAACTGCGCACGCCCATGACGTCCATCTTGGGTTTCAGCGACCTCTTGGCGGACGGAGAGTCCGATGAAGACCAATCCGCGAGCCACATCCGCACGATCCGGCGCAGCGCACAGCATTTGCTCGAACTGATCAACGACTTGCTCGATCTGTCGCGCATCGATGCCATGCGCGTCGAAATCGCGCAAGCCCCCTACGATCCAGCGCAGCTCGTCCTCGAAACCCTGCAGAGCCTTGCGCCGCGGGCAAACCAAAAGGGAATCCGGGTCGAGGTCGCCTGGATGTCACCCTTGCCGAACTTGGTCAGCGGCGATGCCATGCGGGTCCGCCAGGTGCTCCTGAACCTCGCAAGCAACGCCGTCAAGTTCACGGAGCGCGGCTCGGTGTCCCTCGAAGTCGAATACCGGGAAACACCCTCGGGCCAGCTCTGTTTCACTGTTCGAGACACGGGAATCGGCATACCCGAAGACAAGTTGGAGACGATCTTTGAAGCCTTCGCCCAGGCGGATCCATCCACATCACGCAAGTTCGGAGGAACCGGGCTCGGCCTGGCCATCTCGCGGCGCTTGGCCACGCTCATGGGCGGGGGTGTCGTCGCGAACAGTGACGGCCACAGCGGCAGCACTTTTGTATTTTGGTTCGATGCGCCTTCGGCACCGCAGGCGGTGCCCCGCCAGCCCGAGCCATGCGTGGTAACTTCCGGCGGTGAGATCCCTGCGCCCGTGCTCCCCAGGCGGCTACACTCCTCTGAGACACGGACTGTCGCACCGACGCAGGAGTCACCGCTCGAACACACACAACTGGTTGGTCGGGTGCTGGTCGCGGAAGATGGTCCCGACAACCGCCTGCTCGTCCATCGCATCCTGAGCCGGGCTGGACTGGAGGTCAGTCTTGCGGAGGACGGTGTGGAGGCGCTCGAGCGTCTGGAAGCGGCTCAGGGTACCGACTTGCCCTTCGACCTCCTGGTCACCGACATCCAAATGCCGCGCATGGACGGCCTGGAACTCGCTCGCGAGGTGCGGCGCCGAGGCTGGGATCTGCCGATCCTGGCCTTGACCGCCCACGCCATGGAGATTCACCAGAGGCAATGCCTCGAAGCCGGATGTGACGCGCACGCCACGAAGCCGATCCACCGCAAGGGCTTGCTGGTCACCATCGAGTCCTTGCTCGATCGGGCGCGCACGACCGGCCGCGGGGGTTGAGCCTCGCGGCGCCGCAGCCGATCACCGCAGGCCGTGTTTGGCGAGCCGATAGATCAAGGTTTGGCGCGTCAAACCCAGTAGCTCGGCGGCGCGGGTCTGATTGCCTCCGGTCGCGAGCAGGGCGCGCTGCAAACACTCGCGCTCGAGTTGCCCGAGGTCGATGCCGGCGGCCGGAAAGGAGCGCTTCAGCACGGCATCCAATGTAGAGGGTGACATGCGCAGAGCCTCCGGCAAGTCGTTTAGTTCGATGCGCCCGGAATCCTTGCGCAGCAACAGGGCGTGTTCGAGGGCATTCTCAAGCTCTCGCACGTTGCCCGGCCAAGGATGCTCCGCAAAACGCCCCAAGACCTCCGGCGCCAACTCCACCGAACCGGCTCCCCGCACGCCGAGCAGGTGCCGCGCCAGCAGAAGAACGTCGTCCCCACGCTCCCGCAGCGGAGGCAAACGCAGGGGGATCACCGCCAAGCGGAAGTAGAGGTCTTCGCGGAAACGCCCCTCGCCAACCGCCGCGGCAAGGCTCTGGTTCGTGGCGGCAATCACCCGCACATCCACAGGCCGGGGCCTTTCCGCCCCCACCGGGCGGATACAGCCCTCTTCAAGGGCACGCAGCAAAGCGGTCTGAGCGCCTGCGGGAAGGTCGACCAGCTCGTCGAGGAAAAGGGTTCCCCCATGGGCTTGTTCGAATGCTCCGGCCGCGTCCCGATGGGCCCCGGTGAAGGCGCCCTTGACGTGGCCGAAGAGCTGGGACTCCACCAGATCACGGGGCAGAGCTCCGCAGTTGATGGCGACAAAGGGCCCCCCGCCGCGCTTGCCCCGTTCATGAAGGGCACGCGCCACCAAATCCTTGCCGGTACCGCTCTCGCCCTCCAGCAGGACGGTCGCGTCGACCTGGGCCAAACGCGCCAAGGTCGCCTTCAGCGCGGCCATGGGCGCGGACTCGCCGACGAGTCGGTCGAAACTCGTCCTCTGCGCCAATTCGGCGCGCAGTCGTTCGTTTTCGCGCCGCAGCCCCTGGCGCTCGAAGTTGCGCTCCAGGACGAGCAGCACTTCCTCCCAGTCCACCGGTTTGACCAGGTAGTCTGCGGCGCCGCGCCTCAGGGCCGCCACCGCGTCGCGCACCTCGCCGAAGGCCGTCATCACAATCACCGGCAGTTCCGGCGCCGCGGACAGCACACGATCGACCAATGCTCTCCCATCCAGGCCCGGCATGCGAACGTCGGAGAGCAAAGCATCCGGGCGTTGACGGCTGAAGGCCTCCCAGGCCGCAGCGCCATCCGCCGCCAAAACCACGCGATATCCGGCTCGCTCGAGTTCGTGGCGCGCCACTCGCGCCAAAGAGTCGTCATCCTCCGCGACGAGAATCAGCGGGCCGTCGCTCATGGCGAAACACCTCGGGCGCTGCTCTCCCTGTGGATCGCGGCGGACTCGGCGGAGGCCGGCAACTCCAGCACCATGCGCGTGCCCTCGGGTCCGGTCTCCGTCAGCTTCACGTTGCCGCCCATCGACTCCATCAGCCGGTGGGCGAGCGCCAGACCGAGCCCGGTCCCCTCCGGCCTGCCAGAACGGAACGGGTCGAACAGACTTTGGGCCAACTCAGGGGGAACGCCCGATCCGTCGTCCACGACTTCCACGGCAACGGGATCACGTGCCTTGACCGCGATCCTGACGGAACCGCCCGGACCCGCCGCTTGCATCGCGTTGAGGACCAGGTTGAGCAGCGCCTGGCGCAGCAGGTCCCCGTCCCCATCGGCCAGCACACCTTCGGGCGCACGGACCTCCAAGCAAACACCCGCGCTGCGCGCTTGACCCGCCACCAAGAGCCCGACGGTGCGGGCCTCGCTGCCCACATCCACCGGCTCGCGCTTGCCCTGGGGCGGGCGCGCAAAGTCGAGAAAGCCGGCGACGACGCGATCCAACCGCGCGACCTCGGCGCGCAAGACATCGGCGAACTCGCCGCGGGCCTGAGGCGAGGTGTCCTCTCGCACCAGGATCTCCGCTGCGCCCCGTATACCGCCCAAAGGATTGCGGATCTCGTGGGCCAAACCCGCGGACAGCTCACCCAGGGCGCGCAGACGATCGGAACGGCGCAGGGCCTCTTCCGCGCGCAACAAGCGGCGGTTTGCCCCTTCGAGTTCTTCGGCGCGAGCCCGCTCGCGATCCAGGGCCTCCACGCGCCGATCGCTCAACACCCCCGCGATCAAGGCCAAAACGATCAAGAGCCCGACGTCGGCCACGATCGCGCCGGTGTCGTGGCACTCGGCGGGCACGAGCTGAACCCACACATGGACCAAGTAGATCGCCGCAGTGACTGCGGAAGCGACCAGCGCCCCGCGCAGGCCGAACCAAAGCCCCGCGAGCACCAGGGGCAAGAACGTCGCCTTGAACAGGAACCCATGCAGCTGCGCATCATGGGGCGAGGCCAAAAAGTGCGCCAAGGACAGGAAAAGGATCAGCCCGGCGACCACGGACGCCTTCGCCGGCCGCCCCTGCAAGGGTTGCGGGGCTTCGCGGGGGGCGGCTCGACCGGAACGTCGCTCCGTCCCCGAAACTTCTTGTGCGCTGCTCACGTGCACCTGCGAGCCTATGCCAGAAATGCCCGGGAGAAAAGGAGTCCAAGGGCTGCCTGCCCATGCCCAGCCGGCGGCCCGCGCATCTGGAGCATCGGTCACCCGGTCGAACAGGTCGCCAGCCAGGTTCAGTCCGACTGGATGAAATCGTCTACGTAGCCCGACGGGATCTGCATGGAAACGGCCTCCCCGGGTGTGACGACCAAGGTGCCTTCGATGGCGCCATCGTTGTTGCTGTCCACGAGGATCAGCCGGTTCCCGGGGGTCGCGATATTGAGGGGCAGTTGGTACACACGTCCCAAATACAGGTGGTCGCGGACCGACATGCTCATGGCCGCGCGCAATTCGGGCAGCTCCGTGTCCTCCAGCAACACTTCCGGCCCGTTCCATTCCCCCTCATCTAGGGACCACCGTAGAAGTTGCGCGTCGCTGCCGGGAAGCGGGGCGTCCGGGCCGTTCTTTGCAAGGCTGAGAACGAAGCGTCCGTCGGGGTCCACGACAGAAAACATCCAGTCGCCGAGTATGGGCCCCCGGTAGAGCTCGACGCGCTGCTCACTAGGTGCTTGGGTCCGGTCGGCGATGGGCAATACGGGGCCCCCGCCGACGATATGGAAGGACGCCGGACCGCCGCTGTGTGGCACCCCCACACCGGCCGGAGCCTGGGGCCGCTGGAAGACCGGCGTGCCCTCCGGCCACTGGAGGCCCCACCACTCCAGGACCTGATCGCCACTGCGCGTGCGGCCCTCAATCAGGAGTTGACCCATTTGCATCCCCACGACCCGGAGGACATCAAAGGATGTCGTGTAGACATACTCGCGCTCGGCGAAGGGGGCCTGGGGACCTGTGCGCTCGCGGTGCAGCAGCCGCACTTCCCGTCCACTCCCGTCCGCCCGCCACTGCACGCTCAGCCAAACGTACGAACCGGACACCAGGAGTCGTCGGCCGAACCCCTTGGCGCCCCAGGGTGCCAGTTTTCCGTGCGCGCTGTCCTGATCGACGAATTCGCCCAACGTGGTTTGCGAACACTCTCCGTCGCCCTTCGGGCGAGGGTCTTCCGGGAGCTGCGCCATCGTCCCGGAATCGTTCGTTCCTGCGGTTCGCTGGAATAGTTTGGTCGTCAGCAGGACCAGCGCCACTCCGAGGCCAACACCAGAGACAACTCGAATGATCATCCTCACGTGCTCACCCACAAGCGTGTCCGCCTTGGCAACATCCACACTTGATCCAGTCGAGAACACTTGCCCCAGAACAGTTTTTTGGTTCCGAGCTGTTAGCCGGCTCAGCTTGTGGATCGAAATCGGAACCAAATCCCGGGATACCCGGCAGAGTGCCCACAGGGTCCGGCTCGTAGTGCGCGCAGCATCCCTGAACCGTATCTAGATCCAACGAGTTGAGCGTAGCGCAGAAGAAGGCACAGAGTTGCGTGACCCTGCGGTCCAGCATTACTGACTCAGCATGATCAATCTCGCCATCAAGCTTGTCCTTTTCTACGCAGAGCTTTTCGCACAAAAAGTTAAGCTCCCAAACGACGATCGCGAGATGCTCGCACACGCCTTCTTCTTCATGCGAGCCAACCGGGTCACTATCCAGCCCGTACCCCTTCATGTGCAGATACTCGTGGGCGAGAATTCCGGTGAGTATGGTTTCAAGGGCACCGGCCTCAACTAGCGAGGTCGGTTGCCAAAACTTACCCATGCTCTCAGCGAGCGCTCCGAGATCAATCGTGATGTGCGCTTGTCCGCCGTGACTGCCGTCCACGAACTCTCCGATGTGCTGTCCACCCTCGATCGTCCCGAAGGTGATCTGGCTGATCGGCAAACCGGGAATCCCCACCGCCTGCGCGGCCTGCTGGTTGGCCGACTCAAGCAGGCCTTGGGCCTTGGCCTCCAGCGAAGTTGCTTGCGCGGTGGACGTCGCGCTGCTGGACCCGGCAACCAAGAGGGTCGCGCAGACCAGTGCAAGACACACGAGGCTCAACAAATCCGTGTGAAGTGAGCGGCGGGCCCACGCGCATCGTGTGCTTGAGCCCGGGGCGGGGAGAGGGCAACCGTTCATGACCTTCCGAGGGGCAAGGGGTGACCGTTTTTGGCCACACGGACCAGCAAGCGAGTAGGGGGCGAATCAGCGAGACACGCCCCAGATAAACGCACAGCCTAGCGATTACACGAAATCCCTGTCGGACTTTTCGGCTCGCCCCTTAAAGTCTCCCCGGCGTCCTCGGACACGAGTTCGCCCGGCCCGCCTCCCGGGAGCCGCAAGGGCGTCTCAGCGGTTCGGCATTTGTTCGCCATGGCCTCGCCCTGCTTCCAGGCCCCACGCGTAGATCACCGGGACGACGAAGAGCGCGGTTAGGCTCGCCAGCATTCCGCCGACCACGGGTAGGGCCATGGGAATGGCCACATCGCTGCCCCGGCCCGTGCTGAACAGGATCGGTGTCAGCGCCAAGAGGGTCGTGGCCGTGGTCATCAGGCAGGGACGAATGCGCCTCAAGCCCGCTTCGAGCACCGCGGACCGAATCTGAGCGACGGTCTGCGTGGGCCGCGCGCGACGCGTCTGTTCCAGGTAGGTGGCGAGCACCACGCCGTCGTCGACCGCGATGCCGGCGAGTGCGATGAAGCCGACCAACACGGCCACCGTGACATGCACCGGGCCGGCGGATGGTTCCGGGAACACGCCCATGGCAAACAACAGATCCACGCAGGTGGGCCAGAACACCAGCGCCAACAGCCCTCCCGCTGCGGCCACGGGTAGGGCTGCGAACACGTTCAAGCTGACCGCCAGGGAGCGGAAGCGTGTGTAGAGCAGGAAGAGGATCACCCCCACCGCCACCGGGATCAGGATGCCAAAGCGGGCGCGCGCCCGGGCCTGCGCCTCGTAGCGACCGGCGGGCGACAGGGACAAGCCCGCGGGCAAGGGATCGGGACGGCCGGCGGACCGTTCTTCCGCCCGCCAACGATCCAACTCTTGAAGGGCCGCGACCATGGCACTGCCCTCGTCCCGCCCGTCGGCGGCGAAGGTGACGTAGAGCCGCAACATCCCGTCCTCGGTCTTGACCATGGCGGGCCCGGTGGTGTGCTGCAGTTCGGCGATGCGACCCAGGGGCACCGGAGCGCCTCCCGCGCCAGGCACCCAGGCGGAGGCCAGAGCTCCGGGCGTATCGCGCATTTCACGCTGCCAAACCGTCCGCAGGGCAAAACGCTGGCGACCCTCATAAGAACGCCCCGCATCCGCGGTCCCGGCCACAGCCTCCAGGGTTTCGAGGGCCTCGGCCAAATCAACCCCTAAGGAACCGGCACGTTCGCGGTCGAACACCCACTCCACGTAGGGTTTGCCGCCCAGGTTCTCGACGATCGGCCCGGCCACGCCGGGCACTTCGCGCAGACGATCGCGGATCTGGGCGCCGACCCGTTCCAGTTGCGCCAGGGCATCCGCCAGAGGCAACTGCCCACCCGCCTCGTCCCGGGGAGAACCCTGGATGCGGATCGCCAGCGGCGCGCGGAGCCCTGAGTTGAGCATGATCACGCGGGTTTCGATGGGCTGCAGCCAGGCGCCGCGGCCCTCCAGCACGCCGGGGGTGTGCGCCAGCGCTTCCAACTCCGCGAGGAGCGCCCGGCGCGTCATGCCCGGTCGCCACTCGGACCGCGGACGCAGGGCAATCACCGTTTCGATCATGCCGATCGGCGCCGGATCGAGGGCCGATTCGGCACGCCCCAACTTGCCGACCACCCGGGCCACTTCGGGCACCGCCTCGAAGAGCAGGTTCTGCCGCTGCATCACCTCGAGAGTCGTGCCGGCCGAAGCCTGGGGCAAAAGCGACGGCATGTAGAGCAAATCGCCTTCATCCAGGGGCGGCATGAACTCGGTGCCGAGGCCGGGCACCCGCTCCGCAAGCCAAACAACCGGCCGCAGTTCGCCCACCTTGGGTCCGAAGAGCGCGACGAGCGGACCGGCCAGTCGTTCACCGCCCAGGGCCGCCACCACACCGGCCAAGACCACGGCGCCGGGGAAGAGCAAAAACTTGCCCTTGTTGTCGAGGGCCCAGGTCAAGCCGGGGCGATACAGCGACCAGATCGCCCGGCTGACCGGGCTTTCATCGATCGGCACCAGCCGCTGCTTGGCCATCTGATCGAGCACCCACCAGCACGCGGCGGCCGCGATCAGGGCCGATACCGCGGGGCGAAGCCCGAAGGGCGCAATGCGCGCGCCCAACCAGGCGACTCCCAGCACCGCCACGACACCGGCTGCGCTGCGCAGTAGTCGGCCCAGGCGCGCGGCTCCGGCCAACCCGGCCCGTTGCCGTTCTTCCGCGTTCAGCAGCATCAACTTGCAGAGCACGGGCACCAGCAGCACACCGGTCAACGCCGCCCCCACCAAAGCGAAGGTTTTGGTCCAAGCCAGGGGCCGGAACAGTTTGCCCTCGGTCTCCGACAGGAAGAAGATCGGCAGGAAACTGACGACGGTCGTCATCACCGCGGTGAAAAGCGCCGGACCGACCTCCACGGCCGCGTCTTCCAGGATGCGCTCGATGGGTCGGCTGCCCAGCTCCTCCTCCAAACGCCGGTAGATGTTCTCGCACATCACCACACCCAGATCGACCACCGTGCCGATGGCGATGGCAATGCCCATCAGGCTCATCAGGTTCGAGTCGACCCCGAGAAGGTGCATGCAGGCCAGCGAAAAGAGCACCGCCAGGGGTAGGGTGCTGGCCACGATGAACGAAGCGCGCAAGTGCAAAAGGAAGGCGAGCACCACAAGCACCGTGATCGCGACTTCCTGCACCAGAGCGCGCTCCAAGGTCGCCTGGGTTTCCTCGATCAAGCGCCCGCGGTCGTAGAAGGGCCGCACGCGCATCCCCGGCGGCAACAGCCCCGATGCCGGGTCGTTGAGGCGCGAGATTTCGGAGCGCAGCCCGTCGAGCACGACGAGGGGGTTCGCGCCGAATCGCATCGTGACCACACCGCCGGTGCGCTCCCCCTGGCCGTCGGCCAGGGTGCCCCGCAGAAAACCGGGGCCGAACTCCACTCGGCCCAGGTCGGCGATGGTCAGAACACGGCCCGGCCGAAGTCGCTCGTCGGGCAGCGAAAACACCCCTTCTGCGTCCATCGGCTCAAGGCCGGCGGCACGCTCGGATTCGATGCGCCCGGCTTCTCCGCCCATGGAGACGGGAACGAACCCGTTCACCGTCGCGAATCCGACCGGCGTGCGCTCCACATCCTCCAGACGGCGCACAAAACCCGCGCCGCGCACGATGGCTTCCGCGCCGGCGGACTCGAGGGAACGGGCGCCCACGTCCAGGTTGGCCGCCCGCAGGGCGCGCACCACGTCCAGGGTGCCGACGCCATAGTGGCGCAGCCGCACGGGATCGAGTTGCACCTCGATCTCGCGCAAGCGCCCGCCCACACCCGCTACCTCCGCAACACCGGCCACACTTTGCAGCAGCGGGCGCACCGTGAAATCCTGCTCGGCCCGCAGGCGATCCAGGTCGTAGGGTCCTTCGAGGGTGTAGTAGAGGATCTGCCCGAGGGCCGTCGCATCCGGACCCAATTCGGCCAGCACCCCCGCCGGCAAACGATCCTGCAGCGTCGCCAGTTTTTCCAAGACGCGTGTGCGGGCGTCGTAGAAGTCGCGCACCTGGGAGCGTGGAAGCAGACGGATCGGCTCGTCAAACACGACGTAGACCTCGCCCACGCCGAAGCCGCTAGCGGAGCGCACCTCGCGCACGCCGCGCACGGAGGAGAGTTCCACCGAGAGTGGATAAGTGATTTGGTCCTCGATGTCGGTTGGAGCGCGCCCAGCCCACTCGGCGATCACAACCACCTGATTCTGGCTGATGTCGGGGATCGCGTCGATGGACTTCGTGCGCCAAGCGTGCCAACCGGCCAGGACCAACCCGACGGCCAACAGCACCGGCACCAGCGGATTGCGCAGGCAATAGCGGATCGCGGCTTCCATCGCTGATCTTGCAGGTCAGTGCCCGGCGTGGGCGTCCGGCTGCGGCGCGGCGGTGCGGCCCCCTGGGAACCAAGCGGACGGACGGCCGGAGATCTGCGCTTGGGAGTCGAGCAGCAGCGCGCCGCGCGCCACCAGCGCGTGGCCTTCCTCGAGGCGAGTCAGGGCCAAGGCCGATGCATCCGCGCCGGTCTCGGGGTCGATGCGCACCGGCGGCAGAACCACTTCCAAGAGTGGGTAATAGGCCTCCAGGGTCTCGCTGTCCGCGCGCACGGCCAGGGGACCGACACGCACCTCCACCATCTCGTAGCCCACGCGCTCTTCGCCCGCCAAACGCGAGGCCTGCCACGAACGGCCGTCATCGAAGTCCGCGAAGAGCACAAAAACCACATCTCGCCGACCGCTGGAGAGCAGGGCCGAGCGGGGAATGGCAAGCACCGCTTCGGGCTCTCGGGCCGTGGGTCGGCCCCGTCGGTCGAGGGGCACGCGGGCAAGCACTTCGAGCCGTTGCCCCGGGCGGAAGGGCCGCACACCGGCCTCATCCGCCGGGTTGTCCAAGCGAAAGCGCGCGCGCCCCGCGCGCCGCGCGCGGTCGAGCACCGGATCGGCGAACTCGATGCGCGCGGTGCCACTCATGCCGCGGGTCGGGTCGCGCCAATCCACGGCCCGTCCCGGTGCGAGCTGGGCCAATTCCTCCTCCAGAGTTTCCACCTGGACCCAGACCTGGTCGAGGTTCGCGATCACGAAGAGCTCCGCGCCCGCCGCCGCGTAGCGTCCTTCCACGACGCGCCGGCGAAGCAGCGTTCCGGCCCGGGGTGCGCGCAGGGGCAAACGGCGTCGAACCTCCCCTTGTGCTTCCAACTCGGCCACATCCTCGGGATGAATGCCGAGCCATTCGAGTCGACGACGCGCCGCGGCCAGCAGTTCCCCGCGCCCCTCCCGGGCCAGCAACAGCTCCCGTTGGGCGCTGACCAGCTCGGCTCCGAAGACCTCCGCCAAGACCTCGCCTTCTTGGACCTCCGCGAAGGTTCGTGTGGCGTGCAGCACTTCCACGAAAAGCCCCGTGCGCGCACTCACTGTCGCCAGTCGGTCCTCGGCCGGCTCGACCTCGGCCACGAGCCGCAGGCGCCGCTCCAGGGGCAACCGTTCGAGCGGCGCCGTTTCGACGCCCGCAATCCAACGTTCGTGTTGATCGAGCACTGCTTCGCTGGCCACGGACCCCAGCACCATGCCGCAGACCGGGCAACGCGGGTCGGCCGGTAGGTCATCGAGCACGACACAAAACATCGGACAAGCGAATCCCTCGCCGGCCGCCGCGACGGCGACTTCGACCGGGGCCCGGAAGACCCAGTGCGCGGGTGCCGCGAAGGCCAGCACAACCCCGAGGCCGAAGGCCGCAAACCCCACGAGGCGCGTTTTCATTGTTCACGGTCCCCGCCGGACGCCGGCGCGCTGCGCAGCACGAAGCGCGCAGCGACTTCTTCGAGCACAGCGGGCAGCTCCTCCGCGGACGCACCCTCGATGCGATCGAGGGCCGCGAGGGCCGGCTGGGGATCGATACCCAACTCCTCCAAGTAGGCGTCCGGGTTGTCGAGGAACGTGTCGTCGCAGCCGGGGCAGCAAAAGGCCACCAGCAAGCCGGACCATTCGACCTGCACCTCGGCATCGGCGCGCCCGCCCATGATCGGGCAACGGGGATTGGCCAAGTCCACGAGCAGGCGTTCGCCGCGCGCGAGGGCTTCGCCGAGAGCCGCGGCATCCGGCCGCTTCGCTGCCGCGCCGTGGTCATGCTCGCCGCGCGGCGCCGCCCCGCGGTCTGCACCGCTGCCACGCACTTCCCCCGGGGTCGCGGCGCCCATGCGGTTTCCGGCGTGTGGATCGCCGTGCCCGTTTCCGCGTGCGCCTTCGTCACCGCCTTGCCACGCCGCGCGCGCGAGCAAGCCCACGGCCAACCCCGCCACCATCCACAGGCCGAGCGCCAAGGCGCGGCCCGATTCGTTTTTAGTCGTCATCGTGCATCTCCAGCGAACGCTCGCCTGGAAGCTCTGCCGCCACTCGAATCCAGCGGGCACGCGCTTCCCAGACCTGTGCCACCGCCGCCGCACGCGCGCGCAGCGCCGCGTATCGATCCATTTCCGCCGCCACCAGGGTGGCGTACTCCGCACGCCCACCCGCATAGGCTTCCTCCGCGGCGCTTGCGGCCTGCACGGCACGCGGCAACCACTCCTCGGCCGCAAAGCGCAGGCGCTGCGCGGCCACGAGAGCCGTCAGGCGAGCGGCTTCCAACTCGGCTCCCGCGCCGCGCCGCACGGCGCGAAACTCGGCCTCGGCTGCGCGCGCGCGCAAGGCGGTTTCTTCCACGAGCGCAGCGCGCGCCGCGGAAGGGACTTGATCGAAGCTCGCGGCGGAACCCGCCCGTCCAAGCATGCCCGCCCCGGCCATGCGCCGCTCGCCGGCCTCCGGCTGGGCGCCGCGTTCGAAGCGCGTGGTTTGAAGGTCAGGTGCCCCGTAGGCCATGCGAACCGAAAGCACCTCGGCCACCCGCGCGCGCTCGCTCAGAGCAGCCGCCGAGCGCACGCCGGGTGCGTGTTCGAGGACCGCGCCCACCGCGTCCGACACTTCAGCCCAATCGCCCGCGGGCGCACCGTCGAGATCGAAGGCCAGCTCGCCCACATCCAGATCGAAGATCGCCCGCGCTTCGGCCAGCGCCCGCTGCCCGTCCCAGGCGCGCGTGCGCGCCTCGACATCCCGCTCCGCGCGCCGCCGGGACAAGTCGAGCAGTTCGGCCTGTTCCGCGCGGCCCGCCCCGAGGCGTTCGAGCACCACGCGCTCCAAGTCGCTTAAGAGACGTGCTTCGCTGTCCGCCCACTTGGCTTCGGTTGCCGCCAAATTGGCTTCGACGAAAAGCTCCAGGCCGCGCGCGAGCGCACGCGCGTGCTCCGCCCGCAGCTCAGCCTCGGCCCGCACCAGATTGAGCGCAAACACCTCGGATCCCAAGCCATCGGCGCCGCCCGGGGGCAGCACATCACCCGCCCAGGTGCGACCGTCCGCGCCCATCGGCGCGCCCAAACCACCCGCCCCCATGGTGGCTTCCCGCGCGAAGGCCCGGTAGCGCACTGCCAGATCCGCTGCGGAACGCGCCCCTTCGTAGGCCTCGCGCTCGGCGCCGAGCCGGATGCGCGCAGCCCGCACGCCGGGTGCGCGTTCCGCGGCAAGCAAGGCCAAGGCCCGCTCGGAAGAAGCGCCCGCCGCCACGAGCCCGGCCAGGGGATCGTCACTCGCGAGCGCTGCCCGCTCGACATCCGAAGGCCAACCGCCGAAGGCGCCGAGCAATACGTCGCGCCCTTGCGTGGCCGCGCTGCGCGGCTCGGGCGGCGTCGGCGGACCCGCCACGCGTTCGGCGGTCGCGGCCTTCTTCGCGGGCAGCATCGAACGGCCCAGGAGCGCGGCCAGCCTGGCCTCCGCTCGCCCGCGATCCGCCTGCGCGCGCTGGGCCGCGAGCGCGAGCTGCTGCCAACCGGCCGCCCGTTCGATCAACGCCGCGAACTGGCCCGCGCCGGCGGCGAGCAGGGCTTCGGCGGCCTCCACATTGCGCTCGGCCTGGGGCAGCAGCTCGGTTTCATGCAAACCCGCCAAACGCCGGCTCTGCACCAACGCGTAGTGGGTGGCTGCAAGTTCGCCGCGCAAACCCTGTTCGAGCGCCATTCGGTCCGCCTCCGCCGCCCGCAGGCGCGCGCGGCCGGCGCGGGTCGCCGCGCGGTTCACGCCCACCTGTACCGGCAGGCTCATGCCGATCTCGAACAGCACCGGATCCTTGCCGTTGTCCGCCAAATCCGAGTCGGAATAGCCGCGCGTCTCGATCCAGCGCACACCAAAACGCAGATCGGGCCGTGCGCGTGTGCCCGCCAGCTCGCTTTCTTCCCGGGCCGCGCGCGAGTTTTGCTCGGCGCGCAAAAGGTCCAAGTTGCCCGCCAGCAGTTCGCCGGCCAGCGCAGCCGGTTCGAGGTCTCCCAGGGCCCAGTTTGGCGGCTCGACCGGCCCGACGTTCGCATCCGCGGAGAGCCCCACCAACGCGCGCACCCGCGCCCGCTCGACCGCGGCGAGTTCCGACAGGGCTTGGCGGTCGTAGCCCACCTGCGCCCGCCAAATTTCCGCCCGCACCAAGTCCGCCGAACCGGCACCGCCCGTCTCGCGCCCGGCGAGGGCCAACACCAAGTAGCGCTCGGCCAGCGCTTCGACCTGTGCCGCCGTCTCGGCCGCGCGCTCCAGGTACCAAAGCTCCCAGAGCCGCTCCGCCAACTCCCGCGCCAACTCCCGCGCGGCGATGTGCACCTCCAACCCGTAGAGCAGGGCCTCGGCCTCGGCCACTCGCCCGGCGGCGGCGAGCCTGCCCGGCCAGGGCACACCCTGCATCAGACCGAGCATCAGGCCCTGTTTGCCGGTGCGCGTTTGGATCGGCTCCAGATCGAAGCCCACCATCAGCTCCGGATCCGGCAAGGCGCGCGCCAAACGGGGCCCCTCGGCCGCCGCGAGCGCCCGCTCGCGGGCGGCGGTCAGCGCCGGCGCATGCTCCAGGGCATGGGTCAAAAGACCGCGGTAGTCCGCGCGCTCCGCGAAGTCGAACACCGCCTCGTGCGCCGGCTGTGTTTCCCGGTCCGGGGCAGGAGCCGACAGGGGCCTCGGCGCGATTCCGGCGTCGCTGCGCTGCGCCCGCATCCCTTCCTCGGGCGCCCGGCAAGCGACCAACCCGAGCAGCAAGGCTCCAAAGGCCACGAAGGCCCCCTTCACGGACACGTGCACACCGCTGAATCAGCAAGTGCCGTGCCAGCCCCGTGACAGCCCCTTGCCCGTCCTGCCGCGCCCAGGTCGATCCCGACTGTGGCAAATGCCACACCCATCGTCGCCTCTGCCACAGCCGCGGCGCCAGCTCCTAGGTCGAGCGCGAGGGCACGCATCGCCCCAGCGACCGCAGACTCACTCGCTGAAGGAGAGCGAGACCAGGGTGACCTCGACGTCCAGCATCGAGAGCACCTGACCCCATGTCAAAGCATCGCGGGGCTGCCAATAGGCCAAGTACGAATGCCGGCCCTCGACGCCTGCGACCGCCGGACGAAAGTCGATCGCTTGCTCGATGGGATCCCGCCCGGCGGCGTTGACCAGAAGGATCGTGTTCAGCCGCTGCACTCTGCGCCGCTGGCGCTCCTCGCAGGGCGGACGGTAGACCTCAAAGGTAAAGGCCACGGCCCGCGTCGGCTGGCCGCAGGCGGCGAGACGCAGATCCTCCATGGTGAAAGCGAGTTCGCTTTCGATGGTCAAGCCCTGCTCCAGCGGGATGCGGTGGAGATGGGGCATCACGCGCCCCCCGGGGTCGAGGCCCGAAAAGGTACGACCGGCCTTGGGTCGCGGCTCCCCCTGCGGATCGGGGACGGGCACCTCCGTGGCGGGCTCGATCGTTGCGCGGTCCTCAGCAGCCGGTTCATTGGCTGGGCCATCCTTTGCCTGCCGCCGAGCCGGTTCTAAGGTCGGTCCGGGAAGGGAACCGTGGTCCTTGGCGAGAGAGCCGGTGGCTACGCCATCGGCGGCGGAAGGCCACGCAGCGCTCGGCAGATTTCCGGCGTGTGGATCCGGATAAAGGGCGTAAGCCAGAAGGCCAACCGTGGCCACGAAAAGTAGGGAGTAGGGCAGTCGCTTCATCGCAGCATCCTCCGTGCGTGTCGGAGAACCCTCGACTCCCCGCAGGGATCGAAGGTTTCCCAGCGCGCCAGCCGACGGGCGGGAGCCTGGGCTTGCTCAGCCCGAGCGCCCGCCCGCATGGCTCACTCGCAGGTGAAGGGGATCTCGTGGCAGTTTTCGACGCTGCCCCACGTGTCACCTTCTCGAAGGGTGATCGTCGAGCGCGTCAAGCCACTCGCGATCTCCTCGGAAGATTCCGCGGAAACTTCGAAGGACTGCGCGCCTCCGCCCCACTTCAGGACGGTGACCGTCACATCGCCGTCGGAGTTGCGAGTGACGTAGAACCCCTTCAACTCTGCGCAGTGGGTCGCCTGGCAATAAATCTCCTGGGTCTTCGCCGTCGCGGGGAACAGGCAGAGAAGGGAAGCGGACGCGAGGAGGGCAAGAAGGATCTTCATCGTCGGTGCTTGGCCTGGGGGGGAGGGAGACCGGGACACTCAATGCCCCACAAGCGCCAACCATACACCGATCCGACCTAAACGCGGTTGAAATCCCAGGATTCCCCCCTCGGGTTCTCCGTCGCATTTCTGAGATACCTGGTTTCCGGATTACTGCCGTGCCCCAGGCCCTTAGCTTGGGGCTCCCTTGGCCACCACGGAAACTCCCGAAATCGCCGCGAACCCCCAACGGGTGCGAGACCCGGTCTGTGGGATGGAGGTCATGCCCGGGCGGGCAGTGGGGCCCGTGGAGCACGGGGGCGAGGACTACTGGTTCTGCTGTGAGGGCTGCGCCGGGCGCTTCCGGGCCGACCCGGCCGGGGTGCTGGAGCGCGCTGCGGCGGGGGGCGCGAGCTGCGGGCACGGAGCCGCGGAAAGGACCGCGCCGCGGGCGGACGAGGTGCCCGAGGGAACCGCCTGGGTCTGCCCGATGTGCCCGGAGGTGCGGGAGAGCGAACCGGTGCCCTGCCCGGTGTGCGGCATGGCCCTGGAGCCGGAGTTCCCCGTCGCGGGCGGCGCCGAGGACTCCGGCGAAGCGCGGCACATGGGCAGACTCCTGCGGGTGGCCGCGCTCTTCAGCGTGCCGCTGGTCGCCCTGGAAATGGGCCCGATGTTGCCCGGTGCGCCGCTCGCTGCCCTGCACGAGGGTGCACTCGCGGGTTGGTTGGCTTTGGCCCTGGCGACGCCGGTGGTGGTCTGGTGCGGCGCGCCGTTTTTCGCGCGCGGCTGGGCTTCCCTGCGCACGCGCCGCGCCAACATGTTCACCCTGATCGCCCTCGGCGTCGGGGCGGCGTACCTGTACAGCCTGGCGGCGGTGCTGGCGCCGGCTTGGGTGCCCGCCGCGCAAGGGGCGGCCCATCCCCCGCGCTACTTCGAATCGGCGGCGGTGATCGTGGCCCTCGTGTTGCTCGGGCAAGTGCTCGAACTGCGTGCCCGCCGGCGCACCGGCGATGCCCTGCGCGCGTTGCTCGATCTGGCGCCGCCCGCGGCCCTGCGCATCGAAGGTGACGGGCGCGAGCGCGAAGTGCCCCTCGCGGAAGTGCGACCCGGCGACCGGCTCGTGGTGCGTCCCGGCGACAAGGTGCCGGTGGACGGCGAGCTGATCGAAGGCGCGAGTTCGGTCGACGAATCCCTGGTGACCGGCGAGCCCATCCCCGTGGAGAAAACCGCGGGCGGCGGGGTCATCGGCGGCACCTTGAACGGCGAAGGCGCTTTTGTGATGCGCGCCAAACGCGTCGGGCGCGACACGCTGCTCGCGCGCATCGCGGCCCAGGTCGCCGCCGCCCAGCGCAGCCGCGCGCCGGTGCAAAACCTGGTCGACCGCGTGGCGGCCTGGTTCGTGCCGGTGGTGGTCGCAATCGCCGCCGCAGCCTTTGGGTTTTGGTGGGCGCTCGGGCCGGCGCCGGCCTTCGCGCACGCTTTGGAAGCGGCCGTCAGCGTGCTGATCATCGCTTGCCCCTGCGCCCTCGGTCTGGCGACCCCCATGTCCCTGGCGGTGGCCATGGGCCGCGGGGCGCGTGAGGGTGTGCTCTTTCGCGATGCGCGCGCGTTGATGCGGCTCGCGCAGGTGGATGCGATCGTCTTCGACAAAACCGGCACCCTGACGGCCGGGCGACCGCGGGTTCGTTCGGTGGAGCCCGAAGAGGGCGTCGCGCCGGAAGAACTGCTCGGCGCGGCGGCGGCCTTGGAAGCGCGCAGCGCGCACCCCTTGGCCGCGGCGATCGGCGCCGAAGCACGCGAACGGGGCCTGCGTCCGCTGCCGGTTGCGCGTTTTCGGTCCGTGGCCGGACGCGGGCTGGTGGGCGAGCTGCTCGGCAAACGGGTGGCGGTCGGGTCGGAAGCGCTCCTGGCCGACGAGGGTGTGGCGCCCGAGCGGCTCAACGCGGCGGCCGCGCGCAGCGCCGAGCTGCGCGCCCACGGCGAAGTCTGCGTGCTCGTGGCGCGCGAAGGCCGCTTGCTCGGCCGCGTCGCGGCCCGCGATCCGATCCGACCGGAAGCGGCGGGAGTGCTGGCGAAGCTCGCGGACGAAGGGATCGCCGTGGCCCTGCGTTCGGGCGACGCCCCGGCGAGCACGGCCGCGCTCGCCGCCGAACTGGGCATCGCGGACGCGCTCGGCGGGTGCATGCCCGAGGACAAACTCGCGGACCTGGCCCGCCTGCAGCGGGAGGGCCGCGTGGTCGCCATGGTCGGCGACGGCGTCAACGACGCGCCCGCCCTGGCCCGGGCCGACGTGGGCATCGCCGTCGGCGGCGGTGCGGATGCGGCCCTGGAAAGCGCGGCGGTAACCCTGGTGCGCGGGGACCTGGCGGCGCTGCTCGTCGCCCGGCGGCTCTCGCGCGCGACGCTTGCGAACCTGCGCCAAAACCTCGCCTTTGCCTTTGGTTACAACGCGTTGCTGGTGCCCGTGGCGGCCGGGGCCCTCTATCCCGTGCTGGGCTGGCAGCTCTCGCCGATGCTGGCGGCGGCCGCCATGAGCCTCTCTTCCGTCTCGGTGATCGCCAACTCCCTACGGCTCTTCCGCGCGAAGCTTTGAGTCCGGTTGGCGGGGCGCGCGCGGGTGCGTACGCTCCGGCCCATGGGTGCCCCGCGATCGCTGCTGCTCGGAACCGCGGCGGGAGTTCTGATCGGACTGGGGCGCGTGCCGAGCGGTTGGGATTGGGTGCGGGCGGTGGGCGTCGACGGGCCGACTTCGGCGCGCATGCAGGCGGCGGCCTGGATGCTCCTGGCGGCGGTTTTGGCCCTGGGTGCGCGGGCCGGCCTGCGGCCGAGGCCCTTGGCGTTCCTGGCCGGCGCGGGCGCGGGAACGGTCCTTTGCCTGTGGTGGAGCGAAGCCGCGGGCCGGCCGGCCGGATTCGCGGGCACCTGGGCCGCACTGTTCGCGGTGAGCGCCGTGGCCGCCCTGCTGGTGGGCCTGCAGGCGGCGCGCGACGGGGACGGGCAGGAGGAGGGCGGCGGGCAGAGCGAGAGCGGTGGAGCGCGCGTGGCCCTGGGGCGGCTGCTGGGCGGCGCCGGGGCGGCGCTGGCGGTCGCGGCGCTCCTGCGCCCCTTGGCTCACCTGTGGGCGGGCGCTCCCCCGGACGGGCTGGGGGCGGCCGCGGGCCTCTCCATCGGTCTACTGCTCGGCGCGCTGGTCCTCGGAGGGCCTCTCGCCCGCCACCGGGGCGCGGCGGCGGCCCTCGGCCCCCTGGCGACGGCCCTGGGAGCGCTCTACGGCTGGACGG
>JBJHAV010000006.1:0-38877 GCA_050480685.1 Planctomycetaceae bacterium | reverse complement strand
GGCGAATGCCGGTTCGCTACTGGGGGGAGGGGGGTGGAGTTGGCGCCAGGCACCGTCTCCTCCGTCTCCTCCTGGGCGCGTCAGTACCAGTGCCAGAGCAGGCAGTTGAGGGCGCGTCGCTCTTCGCCCTCGAACTCCAGCGCCAGGCGGCGCAGCACGGGCGCCACGTCCCACGAGGGTCCCTGGCGCACCCACAGGGAAGCGGCGTAGAGCCTCTCCAGGGGCTCGGCCGAGGCATCCGCCACCCGCGCCGCCAGCACCTCCCCCGCCAGATCGTCGCGCTCCGCGGCCACGGCCCAGAGCAGATCGAGGCGGCGGATCGGATCGCGCTCCCGCTCCAACTCGCGGGCCACGAAGGCCCTGCCCTCGCGGCCGGTGTTGCCCGCCAGGATCGCGGTCCAACGGTGACCATCGAGCCCTTCGACCTGCTCGCCCGCGGCCTCGCGCCCCGCCTCCAACAAACGCTTGGCCGCTTCCTCCAGAGGCACCTGGGCCAGGGCCTGCAGGCTCTGGGCCCTGCCCGCCAGCGGCAAGTGCCGCTCCAACTCATAGCGCCGCCGGGCGTGGAACAGGGCGCGCTCGGCCAACTCCCGGTCCTCGCGCATCAAGGGCCGCAGGGTGATCAACAGGCGAGCCAGATCCTCCCAGCGCGCATCCATCCACTCGGCGAGCATCCCGTCGAGGACCTCCTCGTCGCCGTGTCGCGCGAGCGCTTCCCGGGCGGTCGCGCGCAGCACCGGCTGGGGGTCCTGGGTGGCGGCGCGCAGGCCCGCGCGAGCCCTCGAATCGAGACTCTCCGCGGCCCCCAGGAAACGGGCGGCTTCCGCGCGCAATCCCGGATCCGGGTCGCCCCGCAGGGTCACGAGCAGCACCTCCACCAGACCCGCGTGGCCGGCCGCGACCAGCGCCGCGGCCCGATCCTCGCGCGCCGGACTCGCCAGGGCGCGCCCCAAAAACTCGCGCCCCACTTCGCGTCCGCCGGCTTCCAGGGCAGCGGCCGCATAGGGCTGGGATCCCGCAGGCAACTCCTCGATCGATTGCTCCAGGGCATCGAGCATCGCCTCCGAACGAGCCCTGGCCAGTGCCATGAGCACGTCGTCCGCGAGCCCCATCAGTTCGCGCGCCCGCGCCCACTCCAGGGCCTGGGCCTCGAAGCGCTCCGGATCACTCTCGGCCAGCGCCCGCAGGGCCATCCTGGCGGTCGTGCCGCGCTCCATCCAAACCCGCGGCAACAGCAGGTCGAAGTGCTCGGGTCTGCCCCGCTCGCGCCCCAGGGCGCGAAAGACGGCCTGGCGCACGTTTTCGTGGGGATGGGCCAGGGCCTGGAAGAGCAGTTCATCCGCGCCCTCGGCGCGATTCGCGGCCAAGGCGGCCACCACCTGATTCGCGAGACCGATCGCACCGCGATCGGCGAGGGTGCGCGCCAGGGCACGCTCGAGGGCCTCCAGCGAAGTTTCGCCCAAGAGCCCGAGTTCCTCGACGGCCCGCTGAATGGGCTCCGGTTGGCCGCGCTCCAGTTTGTCGATCAGGATCGGCACCATGTCCGACAGATCGCGCTCGTAGAACTCATCGCGCTCGCAGGGCCGCAGCAACGCTGCGATGCGTTCATCGGCGGCGAGCAGCGCCCCGGCCTCCGGCGCGGGCGGCGCGACCGAACGTTCACCGCAGCCGCTGAGCCACACGAGGCAAAGGACCGCGGGGATCCACGCCGCGGCCCGCATCGCCGAGCGGCCGCGCGCGCCGCTCATGCGTCGCCCCCGCTGTCCAAAAGCCCCTGGGCGCGGGTCAGGGCGGCGCGGGCCTTGGCGAAACGCGCCAAAGCCGCCCGCTCGGCGGACAGCGCCTCGGCCAGATCCTGCTGGAACTGGAGCAATTGGAAGGTGGTCGAAAGCCCTTCGCGGTAACGCACTTCCTCCGCATCGAGCTGGCGTTCGGCCAACTCGCGGCTCTTGCGGGCGGCCTCCACCGCCCGGCGCTGGTAACTCAGCTCGCGCACCCCTTGGCGCACTTCCGCGAGCACGGTCGTCTCCAGTTCCTCGTAGAGCAACATGGCCGAGCGCAACTCCGCGCGCGCGCTGCGCTCCGCGTAGGCCGCGCTGCGATTGAACAGGGGCATGTTGAAGGAGAGCCCGATGCCGTAGGTCGGCGAGTCGAAGCCGACGGTGTTCTCGAAGGCCCCCGAGGCACTCGTGTCGAAGGAAGCGCTGCGCGCGTCCAACTGGAACTCGAGTCCGGGCAGGCGGCCCGAAGAAGCCTGATCGAGGCGCACGCGCGCTTCTTCCACCGCAAAACGCTGGCGGGTCAACTCCGAGCGGTGTTCGAAGGCCCGCTCCAGGGGCGAGCGCCAACCGGGAGCCTCGGGTTCCCCGCCCGGATCCGGCAGCGGTGTCAACGGCGCAACGGGCACATCCCAGGCCGCCAGGAAGCCGCTCCAACCCTCGCCCTCGGTCGCCGACTCGCGCCGGTAGAGCAGCCGCTTGAGCCCGTCCTCGCGGGCCTCGACCTCGCTGATCGCAAACAGGAGTCGTTCCTCCTGCTGCGCTAGGTTCGTCTCCGCCTGCAAGACATCGACCTCGGTGCCGACCCCCACGCGCAGCCGCTCCCGTTCTTCGTCCACCCGGCGCTGGAAGAGCGCTACCGAGAGTTCGCGCACCTCGCGTTCCTCCCGCGCCGCGACCAAATCCCAGTAGGCGTTTTCGACCTGCAGCAGCAGCTCTTCCCGCGCCTGCCGGCGCAGTTCTTCCTGTTGTGCGAGGCGCAGTTCGGCCTGGCGCTGCTCGGCGGTGGCGGCGCGGCTCCAAGCCCCGCGCAGGAGCGGTTGGGTGAAGCCGATGAAGAGCGCGTCGGAGGTGATCTCCGGCGGTTGGTTGGGCGAATTCGTGCGCAGGCGATCGCGGTCGTAACCGATGCGCAGATTGCCGCCGGTGGTGAACGGCAGCACCAGACTCGAACTCAGGCGCACCCGGTCCTCCTCCAGCACCGACACACCGGTCAGGATCGGGTTCGGGATCTGCTGCTTGGCGTCCTCGTAGCGTACGCTCGCGTCGAAGACCGGATCGAAGGCGCCCCAGCGGCCGAGGGCCGTGAAACGCTGCACCTCGACGGCCACGTCCTCGCGTTCCAACCCGATGTTGTTGGCCAGCGCGATGCGGCGCGCGTCCGCCAGGGACAGCTCCAGTTGTTGTTCCTCCGCCCAGGTGAGCTCCCCGGCGGCAGGCGGGGCGCCCCCACCAAAGGGCATCGCGACCCCGAAGGGCATCGCGGCCGCGGCCCAGGAGAGGAGCAGGAGGGCGGGCAGGCGAAGCCGCAAGGGAGCGTGATTCGGGCGCATGGGCGGGAGAGGATACCAGTGGGAGCACACGACTCCGCCGCCCCTCTACGCGCGCGGGGGCGCGAAGTTCCGAGGCCCCAGCGGGAATCCGCGCACAACCCACTCGGCGGCAACCCACTCGGCGGCACCGCGCTCGGCGACACCGCGCGCGCCCTTACCGCTAACGCGCCAAGGACCTGGCCCATTCGAGCCAGATGGCGAGGGCTGCACCCTCGGATCCCAGCGGCTTTTCCAGCTCCAGCAGCCAGCGGGCCAGGTGGCTGCGCCCCGGTTGGACGAGGGGTTCGGCCTGGCCTAGGCCCGCGGCGGCATCCACCCGCGCCATGCGCCGACCCAGGGCCCCGGCCAGGGGCGCGAGGTCCCCATCGAGCGCCGCCAGGGCGGCCGGCTCCGCGCGCAGGGCGCCGGGCAGCGACTCTTCGGGCGGCAACTCCGCGGAGCGACCCGCGATCCAGCCATCGAGGAAGTGCTCGGCGGCAATCAGCCGTTCCAAGGGAGAGTCCTGTTCGGACGGCGCCCAGGTGCCCAGAACGGGCGTTTGCTCGGCCGCTCCCGCGCGCAGCGCCGTCACACGTTCGATCACCCGCGCGGCCGGACCCACCGGCACGCCGCCGCGATCCAGCCCGGGCAACTCCGGCAACTCCGGCAACAAACGCGCCACGCGAATCAACTCGGTGAGCTCGAAGCGCACCGATCGCCAAGCCTCCTGGCGTTCCCAGGGCAACTCCGCGAGTTGCTCGCCGGAATCCCGATCCGCGGCCGCCTCGGGTTCGTCCTCAGCCCGCTCCGCTTCCCAGGGAGCCGGCTCCGCGAAGGGCCAACTGGGCGGCGGTTCGAGCGAGAGTGTCCACCCCAAACGCCCCTCCTTGGGCGCGTACGCCAGGAAAGCCAGCACCGGCAGAGCCAAAAGATGCAGCAGCAAACTCGCCGCCGCGACGCGCAGCAACGGCGAGCCGAGCAAGAGGCGCCAGCCCCGGCGAGCGGCCGGCGACGGCAGATCCGCGAAGAGCGCCAGGGTGCGTTCGGCGAGTTCCGCCGCGCGCTCGGGCTCGGGTTCGAGGCTATCGAGCCGCTCCACCAGCCGCGGCGCGAAGGCCGCCAGCGACTCGGCTTCGGCCCGGGCCGCCTCCGGGGACAGGGGTGTTTCCCCCGCCCCGCCCAGGGCAGCCCCCTCGGCCAGGGCGCGTGCGAGTTCCGCCGGCCCCAGGCCTTCCCGTTCGCGGGCGCTCATCGCCGCGCCTCCTCGCCGCCGCCGGCGGCACCGGGTTCCAGGTGTTCGCGCAGGCGCCGCAGGGCGTGGAACACCCGCGACTTCACGGTGCCGACCGGGATGCCCAGGATGCGCGCCACCTCGGGGTAGGCGACACCCTGCACCAATCCGAGCTCCAAAGCGGCGCGCTGGCCCTCGGGCAGGGTTTCGAGCGCGCACAGCAAGCGGGCGGCTTCCTCGACCTCCCCGGCGGTCGCGGCCGGATCGGCCCCGTCGCCCTCGGAAGCGAGCGGGCCGCGCACTGGCTCGGCCCCGCGATCGGAGACTTCCCCCACCGCCCCGGCCGCCGCCCGCGGCCGGACCGAACGGCGCCGCTCCGCATCGATCCAGGCGTTGCGGGCAACACGGAAGCACAGCGCCGTGAAGCGCGCCTCGGGCCGATACCGATCGGCCATCTGATAGAGCTTGAGGAACACGTCCTGGGTCAGGTCCTCGGCCTCCTCGGGCGCGGCGCCGAGGCGCCGGAAGAAGCCGACAAATGTTGCGGTTTCAGCGCGCACAAAGGCCTCGAAAGGCTCCCGTCGCCCCTCGGCCAGACTGGCCAAGGGATCCCGGTCCGGGCCCCATGCAGCCTTCACTCACCCGGCTCCAACGCAGGGCAGGCGCGCCGGTTCATCCGCCAGGCCGATCTCACCGGAACGCTCTCTCCCGGCGCCTCACGGGGGGTCGCCCCCCTCGCGCACGCCCTCGGGCGCGGCTAGGGCCCCGAGGACCCGCAGCAGGGGCGCGGCCTCCGGGCCCTCGCCCGCCACCCAAAGGCCCACCCGGCGCACCTCCGGCTCCCCCATGACGTGTTCCAGGGCGATCCACAGGTGGGGCCGGGGCAGCCAGTCGGCCACCCGCGAGGCCCATTCCACCGCCACCACCGGGGGGTCGTCCCCGGCCGCGGCGGCCCCGTGGGGATCGACGCCGGCCAGGCCCTCGGCTCCCCCCGAGGCGAAAAACGCTTCGGCTTCCCGGGTGCGCCAGGCGTCGTGGTGCGCCAGGGGCCGGGGGCCGCCGTAGAGGTGCATGTGGGCGTAGGTCGGGCTCGAGACCGGGTCGGGGCAGCCCAAACCCGCCGCCAGGCCGCGCACGAAGGCGGTTTTGCCGCTGCCCAAATCGCCGTCCAGGGCCACGATCGCGCCGGGCGGCAAGAGCCGGCCCAGGGCCGCGCCCAATGCCTCGGTGGCCTCCACCGAGTGGCTTTCGAAGCGCCGCATCACGACCGCCGCGCGCTCCCCGGGCCGCCGCCGGCCCCGTGCAAAAAACCGCCGCCCGCGTACCGCTCGAAACCACCGCCGGGCGCGGCCACGAACAGTCCGCGACCGGAGCGCACGCGCCCCACCCTGCGCGCCGCGGGTGCCCCGGGCAGGCCCTTCGCCAGCAGGCGCTCGGCCGCGCGCGGGGGGAGCACGGCGATCAGTTCGTGGTCCTCCCCGTCCCCGAGGGCGTGTTGCCAAGCGGATCGGCCGCTCTTCCCCGCGGCCCGTTTGGCGTCGGCGTGGATCGGCACCGCTTCCAAATCGATGCGCACCCCGGAAGCGTCCGCGAGCCGCGCCAGGTCGATCCCGAGCCCGTCGGACACGTCCATCAGCGCCTTCGCTCCGCCCTCCCAAAGGGCCCGGCCGGCGGCCAAACGCGGTTCGATCCTCAGGTGGCGCCCGAGGCCGCTGCCGCCCACCGGACCGGTCAAAAGCACCCAGTCGCCGGGCTGCGCGCGGTCGCGCCCGGGCGCGCGCCGCTTGCCGGGTAACTCCCCCAGGGCGCTGACGGCCAAACCCGCCGGACCGGCCCCCCCCGAAAGGTCGCCGCCGACCACGTCCGCGCCAAAGGCCCGCGCCCGCGCGATGGCGCCGGCGAGCACCGCGCGCGCCCAAGCCGCGCGGGTTTTGGGCGGCAAGCGCAGGGCGAGCAGCACGGCAACGGGCGCGGCGGCCGTGGCAGCCAGATCGCTGAAGACCCGATCGACACCCTTGCGCCCGAACTTCGCCGGCGACACGTCGGCCTCGGCGTGCACACCCAGGATCACCTGATCCACGCACAGCACACCGCGACCGCGGCGCGGCGCGAGCACCGCCGCGTCGTGCATGGCGGAGCCCACCACGCCGCGCGGCACACCGCGGCGCGCCAACCAGCGGTGCAGCTCCGCTTCGCTCCAGCTTCCGCGCTCCACTTGCTTAGTTCTCGCCGCCCGGCGCCATGGAGCGCAACCCACCCATCGTTTCGGCGGCGCTCACCAGGCCAAAAGGACCCGCGCGTGGATCCGTTCGCGCGGAATCGGCCCCGATTCGGCGCTCGACGGGGTGGGCTGTTCGGGGCGCTCGTCGACGATCCAAAGGGCACCCGCGGCCAGGGCCTGGCGCCAACTCTCCGGCCAACGGTCCAGCGGCTCCGGCGCTTCGCTCACCCGCCCCAGCGCGAGGCCGCCCGGGGTGCGCCAGAGCACCGCTTCGCCCGGGCCCAGGTGCGCCGGCCGCCGATCGAGCACCAAAATCCGCCCCGCGTCGACACCCGCCAGGCTGGGCGCGGATCCCTCGGGCAAGCGCCAAAACTCAAAGCGCCAAGCCGCATACCCCAAGGAAAGCACCAGCCCGACCCACATGACCCGGCGCGCCAGGGCCTGCACCCGGCGGGGTGTCCAGCGGCGCTCCAGCGCGGCCGTTTCCTCCGCTGCGCTCATGCTCGCACTCCGGCTTCCGCCGCGCGCGCGCGCCCCCTTTGCCAACCGGCGAGCGAACGCTCCCAGGCCGCCACCGGATCCGCCGCATCGAACCAAGCGCGCCGCACCAGCAACCCGTCGAGACCGGCGGCGGCCAACTCCTCGGCATCCTCAGGGAGCACACCGCCCAGGGCCCACACCGGCAGCGGCGAGCGCGCGCGAAACTGCTTCAGCCCCTCCAGTCCCACCGGCGGCGGAGCCGCGTGGGGTTTGGGCACCGCGCGCAGCGGGCCGTGCACCAGGTACTCCAGTTCGCCGTGGGCGGCCGGGTCGTCGCCGGCGTGGGTCGAACGACCCAAGCTGAGCGCTCCCGCCACCACGCGTGCATCCGCGTCCGCCAGCGAACGCCAGCCCAAGTGCGCGCCGTCCGCGCCCGCGGCCAGGGCCACGTGCAGACGATCGTGCACGATCAGAAACCCGGCGCCCGGGGCGAAGAGTTCCCGCAGTTCCCGCGCCAGGGCGAGCAGCACCCCGTCCTCCAAACCCGGCTCGCGCAGCATCAACCCACGGAGTCCGGCCCCGGCCAAAGCCGCCGCGCAGGCCGTGAAACGCTCGAGCCCGCGGGGCTCGGCGGCGTTCAAATCCCCGGGGCTGAGGGCCACCAGGGCGGGCGGCGTGGGGCGAACTGCCATGGCGGATCGGCTGCGAAGGCCCTCAGGCGGCCTCGGGCGAGAGTTCCACCAGGTAACCCAACTCGCGCAGCAGGGCGCGCATGCGCCGCGGCGTGGTGCGCGGCTCCAATTGCACCCGGCGATCGTCGACCACACGCTGCACGTAGGAGCGCACACCCGGATCCTGGCGAAGGCGCTTGAGAGCGTCGGGGTTCTCGCTGGAAAGTTCGAGGGACGAATCCAGCACCATCAACCCCGCCTGCACGGCCCAGTCGCGGATCGAAAACACCACGTTCTGGGGCAGCGGCGTGCGGCTGTGGTCCTCCAGGGTCTGCAAAATTTGCCCCAGGCGCATGCCCTGCACGAGGGCACGCCGGACGGAACGCTCTTGGATGCGGAAGTGCACCGTTTCGTCGCGTTTCTCGCGGGAGCAGAATCGATCGAGGGCGTGGATCAGTTCCGAATCGTCGCCGGAGGGGAAGAGCACCACTTCGAAGTCGGGCGTGACCACCAAGGACCCGCCCCGGGCCCGTGCGCCTTCGTCCTCGACCTCGAAACCGAGCAGGCGCGCGCCCTGGGGCGAAAGGCGCATGGCGACCGGCCGCTTTTGGCGGTCATAACCGAGATCGACGATGCCGATCAGGTAGAGCCGTTGGCGCACCCAGCGCACCAGATTCCAGGCCAAGCGCTGGGAATCCTCCATGGCCGCGCCGTGCACCCCGGCGCTGCGATCGTCGCGGCTCTCGCCGCCTTCGGCCTCGCCCAGGTTCGCCACGTAGTGGTTGCGGGCCACGAAGGGGATGTACATCAGGTCGTACCAGGTGCCCGGTTCGATGCGCTTGCACATGCGCAGGAACACCTGGCGCAGGCGCCCGTGGTGGTGCGGGTCGCCGGGCAAGGTGCGATCGTCGAGGGCGAATTCGAGCAAGGAGCCGAGCTTTTCCTGCAAGGAGAGCTGTTCGAAGGAGCGCCCTTGGGCGGACACGCTGAAGGTGCGCTCGCCGGTGCCCTCGATCAGGCCGGTTTGGCGGCAGTAGGAGAAGATGAACTGCAGCACCTCCTCGCGGGAGAGCTCGCGCCCCGGATTGGGGATCAGCTCCTGCAGGATGCGCTTCTCGGTGGTCTTGAAGATCTCTCCGCGCACCGTGTAGCGCACGTCGTGTTCGTGGATGAAAGACAGGAAACGCGAGACGTTGGCCACCAACTCCACACCCCGGGAGAGTTCTTCGTCGGGGCGATCCGGGTCGGAGGGCACGGCCACCTTGCGCAGCCAGGCCAGGGCCACCTCGTGGAACACGATCAGCGTGTCCTCATCGTGGTTGATGCGGTGCCGCGTCAGATCGAGGCGCTGCACGGTGCCCACCAGGGACTGTTCGAGGATCATGCCCCAGCGCTTCGCATTCCAATGGGGCAACTCGCTCTGCATGCGCTCGAAGAGGCTCTTCGGCAAAATGCCGCCGAATTCGAGCACCGCGCGTTCGACCAGTTCGCGCACTCCCTCGGGCAGACGCTCGATGCGCGCCACCGAGGCCGATTCGGCCGCGTAGAGTTTGTACATCTCGCGCACGCGCTGGGGCTGGGCGCGCACCGCTGCAGCCGGATCGGCGGCGGCGCGGTCCAAGTGCCCGCGCAGGGTCAAGAGGTCGAAGACCCCGCCCGTGCGGGCCCGCCGTTGGCGCACCAGGCCGTCGCCGATCTCGCGCGGCAACGCGATCGAACGCTGGCCGTAACTCTCGAAACCCGTGGAGCGGGTCTCCACGGCGAGGCCCTGGCGAACGAGTGCCGCCAGACAGGCTTCCAGGTCGTAGTCGGACAGATAACTGAGCGACTTGGCCGCGCGCAGATCCTCGAAGGTGCGCCCGTAGTTGGAGCCGTCGAGCAAAAGTTCCAGCACCGTGGCGAGGCGCCGCCCGAGTCCCCCCACGCGCTCCTCGACCACACTCGGTTCGAGCATGCACGCGAGGATGCGCGCGCGCAGTTCCTTCGGATCCGTTTCCTTGGGCGCTTGTCCGCCGGACCAGAAATGATGCAAGGCCGCCAGATCCAGCTCGGGCGTGGCCGCCAACATGCGTTGACAGGTCGGCCTTCCCGCGCGGGCCTGGCCCTCGCTTCGATCTTCGGTACGGGAACGTAGCTTGCCGTCGGCTGCGTCGGTCATCGCTGGGGTGGCGAGGCGGGGGGGCCGAGGACCGCTTGGGCCTCGATGATTTCGTAGGAATAGCCCTGTTCGGTCAGGAACAGTTGCCGCTTCTGGGCGAACTCCTGGTCCCGTGAGCCCAGGGTCACCACGGCGTAGAAGTGGGCCGCCGAACCGTCGGACTTCGGCCGCAGGATGCGCCCCAGGCGCTGGGCTTCTTCCTGGCGGGAGCCGAAGGTGCCCGAGACCTGGATGGCCACGTTGGCGTCCGGCAGGTCGATGGCGAAGTTGCCGACCTTCGAGACGATCAGGACACGTTCTTCGCCCTCGCGGAAGGCGCTGTAGAGGCGTTCCCGCTCGGCGTTGGGGGTGCGGCCGGTGATCAGCGGCACGCGCAGTCGCCGGGCCAGGCCCTCGAGCTGCTCGATGTACTGCCCGATCACCAGGATGCGGCCCTCCGGGTGGCGTTCCAGCAGCGCTTCGACCACTTCGATCTTGGCCGGATTCTCCGAGGCGACCCGGAACTTGCCCCGGGCGTCGCTGCCGTCGTAGCGGCGTTTGGTGTCCCCTTCGAGGGGCACACGCAGTTCGATGCAGCGGGCGGTGGCGATGAAACCCCGGCCTTCGAGCACCTTCCAGGGCACGTCGAAGCGCTTGGGCCCGATCAGGCAAAAGACGTCTTCTTCCTTGCCGTCCTCGCGCACCAAGGTGGCGGTCAGCCCCAAGCGCCGGCGCGCCTGCAGTTCGGCCGTTACGCGGAAGATCGGCGCCGGCAGGAGGTGCACCTCGTCGTAGACCACCAGGCCCCAGTTCTCCGAGCGGAACAGGGCGAAGTGCTCAAACTCGCCGCCCCGGCTGCGGCGCCAGGTGAGCATCTGGTAGGTGCTGATCGTCACCGGGCGCACGGACTTGCTCTCGCCGGTGTATTCGCCCACGTCGTCTTCGCCGAGGCCCGTTTTGTCGAGCAGTTCCTCGCGCCACTGACGCACGGCCACGGTGTTCGTGGTCAGGATCAGGGTTTTGGTGCCGACCAGGTTCATGACGGCCAAGGCCACCACCGTTTTGCCCGCACCGCAGGGCAAAACGATCACCCCGCTGCCCCCGAGCACACTGCCGCCGCGATAGAAGGCTTCAGCGGCGCTGCGCTGGTAGTCGCGCACTTCGAAGTTGTCGCCGCGGCGCGTGGCCGCAGCCAGGGGCACAGGGAAGGGATCCCCTTCCAGATAACCCCCGCGATCGTCCACCGGGTAGCCGATGCGGATCAACGCCTGCTTGAGCGGACCGCGCTGCAACTCGCCCAGGAACAAACGCCCGTCCTCGTCCGGCTCCAAAAGATCCGCCACCGAGCGGTGCCCGAGCACTTCGGCCACGGCCTCGCGGTCCTCGCTGACCAGCTCGAAGCCGCTGCCTGTGCGTTCGATGCGCAGGAGGCCATATCGCCCGATCCACTCGCGCACGTCGCGCAGCACGCCGGAGGGCACCGGCACGCAGGCGAAGTCGTTCAAGGTGGCTTCGATCTCGTCGGCGCCGATCCCCAGGGCGGCCGCGTTCCAGACCGAAACGGGCGTGATGCGGTAGGAGTGCAGGTAGTCCGGGGACTTTTCCAGCTCGGCGAAGGCGCTCAAGGCGTCCCGGGCCGCCGCGAAACGCGGATGCTCCTCGGTCAAGGGCTGTCCCTGCGCATCCTTGGCGGGCCGGCCGTCCGGCCCGGTCAGGGTGCGCACCGTGTGCAACAGGAGGCTGCGATCCGATTGCACGATCAGGGGATTGTCGAGCTGCATGGTCAGCGACGCGCCTCCTCGACGCTGGAATCTCCGCTGCGGGCGGCGCGGCGGCGGGCCGGAGCGCGCGGTGCGCGGCGCTTGCCGGGCGAAGGTTTGCCCGAGGTTCCACCCGAGGTTCCGCCCGAGGTCCCGCCCGAGGACGAGGCCGGGGGCACCACGGACCGTGTGAGCTCCGCCGCCAACCAGGGTCCGGTGGGCGAAGCCGAGCGCTCCGCGAGTTCCTGGGGAGTGCCCTCGAACAGCACCCGGCCGCCGCCCGCACCGCCCTCGGGGCCGAGTTCGATCAGGCGGTCGCAGGCTGCCAGCAGGCCCGTGTGGTGTTCGATCACGACCACCGCGTCGCCGCGCTCCACCAGGCGCCGCAACGCGCCGTAGAGGTGCTGCACATCCCCCGCGTGCAGTCCGGTGCTGGGTTCGTCGAGCACGAGCACACTGGGCGCCCCGGCGTGGGCCCGCAGCAGTTCGGCCGCGAGCTTCACGCGCTGGGCCTCGCCGGCCGAGAGTGTGGTCGAAGGTTGCCCGAGGGCCATGTATCCGAGCCCCACCTCGACCAAACCGCCGAGCAACCGCTCGATCTCCCCCAGGCCCGAAAGCTGCTCTTTGGCCTCGACGGCCGGCAGGGCCAACAGATCCGCGATCGAGTGCCCGCGCCAGCGCACCTCCAGCACCTCGGGCCGATAGCGCCGGCCCTCGCACTCCTCGCAGACCAGCCAGAGGTCCGCCAAAAACTGCATTTCGACCTGCACCATGCCCTTGCCCTCGCAGGCCGGGCAGCGGCCCTTGGCCGAGTTGAACGAAAAGGCCGAGGGTCCGAAACCGCGCACACGCGCCTCGGGCAGACGCGTGAAGAGCTCGCGCAAGGGATCCATTAAACCGATGGCGGTGGCCGGCACGCTGGCCGGTGTGCGCCCCAGGGGCGCCGCATCCACGACCACCACCCGCCGCGCGCCGCCGAGCATTCCGCTCGTGTCGCGCCAACGCCCGCGGGCCGTTTCGCCGCGCAGGGCGGGCACCAGGCAATCGAGCACCAGGGTGCTCTTGCCCGACCCGCTCGGTCCGCACACGCCGGTCAACTCGCCGTAGCGCACGGCGAGATCACAACCGGTCAAGTTGTGGAGCTTCGCGCCGCGCACACCGGCCGCCTGCGCGCCCCGCGGCCGTTCGGCGGGCGGCAACAGGGCCAACTCCCCGCGCAGGGCCTTGCCGGTCAAGGTGTCCGCCCCGGCCACCTCCGCGGGCGACCCTTGGGCCACGATTTCGCCGCCCAATCGGCCGGCGCCGGGGCCGAGTTCCACCAGGTGATCCGCACGGCGCATGACCTCTTCGTCGTGTTCGACCACGATCACCGTGTTGCCCCGGTCGCGCAATTCCAGCAGCGCGCCGGTCAAACGTTCGATGTCGCGCGGGTGCAGACCGACCGTCGGTTCGTCGAGCACGTAACAAACCCCGGTGAGCTGCGATCCCAGGGCCGCCGAAAGGCGCACCCGACGGGCCTCGCCGCCCGACAGTGTCGACATGTGTCGGTCCAGGGTCAGGTACCCCAAACCGACCCGCGCGAGCAACTCCATGCGCGCGCGGAGTTCCGCCAAAACCGGCTCCAGGGCGCCGCGGCGCTGGGCCGACAGGCGCAATTTGCCGAGCCATTCCAAGGCCCCGTCCACGTCCATGGCCAGCACCTGGGGCAAGCGCTTTTGACCCAAAGTGACCGCCCGGGGCGCCGGCGCCAGCCGTTCCCCGCCGCAGGTGCCGCACACCTGACGCGTCATGACACGCTCCAGGATCGTGCGCCACTCGGGATCCTCGCTCTTTTCGTGCCAGCGATCCACGTGGCCGCAGAGCCCGTGCCAAGCGCTGGTGAAGTCCTCGGTCATCTCCCAGGTGGCGCCGGTTTTCTCCACGCGCACGTCGTAACGCGCGCGCGCGCCGGTGCCGTGCAGCAGCAACGCGCGCTGTTTTTCACTGAGCCGGCCGAAGGGCTGGGTCAAATCGATGCGGTGGGCCGCGGCGACGGTGCGCAAGAGGTGCTCGTAAAAACCCTTGCCCTTGGTCAGGTAACGGCCGAGCTTGCCGCCGATCGCCGTTTGGGGCCCGTTGTCGTTGACGAGCGGCAGGCCCGCGTCCTCGATCAGAAGCTCGGGATCGGCGCTCCAGCGCTGCCCCAAACCGTCGCAGGCTGAACAGGCCCCGGCGTGGGTATTGAAGGAGAAGTGCCGCGGTTCGAGGGGCTCTTGAAGGGCGAAGCCGCAGGTGGTGCAGGCCCCGCGCGTGGAAAAACGCAGGCGCTGGCCCTGCTTGGTGAGCACGGCCACACGGCCCTCGGCGATCGCTTCCGCCGATTCAATCGCCTCCGCCAGGCGCGAACGTGTGTCCGCCGCGAAGCGCAGGCGGTCGATCACCAGGTCGATCGCGGCCGTACGCGGCGGTTGGGCGGCCAGTTCCTCCAGGCGCACCTCGCGGTCATCCACCAGCGCGCGCGCAAAACCGGCCGCGCGCCAGGCGGCGACCGCGCTTTCCAGTTGCCCGGGATCCCCCAGGTAAGGGGCCAGCACCCAACCGGATTCGCCCTCCAGGTCCTTGGCGATGCGCCGCGCCAGACCGCCCGCATCGCGCCGTTCGAGCTTTTCCCCGTGCTCCGGACAGCGTGCATCGCCGCCGCGGGCCCAAAGCACACGCAGGTGGTCGTGCAGCTCCGTCGTGGTGGCGACGGTCGAGCGCGGATGCCCCAAGGACGTGCGCGCTTCCACCGCGACCGCCGGCCCGAGCCCTTCGATGCGCTCCACCGGCGGCCGGTCCCGGGAGGCCAGGAATTGACGCGCGTAGGTGGAGAGCGATTCGACGAAACGCTGGCGACCGGCGCTGTAGATCGTGTCCAGGGCCAACGAACTCTTGCCCGAACCGCTCGGCCCGGTGACGACCGTCATGCGCTCCCGGGGGATCGCCACGTCCACGGACTTGAGGTTGTGGGTGCGCGCGCCGACCACTTCGATGTGGTCCTTGGGAACCGGGCGCATGCGGCTGGGCACGGGTGTTTGCACCAGCCTGCGCTCGGCGCGCAGGGCCGCGCCGGTGGCCGACGCCTCGACCGCCATGACCTGCTCGGGTGTGCCCTGGGCCACGATCCGCCCGCCGGCCGCGCCGCCCCCCGGCCCCAGGTCGATCAGGTGATCCGCCGCCTGCAAAAGCTCCAGGTGGTGTTCGACCACCAGCACCGTGTGTCCATGGTCCACGAGCTTTTGCAAGGCGCCGACGAGACGCTGCACATCCTGGCCGTGCAGTCCCGTGGTCGGTTCGTCGAGCACGAACAGCGTGTGCACCTTCGGGCTCTTTTGCAGGTACTTGGCCAGCTTGACGCGCTGTGCTTCGCCGCCGGACAGGGTCGTCGAAGGCTGACCCAGGGTGAGGTAACCGAGCCCCACATCCACCAGCGCCGCCAGGGGGTGGCGGATGCGCGGCAAATCGCGGAAGTGCTCCAGGGCCTCTTCGATCGTCGCGTCGAGCACCTGGCGGATGTCCAGGCCCTTGAAGCGCACCTCCAGGGTCTGGGCCTGGTAGCGCCGACCGCCGCATTCTTCGCAGGGCACCGTGACCGGCGCCAAGAACTGCAACTCGACCAGTTGCGCGCCGGCGCCCTGGCAGACCTCGCAGCGACCCCCTTCGACGTTGAAGGAAAAACGCCCGGGCGCCCAACCGCGCACCTTGGCCTCGGGCAACTCGGAAAACAGCGTGCGGATCGGCCCGAAGGCGCCGCTGTAGGTGGCCGGATTGGAGCGCGGGGTGCGGCCGATCGGCGCCGCATCGACCTGCACCAAATCGCCCACGTGCTGCGCACCCTCTAGCGAGCGGAAGGGAGCCGGATCGGCCCCTTCGCGCCCGAGCTTGCGCGCCAGGGCGCGCACTAGGGTGCGCAGCACCAGGGTCGACTTGCCCGAACCGGAAACGCCGCTGACCGCCGTGAGGGTGCCGAGGGGCACCTCCAAATCCACGTCCGCCAGGTTGAAGCCGGCGGCGCCCACGAGTTTGAGGCTCTGGCCGTTGCCGGCGCGGCGCTGCTCGGGCGCGGGCATCTTGAGTTCGCCGCGCAGCATGCGCCCGGTGGGCGAATCCGCCCGCGCCACCTCCGCCGGTGCGCCCTGGGCCACGATGCGCCCGCCGTGGCGCCCGGCCCCCGGCCCCACGTCGATCAAATAGTCCGCGGCGCGCAGGGTGGCTTCGTCGTGTTCGACCACGACCACCGTGTTGCCCTGGTCGCGCAGGGCCTCCAGGGCCCCGAGCAAACGCCCGTGGTCCTTCGGGTGCAGCCCGATCGAAGGCTCATCGAGCACATACAGCACCCCTTGCAGGCCCGCGCCCAGTTGGGCGGCCAAACGGATGCGCTGGGCTTCGCCGCCCGAAAGGGTGTCCGCCGCCCGGTCGAGGGTCAGGTATTCGAGCCCCACCTCGTCCAAGAAGGCGATGCGGCGCTGGATCTCCGTGAGCAGCGGCGCCGCGATCTGGGCCTCGCGTGTGCCCAGGCTCCATCCCGCCAAACGCGCGGCGAAGTCCGAAGCGGCCAGCGAAGTCAAGGTCGGCAGGGTTTCGCCGCCCACGGTCACGGCCCGCGCGAAAGGATTCAGGCGGCTGCCGCCGCAGTCGGCGCAGGTGCGCTCGCCCAGGTAGCGCTCCAGTTGTTTGCGCCGGCTGCCCTTCTCCCAGGCCTCTTCCAACGCCGGCAGCACACCCTTGTAGCGCCGCTGCCAGGTGACGGCGCCCTTGTAGCGCCGTCCGTTCCACTGGGCGCGATCCTCGAAACGCTCCTCGCCAGCGCCTTCGAGCACCACACGCCGGGCCCGTTCCCCCAGGTCCTTCCAGGGTGTGTCGAGGTCGAAGCCGAAGTGCTCCGCGACGCTCTCCAGGAAGCGGAACTCCACGCGCGGGAAGAGCAGCGCTCCGCCGCTGGCGCGGGTCACGCTCAAGGCGCCGGCGCGGATCGAAAGTTCCGCATCGGCGACGACCAGCTCGCGGCTCGGCCGCCGCAAGACCCCCAGGCCGTCGCAGGTCAGGCAAGCCCCGTGGGGCGAGTTGAACGAAAACAGGCGCGGTTCGAGGGGCGGCGCTTCGATGCCGCACTGGGGACAGGCGCGCAGGGTGCTGAAGGCCACGTCGCGGGGCTCGCCGGCCACGATCAGATCGCCGCCGGAGAGTTCGATCGCCTGCTGCACGGATTCGCGCAGGCGCGCCAGTTGGGAGCCGTCCACGCGCAGTCGATCGACCACGGCTTCGATGCGGTGGCGCTTGTAGCGCTCCAGCTCGGGCACCTCCTCGATGCGCTGCACGGCGCCGTTCACGCGCACGCGCACAAAACCGCGCCGGGCCAGGTCCTCCAGCAGCGCGCGGTGCTGCCCCTTGCGGTCGCGCACCAGGGGCGCGAGCAGGTGCACCGGCTTCCCGTCGAACAGGCCGACCACCTGCTTGACGATCGCCTCGGGGATTTGGCCCTCCAGGGGCGCCCCGTGCTCCGGGCAGCGCGCCGTGCCCGCCCGCGCGAAGAGCACCCGCAGGTGGTCGTGCACCTCGGTCAGGGTGCCGACCGTCGAGCGCGGCCCGCGCGGCACGGCCTTTTGGTCCACGGCGATCGCCGGAGCCAAGCCCTCCACGTGGTCCACGTCGGGCTTTTCCATGCGCCCCAGGAACTGGCGCGCGTAGGCCGAGAGGGTTTCGAGGAAGCGCCGCTGACCCTCGCGGAAGAGGGTATCGAAGGCCAGGGAGCTCTTGCCCGAGCCGCTCACCCCGGTGATCGCCACGAGCCGGCCCCTGGGCAGGTCGACATCGACCCCCTGGAGGTTGTTCTGGCGGGCGCCGCGGATCTGGAGGGTGTCCCCGGTCATGGGGGGCGGATCGGCCTCTTCGGGGTTGGGGAACGCGAGGGAACCGGTGGGAAGCGAAGCGGGAGTCGGGTCGTGGCCGCGGGAGCCTTCGGAACGCAGCCGTTCGGGTGCCTCCGCGGGTGTCTGAGGGGCCTCCAAGGGCCCCCGTCCGGCGGCGTGAAAACCGCTTCGGGAGGGGCCCTTGGGATGCCCGTCGGCCACGGGCGGAACGGGCCAGCCTACCAGGGTCGGCGCCCCGCCGGTAGGACCGCCGGAGCCCGCTTCCCCCGTCCCCGCGACCGCCGCGCCTGCCCCCTTCCCTCCACCCCCGGCCGGGCCCTAGCCTCCCGGCATGCGCCCCTCCGACCCGACACCCACCGCCCCCTCCCCGAGCCCCCTGTTCGCCCCCGGCCTGGCCCTGGCCGCGGCCCTGGTGCTTTCGGCCTGCGCCTCCTCGCGCTGCTGCGAATCCGACGGGGAGCACGGGGAACCGCCGGCCGGCCGCGGCCCCACGGCGGGCGCGGCCGACGAATGGAGCGTCGAGGTGCTCGCCCGCGGCACACGCAGCGGCATCCGCGAGTTCGGCCTACACGCCGCGCGGGACGCGGCGACCTTCGCCGACCTGTGGGCCCGGCACAGCGCTGGCGAGATGCCGACCCCGCCGCTGCCCGAGTTGGATCTGGAGCACTCCATGGCCCTCTTCGTGACCCTCGGCGAGCGCCCCACCGCGGGCTACGCCCTGGAGGTCGTGCGCGTGCGCATGCACGGCGAACAACTGGTCGTGTCCGTGCGCGAGTTTCGCCCGTCCCCGGACGGCATGCAGGCCCAGGTGGTGACCCAACCCCACGTGCTGCTGGCGATCCCGCGCAGCGACGCGCCGGTGGCGCTGCTCGTGCTGCCGGGCTGAAACGCGCAGCGGCCCGGCCGCCCGCGCGCCTAACGCACGATCAGGGCCAACCCGTAGAGCGGCTTGCGCTCGTCCCCGCTGACCAGTTCTCCTTCGAGCACCGCCACGGCGACGCCGCCAAAACCCCAGTTGATCAGGGTCTCGCGATCGCCCACGCGCACCTCGAACCGGCGCCTCGGGCCTTCGCCGAGTTGCCAAGAGGTGCGGTAGCGCGAAGGCCAACGGAAGAACCCCGCCAGGCGTCCGGAGCGAATGTCGAGCCCGAAGGCTTCGGGCGCTTCGAGCTGACCGCCGAAGCTCAGCAGCCCACACTCGCGGGCGATCAGGTTTTCCAAACGCCCGCCCGAGCGGTGCAGGCGCAACCCGCCGTCAAAGTCCCGGCCCACGCCTAGGTAGAGTCCGTGGAAGCCGTCCCCAAAGAGGTTCGGGTAGGTGCGCGCCAGGGGATTCACGCTGGTCAGATAACAAAGCTCGTAGAGCGCCTGACCCTCGAAGCGGCGCCCCTCGAACTCCAGCCGCGCCGCCGCCGCCCCCGTGGCGAAGACCTCCCGGCCCCGGCGCCGATCCGTGCCGAGTTCGAAAGCTTCGCTCTCGAAGCGCAGTTCCTTGGAGGGCACCTCCAGGGTCCACCCGAGCAGCGGATGGCCCGCAACCCGCGTCGCGCCGCCGCTGGGCACGATCGGCGTGGGCTGGCCCGCGAAATCCATGGCGGATCCGGCGAACTGGGTCGTGGCCCCCAGGTCGATCCAACCCCGGCCCTCCAGGTGCAGCACCGCGAAGTGCTCCGCCCGGTGATTCTGCCGCTCCCGCCCGCGATTCACATCAAAGGCGAACAGCACCCGGCGCCCGGCGCCGGCCTCGTCCCCGCGCTCCACCCCGGCGAAGACCACGAAGTCCGAGAGGTACTCCGTGTTGCCCGCCGTGTCCCGTTCGATCTCCCCCGCGGGCAACCGCGGCGCCTCGGCCGGAGCCCCCCCATCCCCCAAAGCCCCCGCCGCGCCAAGCACCCACCACCCGAGGGCCAGGGGAACCAGGCAAAACACCCACGACACCGGCGAACGATTTTTCCGCATGGCACAAGGCGGGCCTTCCCCCCGCTCCCACCCCCTTCGCCCCCACCCCTCCCCCGGATGCACCCCCGCCGGAGTCCCGCTCAGCGCCGGCCTCCGGGCGGAGGGCGCACCGGCGCCGGGGGGAGTCTGAGGAACCCACGGATCGCCAGGCGGCCGAGGGTGAGCCCAATCGGCGGATCCCAAGCCCTTGGACCGAGAGATCGCGCGACAGCGCCATGAAGCGCGGGGCCAATCCTTGCCCCTACGCCTGCTCCGCCCACGGACCACCCGGCGGCCAGGTGCCCACCGATGCTCGCTCGCCGCGCAGATCCTCGAGCACGGGCCTCAAGAAACTGCCGAGCATCCGGGCACACTCGTTCGGAAAGTCCTCGGGCACCGTGATCCGGGCGCGCCGCGCGAACGCACGCACCTGCGCCGGTCGGGATGGATTGTCCCAGTAATCGCTGGTGAGTGCGATGGGGGTCCGCTCGGGAATCGGAGTGCGGCGCCTCGCAAATGTCCGTCGAACCGCTTCGACGAGCGCAGCACGATCAAATCGAAATTGGGCTCCTAGATGATGCAAGTCGAAGAAGTCCTTGATTCGGCTGTTGCGATCGCCGAGCACTACCATCGCCTCGAACTTCTCGGCCACCACCGCCTCTCGGGGATAGGCGAGTATCCGGGGGGCGGGAAACTCAAGTAGAGTCGGATAGAGGCAAGCCTGTGGCTCAGGCCAGACGGCGTCGGCGAGCCCCATGTCAATCTGGAGAGTGAGCCGCGCCTTCCCCGAACGCGCGGGGAGCGCGGCGCGGCAGCCGGCGTACTCGTCCTCGGCACGGATGGATTCCAGTCGGAGCGCCTCACCGTCGAATTCAACCGCATCTGGCGGGACTTGCGTCGCAAGGATCGCGCGGAGGTCTTCTCGAATCGCCTCGAATGCGCCATCACCCCGGCGCAACAGGTCCAGATCCAGCGTGGCTCGATACGGACGGTCGGACCAGAGCCTCAAAAGCATCGCGCCCTTGAGAACAAAGCGTTCGCGAAGATCTGAGACGGCCAGCCGGTAGAGGAAGCGCTCCAGACAGTAGCTCGTCAAGAGCGTCTGGTAATCGTCGCCGACTGCGCGAGCCTGGTTGAGCAGCCGCGCAGCGACCGACGCCGCGAGATCGGCTCCACTCGTCATGCGATAGCATCCAGGTAGGGTTGCATGACACGCGAGACGCGGCAGATGCGCGCAAAATGTGCCAGGTCGGTTGCGCCCCCGCGGTACCTGCGGGTGAAGTCGCGCAGGGCCTCAACCGCGACGTCGATCCCGATTTTGTTGCGGTACTTAAAGCAGTCGGCGACCGTCTTGGCGGCGGAATAGACACGCAGGGTGACTCCCTCCGCCTGGCGCTGCTCGATGCCTTCGGTCAGCGCCTCGCCAGCAAAGCGTGCGATTCTAAGGCGCGGGTGATCGAGCCTCGGGCGGCGCGCTTTGCCAGGAAGTGCCAACCACACCTCCGCAGGCGACTGGGTGGTGAGCCCGTGGAGTCGCAGGGCCGTGAGCAGGCAGAAGACCCCCTCGGGAACCCGCTTGGCTACGTGCGCCAACGTATGCGCGGCCGTGGGCATGTGGCCTGCAACCACGTAGATGCCCCTGGACTGCCGGAGCACCAGGCCCTCCTTGACCAGGCGCGAAAGCTGCGACCTGGTGACACCGCTCGCCTCAAGGTCCTTGGTACGGGCCAACCCCTGCCGCTCGATCAGTTCGATGGCGCGTTCTTTGCTGACCCTGGGCATACCGATAGAGACTACAAAAGGTCGGAACCTACACGCAAAGTCCGACTTTTTGGAACAGAGGTTTCCCAGGAAGCGGTGGGAATCGGCCTCCCGACGTGGCCGATCCGCAGCCGGGAGCCTGGGATGGGGCCGAAATCCCGCTCAGCGCCGGCCTTCGGGCGGGGGGCGCACCGGCGCCGGGGGGGAGTCTGAGGAACCCACGGATCGCCAGGCGGCCGAGGGTGAGTCCGGAGGAGTCGAGCCGCCGGCCAAAGAGGCGGCCGCGTAGGACGTCGTAGGTTAGGAACGCGGATCCGCCGCCGAGGGTGATGCCAAGCCAGAGCATCAGGTGTCGAGCGAGGTGCGCCGCCCCCTGGTCCTCCGCATTCCAGAGCATCAAGGAGCCCATGGCGGCGACCGCGACGACTCCGCTGATGCGCACCCAATGGGGTCGGGGGCGGAGGTCGGCGCGGCCGGTTGCGCCCGGGGTCTCGCCTTTGCGCGATGGCGACGGGCTCATCTGTCTTGTCCGCGAGCGGCGACTACCGCTGGGCGACGATGTAGGTCACCCAGGCAGGGCAGTTTTCGCCCTTGGCGGAGCGCTTGAAGATGCCGTTGCCGCTGACGCCGTCGGTGTCGGTGCCTTCCCACCAGGAGTCGACCTGGGAAAAGCCGGCTTCGCGCAGCACGTCGACGACTTCGGGCAGGGTCCAAAGGCGCCACTTGTAGTCAAAGACGTTGCGCAGTTCGCTGCCGTCCTTGAAGCGGAAGTGGATGCGGCAGTGGTAGGCGCCGGTAGCCGGGTCGTAGGCCTTCTGGTCCCAGACGTAGGTGAAGCCGCCTTCGACCTTGCGGACTTCCTCCATCTCCTCGAAGGCCTCGGGTCCGCCGTAGATGTCGAGCACGAACAGGCCGTCCTCGACCAGATCCGCATGCACGCTGCGGAAGTAGTCGAGCATCACCGCGCGCTCGGTGAAGATCATCCAGGAGAAGTTGGGGGCCGTGCGCACATCGGGCCGGGTGTGGCTCGGCTCGCGCACGTCCTTGAGGTGGATCGAAGCCCGCTCGGCGGCGCCTTCCAGGCCTTCGAAGTTGTGGGCCAAACCCCAAGCGACCGGATCGGGGTCGATGTCGAAACCCTCGGCGGTGTTGTCCCGGTGCCGCGCGAGCCAAGCGGCCATCAGGTAACCGGTGCCGCAAAAGTCCTCGCGCATGTGCCGCGCCTGGCGACCGCGCAGTTGTTTGAAGACCCGCGCCAGGAAAGCGGCGTCGGTCTCCGGGCTCTGCACGGCGCGCTGGTAGAGGTCCATGGCGTCCGCGGTGGCCGCGGTCAGCGCCACCTTCTTGGCGCGCTTCTTGGCCTTGGCATTCTTGGTCGGCTTGGCTTTGGGCTTCACCGCTTTGGACCTAACCGCCTTGGGCTTGACCGCCTTGGCCTTCGGTTCCTTCGCCTTGGCGGCCTTCGCGGCGGCCTGCTTGGCGCGGCCCTTTTTCTTCGGTTCCTCGCCGACCACTTCGCCGTCCACCACGCGGCGCGCACGCGACGGACCGGGCTTGACGCCCTTCGAGCGGGTGGCCGCGGAGGTGCCACCGGACACGGCTCGGGCCGAGGTGGTCGAACGGGCTCGGGTACGCGCGCTGGCGCTGGGCATGGCTGCTCGGGAGCGAAGGACTGCTGGGGGCGCCGCAACAGCGGCTCGATGGGACTCGCCGTCCCATGGGCGCGACGATCCTAACCGCGTCCCCCACCGGCGGCGAGCGCCCCAACCGGGTCCGAGCCCTACCCCGGGAACCGCGCCGCCCTCATTCCGGCCGGCCGCCGGGCAGCCACTGGGGATCGATCTCCCCCGCCGCCGCCAAACGCGCGATTTCCAAGGCCCCCACCAGGGCCGCGGCCATGTGCTCAAAATCCAAGGTCCACCACTGGTCCGTGACCTGGTGGTAGTCCCGGTGCATGCCGTAACTCGACAGGGTCTGGGCCACGATGCCCAGGCGGGCGAAGGCCCAGTTGTCCGAGCGCCGGAAGAAGTTTTGCTCCGGGCGCGGATCGGCGGCCACGTCGAAACCGCGGGCGACCAGCTCCCCGAGCAGGTTCGTGCGCTCGTCACCCGTCAGCCACAGGCGGCCCGGACCAAGCAGCGGATCGGGGCGGCCGACCATCTCGAAGTTTAGGTTGAGCACCGTGCGCTCCAGGGGCACGACGGGGTCGTCCAGATAGGAGTAGGTGCCGAGCAGGCCGATTTCCTCGCCGGTGGCGAAGAGCACGATCACCTCGCGGGCCGGCGGCGGCCCAAGGGCCAGGGCCTCGGCGATCTCCAGCACGGCCGCCACGCCGCTGGCATCGTCATCGGCGCCGTTGAAGATGCGGTCCGTGTCCGGGTCCTCGCCGGGCGCCGCGGGCCGTGTGCCCAGGTGGTCGTAGTGGGCGCTGAGCACGATCGCTTCGGCGGCCAGTTCGGGGCGCGCTTCGGTGCCCACCCCGGCAAGGCGCGCCAGCACGTTGCGCGCGGCCACCGGCTCCAGGGTCGCGTCGATGCGCACCTCGAGGGATTCGAACTCGCCGGCCACGGCGCGCTCCAGCCAGCTCCGTTCCAGACGCACGAGCGCCGTGGGCACCAGGGTCGCGCGCCGTTCGATGCGCGGTTGGCGCGCGGGAGCGGCCGTGCGCGGCATGGCGCCGCCGAACAGGACTAGGGCCGGCGCTTCGTCCGGATCGAGCCCGCGCAGCCATCCCTGCACGCGCATCGGCCCTTCGCCGATTGCCAAGGCGTGGCGCGATTCATCCGCCGCTTCGTCGCCTTCGCCGCCGTCCTTCGCGGCCGAGAGGTCCGCCAGGCGCGCGGCCCGGCGCAGGGAGAAGCGCCCCTCCACGGGCCACCATCCCTCCACTTGGAAGTCGTCGCCCCGGGCGAGGGTGTGTGTTTCGCCGGCGCCGTCCACGAGCACCAGCTCCACCGTTTCCCCCGGCACGCGGCGCACGAGGCCCGCGTCCTGGAAGAAGGTCGCCTGTCCGTCGGCTTCCGCATCGCCGGCCGGCGCGAGCCCGGCTTCCGCCAGCCGTGCCGCCAGGTATTCGGAGGCCAAACGCTCGCCCTCGCTGCCGGTCATGCGGCCGCCCAGGGCATCGCTGGCCAAAAAGGCCACGTGGGCCTCCAGTTCGATCGCTTCGATTTCGGGGGTCACCCGGCGGGCGCCCTCGGCGATGCGCGGCGCGCGCGGTTCGCCCTGGGCCACGGGTCCGGGGGGAAGGCCCAAATCACCACCCGGGCGGGCGGGCAGACCGGCGGCGTCCCGATCCGCAGGCTCCCCTGAGGGCGGCGCGGCCCAGGCACACAGGGCCAAGAGCCCCGCCAGCGCCCCCAGGGGCACGGGCCGGGTGCGCGCCCTCACGGCTCCAGGTGGCTGTTGGCCGCCGCCTGCTCCGCGAAGACCTCGGCCACCGCCTGGTAGACCTCCTCGTTCAGCTTGGCGTCGCGCACGGGGATGCGCACCGCGCCGGGCATGTGCTTGGGCACCGTCAGGACGGTCCCCGGCAGGCGCCGGTTGATGGTGCGGGCCAGTTCCGGCGGGTCCTCGCTCTTGAGCAGGATCCAGGCGCCGAAGGAGGGGATCAGCTCCACGCCCGGGATGCTGGCGAGGCGCGACGAAAAGCGCTCGTGTTCTTCGGGCTGCACGAAGGGGAAAACTCGAGGGAGTTCAGGGGGTGTTCAGGGCGGCCACAGGACCGCTCTGGGGCGGGTATTCGGCCCCGCGGGGCGAAGATTCTAACAGACCGGCCCCGGCGGTCCCAGGAAAGGCCGGGGAGCCGAGAGCCACCCCCGGAGCCGGCCCGAGAACCGCCACCAAAGCGCTTCCGCCGGCTGGGCGGCGGCGCCCCGCCGGGGAACGGACTCGCCCTTTCGCCTTTACCCCCCGCCTCGCCCTTTGCAACGTAGCGGCCGTGTCGAAACCCGAGGAGCCCAGCCCCCTTCCCTCCCCCGCCCAGCCGCCCGGGGTCCGCATCCTGCGGGTCCGGGTGCCCGGCTCGACCTCGAACCTCGGGCCGGGGTTCGACCAGCTCGGGCTCGCCCTGGGGCTCTATCTGGAGGCGGAACTGCGCGTGGGAGCCGCCGGCGGCGGCACGTCGCAGGGCCCCGGCCCGCCGCGCAGCCCCGGCCCGCCGCGGAGCTTTGGACCTCCCCAGTGGCCCCCGTGGGATCGGGACCTCCTCTTCCAAGCCCTGTTCGCAGCGGCCCCGGGGGCCCGGAACCTGGACCTCGAACTGACCGTGACGAGCGACCTGCCGATCGCCCGCGGACTCGGCTCCAGCGGCGCGGCGGTGGCCGCCGGATTGCTGCTCGGCGAGGCCCTGGAGGGCCGCGCCCTCGACCCCGCCGAACGCCTGCGCCTCGGGATCGCCCTCGAAGGACACCCGGACAACGTGACGGCCTCCCTCTTGGGTGGCCTGACCCTGTGCGTGCCCCTCGCGCCCGAAGAGGACCCGCTCGGCGCCATTTGGCTCCAGCCCCCCGTGCACCCGTCCCTGCGGGCCGCGATCGCCTACCCGGAGCGCCCCTTCCCCACCGCCGAAGCGCGCGCCGCCCTGCCCCGCGCCGTCCCCCTGGCGGACGCGGTCGAAAACGCGCGCCGGCTGCCGATCCTGCTCGCCGGCCTGGCAGCCGGGGACGGCCGCTTGATCCGGCTCGGCTCCCACGACCGCTTGCACGAACCCTATCGGCTGCCGCTGCTCCCCGGCAGCCGGGAAGCACTTCGGGCGGCCCTTGACGCCGGAGCCTTCGCCGCGAATCTCTCCGGCAGCGGCTCGGCCCTGGTGGCCCTGACCGATGCTCCGCATGTGGAAGCCGTGGCCGCCGCCATGGGCCGGGCCCTGGCCGAAGTGCACGGAGCCCGGGCGGTGACCACCCGGGCCCTAAGGATCGCCGACGCGCCTCAGGCGGCGCACGAAAGCGGGGCGCAAAACAGCGGTGCGCACTGACTCCGGGCGCGACGCCCTGCTCAAGCTGCCTTCTGGCCGGATATGGACTTGAAGTGGATGCGCACTTCGTTGCCCACCAGGGACACGTCCACCTCTTCGCCGTAGAGCGCGCCGACGCCCTTCACCAGCCCGGGCATCAGCGCCACCAGGCCGCGCGGGGATTCGTAGCGCATGGTCAGCTTCGACGGGTCCTGGTCGTCGTAGACGAACCGCGGCGGACGCGCGTTTTCCATGCGCCGCGTGACCGTGTCGTGCACACCGTCCAAGGAGAGCAGGAACTCCCTCGCGCTCTTGGCCTTCTCGAAGAAAACCCCGTAGACCTTCGGTGCGTAGGTCTTCGACCAGTGCATGCCGAAGGCGTCCATGGCCACCTGGGGGGTGATTCCCAGCACTTCCGCGGTTGCTCCGATCATGGCTAGGACGGTTTCGTCGGAAACGTCCTCCATGGTCGAAAAGACGCGCCCGGCTTCGATGCCGCTGCGCTCCATCACGGCGCTCCACTTGTCATCCCCGAAGTCCTTGCGGACCAGTTCCTCGAGGCACTTGACGATCGTTCCTTTCATGGTCGGTTTCGGCTGCAAGTCCCCGTCGGTCACGCCCTGCTCCCCCGGGGACGGCGGGTGCGAGAGGACGCCGCGGCCCCCCTCGGGCGCGCGAGATTCGCGGGCGATGCGGCCCGCGGAGTTCAGCCGCGGTGCGCGGCCAGGTGCTCTTCCAACTCCGAGGCCAACTGACGCAGTTCCCCGGAAGCGACCCGCGCGTCGGTGGTGCACTCCAGGGTGCGTTCGGCCAGTTGCGCCACGTCCAGGGCGGTTCCGGCGATCTCGCTGCAACCCCGGGCGGCCTGGCCGACACTTTGGGCGATCGACCGCGTGGTCGCCGTTTGTTCTTCCACGGCACTGGCGATCGTGCCCTGGATTGCGGCGATGCGGTCGATGATCGCGCTGATCTCGCCGATCGCTCCGACCGAACTTTGGGTGTCGCTCTGGATGGCCTCGATCTTCTGGCTGATGTCCTCGGTGGCCCGCGCGGTTTCCTTGGCGAGTTCCTTGACCTCGTTGGCCACCACGGCGAACCCCTTGCCGGCTTCCCCTGCCCGGGCCGCTTCGATGGTCGCGTTCAAGGCCAGCAGGTTGGTCTGCTGGGCGATGCTCGTGATCACCTTGACGACCTTGCCGATCTCGGCGCTGCTTTCGCCCAGTTGGCGCACGGTCTGGTTCGTGGCGGTGGCCACGGACACCCCTTCGCGCGCCACGTCGGAAGCCTGCCCGGCGGATTTGGCGATCTCGCGAATGCTGGAGTCGAGCTCCTCCATGCCCGCCGCCACGGTCTGCACACTCAGGCTGACCTCCTCGGCCGTGGTGCTCGACAGTTTTGCCTTGGCGGAGGTCTCTTCCGCGTTCTGCGAGAGAGTCCGGTTGAGACCGGTCAACTCGTCCGCCGCGCGCGCCACTGCGGAACTGTTGCCCACCAGGCTCTTGAAGGTGCCGCGTGTGCGGTTCGAGAGGTTTTGGAAGGCCTTCCAGGCCGGTCCGAGCGGGCCGCCTAGGGCGTCCTCGGGCACGGGCTGGTGGCGGCCGGCGGCGAGCGCTTCCAGGGCGGCCGCCAAGGGCCCGACCAGGGCGGAAACGTCCGAGCCTCCGTCGTCGGCGCGGGGTGAGAGCAGGTTCAGGGGATCCGTCGGTGTGGTGTTCGGCATGGCACGGGAAGGGGGCCACCCGGCCCCCGCGCCCGCCCTATCGACGGCACCCCCCCAAAGGCTGAGCCCGACCCCGTGAATTTCCCGTAGGGGTTCTCCCCGTGCCTTCTTCGGCGCGCGCATGTCTAAATCCAGCGCGCGCCGTCGAAACGATCACCGCGCCGACCAACGCGGACCGAGGGACTCCAGCGCCGCACGCGCCGCGAAGGCGTGGCCGGCGGCGCTGAAGTGCGAGTCCGTGAAGAGGTAAAGGCTCTCGCCGGTTTGCTCGGTGTGGGCGCGAAAGGCCGGCAGCAGGTCCACGCAGGGCACGCCGTTGCGCTCGCACCAGGCGAGCAGGGCGCGCTGGGGTCGCTCGAGATCCAGTTGCTGCGCGGTCAGACCTACGGCCGCCGCGGCGCGCTCCGCGACGGGCAACTCGACTTGGGTCACGTCGGGCAAGAGCAAGAGTTCGAGGGGCAATCCGCGCTCGCGGCACCAGGCCAGGATGCGGTCCAGGCTCTCGTCCATGCGCTCGAAGGCATGGCTCAGGTGCTCGGGCAGCCGGCCCGCCGGAGCGTAGATGCCTAAGCGTTCGGCCTGGGCGCGGGCGAAGGCGTCCTGGAGCATCGCCAAACGCTCGGCGCGCCGGCGCTCCAGCTCCGGATCCGCGGGTGTTTCGGGTGCCCGATCCGCCGGCGCCTGAGGGGCCGGCGGCGAGGAGGGCAGCGGGCTGCGTTGACGCACCAGCCGCACCAAGTGGCTCTTGCCGAGCCATAGCCGCGGGCGCGCGCGCCAGGCGGGTGTGTCCGAGCGAACCCCCGACACCAAGCGCCCGTCCACCACACCCGGCCCTTCCAGGTCCAAGTTGTCGGTGAAGTCGTTGCCGACAAAAACCGCCAGCAGCACACGATCGGCGCGCACGCTGTCGCCGAAGGCATCCAACCAGCGGCCCAGCCGTTCGGTGCCGTAACTCGGCGTGCCGCCGTTGACGAAGCGCCAGGGCTTGCCGGCCTCGCGGGCCAGACCTTCCAGGGCGCTGGGCAGCGCCTCCTCGGTGGTCACGCCCGCCCCATAAACGAAAGAATCGCCGAGGACCAAAACCCTCGCCTCCCCCGCCGCGGGGGAACCGAGCTCCGCTCCGCGCAGGCCGAGTTGATTGATGCGCCCGCCCAGCCTCCCGGGCACGACCGTGCTGGGTTCGAGCCGGAACCCCACCACCGGGTGGGCTTCCCAGCGCAGCTCTTCGGTGATCAGGTACTGGGGCGCGAAAGCGCGCACCGCGAACTCGACCGCGAACAAACCGAGCACGACGCCGAGCGTCAGGGCGAGCAAACGACGCAGGATCTTCATGCCGCGTTGAACCGCCGACGAGACTCCAGAGCTACGCGCGAATCCCTCATGCCAAGGTGGTGTCGTGGGCCTCGCTGCGGCGCGCGCCCAGTCCTTGGGCGCGTCCGGCGACCTCCGCCAAACTCGTGGCGCGCGCGCGCTCCTCGACCGCCTCCACCAGTGCCTCCAGATCGCTGCCCGCAAGGCCTTCAACCAATGCCGGCAGAGCGTGGGGAGCGGCGGCGAGCTGACGCCAACCGGCTCCCACCAGGAAACGGGCCATCTCCGGATCCTCCGCGGCGGCTCCGAAAACCGAGAGCGGAGCCCGTTCCTCCAAGGCCACCGCCGCCACGCGGCGCAGGGTGCGCAGGGCCAAGGGATGCAGTTCCTTCAGCCACTCGGCCAACTCCGGCACCAGCGGATCGGCGGCCAGGAGGTGCTGCAAAAACGCATCCAGGTTGAGGGTCAGGAAGTCGGCTTCGCGGGCCAAGTCGCGCAGGGCCACCAGGGAAGCCGGTGTTTCCAGCACCGCTCCGACCTCCAGTTGTTCCGCCACCGGTTCTTCCTTGGCGCGCAGGGCGGCCTGTTCCTCCAGCAGCACCGCGCGCACGCGGCGCACGTCATCCGGATCGATCACGAAGGGCACCGCCACCCTCAGTCGCCGGCCGCGTGTCGCCGTGAGCAGGGCCGCGGCTTGCAGGCGCAGCACGTCCTCGCGCATCAAGAGCCATCGCACACCGCAGCGACCGAGCTTGGGATTGGGTTCGCGCGGTCCGGTCAGGTGTTCGGCGCCCAGGCCCGTGTCCGCATCCAACAGCCGGAAGGTCACCAGCGCCCCGCGCGCCTGGGCGATGACCGCTTCGTAGTGGGCCGCCAGGGCCGCGCGGCTCGGCAAGCTGCGTTCGCCCAGGAAGAGCAGTTCCGTGCGAAACAGGCCGATCTCGGGCACACCCGCGCTGGCGGCCAGGGCGACCTCGGGCAGATTGCCGCAGGCCGCGCCCAAACGAAGCACGGCGCCTTGGCCCAGGGGCAAGGCTTCCAGCGCGCGGCCGCGTAGACCTTCGAGTTCGCGGGCCAAGTCCTCGCGCGGCGTCGCGCCCTCGTACTGCTCCACCAGCGTCCGGTCGGGGCGCACGCGCACCAGCCCCTCGCCGGCGTCGAGGAGCAGCATGTCCCCCTCTTGCACCGCGTCGAGCAGCCCCGGCACCCCCACCAGGGTCGGGATGCCCATGGAACGCGCGAAGATCGCCGCGTGCCCGGCCAGTCCGCCCTCCTCGGTGACCACTCCGAGCACGTGCTCGCCGCGCAGGTTGAACAGATCGACGATCGAAAGCCCGCGCGCCACCAGGATGTGACGCAGGGGCGGCGCCGGCTGGCCCCCCCGGGCGGCGTCCTCCGCTTCCAGGTTTTGCAGCACACGCAGTCCCACGTCGCGCAGGTCCACGGCACCCTGGCGCAGGCGCTCGCTTTGCACCAACTTGAAGATTCGCTCGTAGTCGGAAACCACCTTGGCGATCGCCGGCGCCAGGCGCAGGTGCTGATCGAGGATTTGGCGCTCCACGTCGGCGATGAACGCCGAGTCCTTGAGGTACATCAGGTGGGTGTCGAGGATGCGCGCATCGTCCTCGGCGACCTTGCCGCTGAGCTGCGCGCGCAAATCGACCAGTTGTTTGCGCGAGCGCTCCAGGGCCGAGCGGAAGCGGTTGAGCTCCTCGTCCGCGTCGCCGGGCAACAGGTGTTCGCTGCCGGCGCGCTCCAGCTCCCCGAGCTTGCGGTGGGCGGGCCCGACCACAACACCCCCGGAGACGGCGGTCCCGCGCAGCACGGGCCCGGGGGAAACAGCGCCGGACCCTTGGACCGCGGAATCCGAATCGACCGACGCCTGCAGCGAGTCGCCTTGCACCATGTCCGGCAGCATAACGAGCCCGCCCGGGCCGTCGGCTGCCGTCGCCGGGGTCTTTGCCGCGCCGGGTAGGATCTGGGCCCCGGACAGGCCGGGCACCGCTTCCTCCGCCTCCGCCCTCGATTCCCGTGAAACGCCCCTCGACCTGCTCCGCCTCTGGCCCCCTCGCCACCCGTCCCAGCCCCCTTGGGTGGCTGGCGGCCCTGGGCCTTTGCCTCCTGACCGGGCCGCTGCTCCTGGGACCCGCGGCCTTCGGATCGGCCCTGGCCGGGACCCAAGCGGATGGCGCCCGGCCGAGCGCTGCGCAGGCCGAGCCGAAGCGCGAAAACCCCGCCGACCTGTGGCGCCCGGGGGTGCCCGAGACCCTCTACGAGGTGCTCGATGTGATCGACGGCGACACGGTGCGCGTGCTCTTCGAGGGCCGCCGACAGAGTGTGCGCTTGCTCTCGGTGGACACCGAGGAGAGCTTCACCCCGCGCGGCGGCGGCGGCAAACCCGAGACGCCCTTCGGTCACGCCACCACGCGCTTCGCCCGCGAGTACTTCGACCGCCACGCGCGTGTGGACGGCACCATGCGCGCCGGTTTGCTCTTCCCCGGCGGCGAGGTCCGTCAGGACATCTTCGGGCGGCTTCTGGCGCACGTAATCCTGCCCGATGGCACGGACTTCAATCTGCTCCTGGTGCGCGAGGGTTGGAGCCCCTACTACGCCAAGTACGGCTACAGCGAACTCTGCCACGAGGCCTTCGTGGCTGCCCAACTGGAAGCCGTCGAAGCCCGGCGCGGGGTCTGGAATCCCGCCACGAATCGGCCGGAGGATCCCGACGCGCCCAGCGTGCGCCAGCCCTACGAACGGCTGATGCCCTGGTGGGAGGCGCGCGCCCAGGCCCTCCTGGCCTGGCGCGAGCGCTCGGCCGCCCAACCCGAAAGCCACGCGGACGCCGAACGCGCCGAGGAACTCCAGCGCCTTTTGGAGCGCGGCGAGCGCGGCCGGATCTTCTTCAGCGTGTTCCGGGTCTTTGACGAGGACGACGGCACCCAGACGCTCCTGGCCCGCGCGGTGGACCGCGAACGCCCCCTGCGCGTGCGCGTGCCCGTGCGCCTGCGGGACGCGCTTGCGCCCCTGGACCTGGCTGCGTCCGGCGACGAATTCCGCCAGAACTACTTCATCGCCGAAGGCCGGCTGCGGCCGGGTAGCCGCGAACGGGGCTCCTTCGACCTGTTCCTGGAGCGGGCCGAGGACCTCTATCCGGCCGGGCCCGAACCCCACGAGGTCGATCCCCTGCCGAGCCTGCCCGGCTGGCCCGCACCGCCCCTGCCCTGGCCCTTGGAAACCGAAACCGAGGCGGAGACGGAGTCTGGGGCCGAGCCCGCTCCCGGCGCCGAGGTCGAACGCCGGGAAGCCCTGCCCGCGCGTATTTGACCGGCCTTCAGGGTCCGGCCAACCAGCGCCCGAGCAGCACCGCTAGGAGACCGACCAGCACCTGGCCGAACACGTTCGCGAGCGCGAGCCCGAAGGCGCCCCGGCGCACGAGTTCGAGGGTTTCGTGGCTGAAGGTGCTGAAGGTCGTGAAGGATCCCAAGAGCCCCACGGCCACGAACAGGCGCCAGCCATCCCAGGCCAGGGCATCCTCGCGGCTGCGTTCGAGCAGTCCGTAGAGCACGCCGATCAGCAGGCACCCGCAGAGGTTCACCGCCGCCGTGGAGACCCACGGGGCGAAGCCCGTGCGCGTGGTGACCAGGAGGTTCAGGCCGTAGCGCCCGAGGGCGCCCAGGGCCCCTCCCAGGGCGACAAGCAACAGCCCCATCAATCGATCGGCTCCAGTCGGACACGCACCTCGCGGCGCTGTTCGCCGCGCAGCACTTCGAGCAAAACCTCGTCGCCCACCACGCGCTCCGCCAGGCGTCTTTGCAAATCCCAGTTCCCGCCGATCGGTTGGCCATCCAAGGCCACGATGCGATCGCCCGTGCGATAGCTCCCATCCGCCCGTCGGCGGTAGGGCAAGAGCCCGGCCTTCTCGGCCGCCAGCCCCTCCATCAGCCCCAGGATCAGGGCCCCTTCGTGGCCCAGGCTTTGGCCGACTTCCGCATCCGCCAGTTGCACCCCGAGCCCAGCACGCGGCACACGCCCGGTGCGCAAAAGCTGCGGCACGATGCGATTGACCACATCCACCGGCACCGCAAAACCGATCCCCGAAAACGCGCCGGTTTCGCTGGCGATCGCGGTGTTGATGCCGATCAGCCGTCCGGCGCTGTCCAGCAGCGGACCGCCGGAATTGCCCGGATGGATCGCCGCATCGGTTTGGATCACCCCGCCGATGCGCGGCCCGCGGCGGGCGGAGATGACCCGGTCCAGGCCGCTGATCACACCCGTCGACAACGTGCGGTCGAGACCGAAGGGATTGCCGATGGCGAGGACCCGTTGCCCCACGCGCAGATCCGCGGAGGTGCCGATCGGAATCGGCCGCAAACGCGACGGCGGCGCCAGGATGCGCAGCACCGCCAGATCCTGCTCCGGCGCCACACCGATCACGGCCGCGCGCCAGGTGTCGCCGCCCACCAGAGACACGGTGCAGTGGGTGGCGCCCTGCACCACGTGGTGGTTGGTGACGATGTGCCCGCGCTCATCCCAGACGATACCGGAGCCGGTGCTGACCATGCCCCGCTGGGTGTCGGCGCCGAACAGCCCGCCGATGCGGCCCGCGCCTTGGGTCGAAATGTGTACCACGGAGGGCGCGGACTCCTCGAAGAGCGCGATGGTCTGCTCCTCCTCCAAAAAGAGCCCTCCACGCGCCGCCACGGGCCGCGGCTCGGCGTCCGGGTCGTAGGCCGTCCGCGGCGGCCACCACAGGGGCACCAGGGTCACGGTCAGCAGCAGCGCGAAGAGCCCCACCAGACCGATCAGGGCCAACTGCACGAGGCGCGCCAAAATCGGCGCCGCGCCGGGGGAGCGGTATCGCTGGGGCTCCATGGCCCCTAAGTGTCGCGCCGCGCCGCCCAGGCTCCAAACGCACCGCCGGGCGCGGGCACGCCCTGCCCGCGCTCGTCAGCGCCGCCACCGTCAGCACCGCCACCTCCGGAGCGCCGCTCGCGCATCCGCTCGCGGCGTTCGAGCCGCTCCCGGCGCGCCGGCTCCGTGCGCTCCAGCACCCGCCGGCGCAGTTCGCCCGGATCCAGGCACAGGACCTCGGGTGCCAGGTCGGCCCGGGCTTCCGCCAGGGTGTGAAACGCCAGCACCGTCAGCGCCAGGGCGCCCTCCAGGTTCGGGTGCAGGCGATCGCGCTGCAAAAAGCGCTCGAAACTCCCGGCTTCCCAGGTGACCCCACCGATGTTCAGGTCTGCGCCGCTTTGGGCCCCGGCCACGAACTCGGCCAAGGGCACCAGCACCGCGTTCGGGCGCTCGGCGACCCACTCCGCCAGCCGCCGATTCATGCGCTCGCGCAGCTCGGGCGCCGGCAGCATGTTCGGCCGGATCAGGGGCCCGCGCACGAGCGCGCTGTACCCGTCCAGGGCAAAACCGACGTCCGGCAGGTCCCCGACCAGGATCGGCACGTCGAAGCGCGCCAGTTGGGCCAGCCCGAGCTCCAGCCGCGCCGGACGGGCCCGGTCGTCGATGCCGTCCCCGAAGGCGTACCAGAAGAGAAAGTCCAGGGCCACCACCAGGGTTGGGGAGGCCTCCAGGGCGCGCTCCACCAGCCGCGCTCCCCGCCCGACCGGGTCCGTGAAGAAAAAGAAGTCGCCCAGGTCAGCGCTGGGCTCACCAGGGGTCAGGGCGGCGTCCGCAAGGAATGCAAAGGGGGTGGGCACCTCCAATTCGCCCGCCAGGCCCGCGCCGTTGCTCACGCTGGCACCCAGAACCACCGGCCGGGCCAGCCAGGCCGGGCGGACCGCGGGGGCCGGTTCGCGTCCCTCCCCATCGGGCCGGGCGCCTCCGGCCAATGGGAGCGGTACCAGGAGCAGGAGGAGGGATAGTAGCCCCGTGAAGCGGATCACCCGGCCAACCACTTCTTCGACCCGAGCGGAAACCATAGGCCCCAGCATAGGGTCTCTTCCCGATGGCGCGCCCGCCGCTACCATGGTTCGCCCGATGTTGATCGAGAGACCTGCCCAAGCCCGCCGACCGACCTTGCCGCGCCCCCTGCGACTTCTCGCGCTGGGCCTCCCCGAGGGGGTGGCCGCGGCCTTTTCGCCGGAGGGGAGCGAGCGCGAAGTCCCGCCCGCCGGTTTGGCGAGGGCCCGCGACATGGACGATGCCCTGGCCCGCATGGGCTCGGGCGAGGTCGACGTGTTGCTCTGGCACTTCGAAGACGGGACGTTCGGCGGTGTGGCCGGCCTCGACCGGCTGACCGCCGCATCGCCGGGACTGCCGATCCTGGTGTTCGCCGACGACCCGGAGGCGGCCATTTCGGCCGGTGTGCTCGAAGGCGGCGCCGAGGACGTGCTTTCGGCCTGCGAGCTCGAAACCAGCGGCCTGTGGCGGCGGCTGCGCCAAGCCCAGGCCCGCCAAGCGCGCCAATCCGCCCTGGCGGAGCGGGCCCGGGCCCTGGAGGCCGCCAACGAGGACCTCTCGCGCCTGGCGCTGCTCGATCCCTTAACGGAGTTCTTGAACCGCCGGGGCCTCGAGCAGGTGCTGCAGCGCGAGGTCCAGTGGGCTCGCCGCCAGGGATCCGACTTGAGCGTGCTGCTCGTGGACCTGGACGACTTCAAGAGCATCAACGACGGCCTCGGCCACGCCGCTGGGGACGCGCTGCTCGGGCATCTGGCGGCGGTGCTGCGCGCCAACCTGCGCGCCACGGACTACATCGCGCGCATCGGCGGCGACGAGTTCCTGGTTTTGCTGCCGAAGACTCCCCCGGGGGAAGCGCTGCTCGTCGCCGAAAAACTGCGCCAGGCGATCGCGGCCGCCGAACTTTCCCTGGGAGCCGACCGAGCCGCGGTCACGGCGAGCATGGGCGTCGCTCCGGTCGAGGGTCCCGACCCCACCGTCGAGGAGTTGCTCAAGCTCTGCCACGGTGTGCTGCGCGCGAGCAAACGCGGCGGCAAGAACCGCGTCACCGCGGGCGACGGCGACGGCGCGGTGGCACCCAACTCGGCGGAGGATCCCTGGATCGCCGCCATCCACCGCCGCGGCGCCTTGGGCGTCACCCAACAGCCGATCCGCGAACTCTCCGAGGGGCGCATCGTCGCCTTCGAGTTCTTCACGCGGCCGGTGGACGGACACCTGGGTCCGCCCGGCGACCTCTTCCGCCGGGCCCAGGAATCGGGACTGTTGCCGGGCCTCGACCTCGAGTGCCTGGCGCGCGCCGCGCGCACGGCGGCCGAGTTGCCCGTGCCCTTCGGCCTGCACCTGAACCTCTTCCCCCAAACGCTGCTCGAACGCCCGATCGAAGCCGTGCTCGAAGCGCTCGAACCGGCGCGTCCCTTGGGCCGCATCTGCTTGGAACTCGCCGAACCCCATCGCCTGGTACCCCCGCGGCGTTTGGCGGGTCCGGTGGCTGCCCTGCGACGCGCCGGACTCAAGGTGGCGGTGGATGGGGTCGGCTTCGGACACACTCGCCTGGAGACCCTGGTGCTGCTCGAACCGGATGTGGTCAAACTCGACCGCCACCGGGTCTGCGGACTGGCCCAGGACGGCGCCCAGCGGCGCTGGACCGAACGATTGATCGCGGTTGCCCGGGGCCTGGGCGCCGAGGTGATCGCCGCCGGCGTCGAAAGCGCCGAGGACCTGGCCGCCCTGCGTGAACTGGGCATCGGCCTGGCCCAGGGCCACTACCTGGACGCGCCGGCGTCCTGAGCGTCGGCCGCGAGCTCCAGCACCCGCTCCGCCCCGTCGGCCTCGAAGGCGCGCACCGCGCGCACGTTGCCCTCCGGGTCGATCAGCTCCACCCGATGGGGCCCGGCCCGCTCCACGGCGATTTCGGCGAAGCCGTCCGGCCCCGGCCGCGCGGAACGGCTCCAATCGGGCCCAAAGGGATCGCGGCCGCGGTCGTAGCGCACCCGCACGCGCCAGGCGCCGGGTGACTCTTCGGCGACCCGCGCGAGCAGCCGGCCGCCGGACCCCGCCAGGTGCAACTCGACCGCCACCGAGCCCCCCTCGGGCACGGCGATCCCAAGGGGAGCGCGCCACTCGGGAGCGACCTCCAATGGTTCGATCCAGGTCATCCCCAGGAGCGGTTCCCGGAAGACCTCGACCACCTGCCAAAGCCCCGCTTCGAGCCCGTCGAAGCGCACCCAACCGGCACCGTCGCTGCGCGCCACGCGGCTGTCCGCGGCTTGGCGGGTGACACCCACCAGATGCCCCGCGCGCGGCCGACCGTGCGCGTCGAACACACGGACCTCCAGGCGGCCCGCGCGGCCCAGGGCCAGGTCACCCAGGTGCAGATCGATGCCCGCGTTCAGTTCAAAGGGCCCGAAACGCGCCGGCGCCCGACCCTCTGCCGTCACCCAGACCCAGACCGCTCCGGCGCGGGCAAACGGCGCGCGGAAGCGCCCGTCCCCATCGGTCACCACCGCGGCGCCCAGCGGAAAACCCGCCTGGGCGGGAAACCCGTCGCGCAGCAGCCAGTTGGGCCCGTCCAAGGCCGCGAGCAACTCGACCTTGGCCCCGGCCAGCGGGAGTGTTTCCGCCAAGAGGCGACCGTGGACCACGGGCAGCGCCTCGAGCTCCACGGAAAGCGCGGAGTCGAAGTCGCGCCGGTCGAGGCCCGAAAAAACCCGGCGTCCGAATCCCGTTGCCTCCACCGTGAGATCGAAACCGTCGAAGGCCGGCAACGGAAGACTCGCCCGTCCTTGCGCCCCCCGTGCCGCGGCCAACTCGACCCACGGCTCGTCGCTGGTCAGGCGCGCGCGGAACTCCTCCAGCGGCGCGCCGCGGTGGGAAACACGCAGCTCGCCGAAACGCGCGGGCGCGAGGCGCAGTTCGACTTCACCCGCTTCGGCCGTCAGTCCGCGCACTTCGATCGCCGCGCCCCGGCCGGCGCCATCCACCAGCACCAAACGCTCGATGCGCGCCAATCCGCCGGCTTCCTCGAAGCGCTTGCGGCCGCCCGCGTCGACCCGTTGGCTGCGGGATCCCTCCGGTGAGGTGACCACCGCAAGCGCGCCGGCGGCCGGTTGCCCCTCGGGCGTCAAGGCGCGGATTGCCACGGCGCGCACCGGCTCGGGATCGGGCGCTTCGATGGACACGAGTTGGGGCGGCGCCCCGGCGACGAGTTCCAGGGCCGCGGACGGCCAACCGGCCGGGCCGTCGCGCTCGACCCAAAGGCGCACCCAACCGGGCTCCAGGGGCCCCGCGCTGAGCTCCCCCCGGCGGTCCGTGCGCCCCAGGCCCACGCTCGCCCGCGGGTAGCTCGGCGCCGGCGCCAGGGGAGGCGGAGGGCCGTCCAAGCGTTCGAGTTCGACCTCCGCCCGCAGGGCGCGGCCCCGCCCGTCCTGGACGCGCACCCGCAGCTCGGCCCCCGGAACCAGGGTCACCTCGCCCAAATCGAGACTTTCGCCCGGCCGAACCCAAAGCTCCCGGCTCCAAACCAAGCCGTCGCCGGCGACCGCGGTCAACTCCGCGAAACGCGGCGCCGCCAGCAGTTCGGTGGAGAGC
>JBJHAV010000005.1:0-43035 GCA_050480685.1 Planctomycetaceae bacterium | reverse complement strand
GCGCATCGACTTCGGCCAGGGGAAGGTGCGGATCACCCGTTCCAGCACCTCGGCCACGATCTCGGCGGCCGGTCGCCCGGCCTTCTCGATCACCTCGAACCACACCTGCCCCTTCTTGTCGTCGCGCCTTTCGAGCTGCTCCATCGAGAGCCCGGTGGCGCGCAGAAACCCCTCCACCGCCGGCGCCGGGGCGTCGTCCGACTCCGCTTGGGCGGGGGTGATCGGCGCGAGGCGCGCGGCGGTGGCGGCCTCCCCTGCATCGTTGGAAAGCAGGTACCAAAGGCCTGCCAGGCCCCCGAGGAGCAGGGCGACCAGGGGAATCCAGAGCTGGCGGGCGTTCATGGGGGGATGGGGACGGATGCGGAGGCGAACGGGCGGGGGGCTGCCCGGGATCAACTACCAGGGTAGTCGAATCCTACGGGATGCGCTGCTACGTGTTGGCGCACGAACCGGGCGAATCTTTCCAAACGGGTGGACACGGCCGGTCCTAGGGCCGCAGTCCCCGGGGAGCGCGACTTGCGCCCACAGTCGGGAGCGGTTCCATTGGAAACCGCCGGGGGGGCCAGCGGTCGCGGTCGACCTCCGATCTTCCCACCTGCCACACCCGACCGATGGATTCGATTTTGCTTCGTCCGCTCCGCTCCGCGGCCCTCTTGGCCCTTCTCGCGGCCCTTTTCCACCTGGCCTCCCCGGTCGGGCCCGAGGCCTCGGCCCAGGGGCTGCCGAACACCGGGGAGTGGTTCACGGATACCGACCGGCTGGGCTTCCGCGTGCGCGCCCCCCGGGATTGGCGCTTCGTCCCCCCGCCCATGGACGACCCGTTCCTGATGGCGCGCTACGTGCCCAACGGGCGCGACTGGGTGCCCCTGCGGGGCCAGAGCCAGCTCACCCTGTGGGGCTGGACCCTGCGCTTCGAACTGGAGGAACTCGAAAAGAGCATGGGACTAATGGCGCGGGCCTTTCTGCGGCGCGATCTGCCCCGCGGCGCCAGCAGCGAGAGCGTCGCGCCGCCGGCGCCGCTGACCCTGGATGAGTGGTTGCTGATCTGGCTCGCGCGGGAGCGCATCCAAGGGGACGGCTGGCGCGTGGTGGAGTCGGGCGCGCGCCGACAAGGCAGCCGCACCGTGGAAGAACGCATCCTGGAAGGTAGCTTCCAAAACCGAGACGGCGAACACCTGGTGCGCATCTTCGTGTCGCTGCTGGAGATCGAAGCAGGGCGCTACGCGGCGGTGGCCTACAACGGCCCCGGGGAGCGCACCGCCTGGCGGCGCTACGAACAGGCCTTCCGGCGCATGGGCCGCACCCTGCAGCCCATCGACGTGACCGAGGAGGAAGAACTCGGGCCCGACTCGGATCCGCGCGCCGAACGTCGCCGGCAATTGGAGGCGGAAGCCGCCCGTCTGCCGGGCTGGTGGCTGCACGAAAGCCACAACTACTTCATCCTGACCGACAGCCGCGATCGGCGTTTCATCGAAGAACTCGCCGAGCGGCTGGAAGCGATCCGCAAGGTCTTCGAGGAGGACTATCCGGCCGAAAAGGCCCGCCGCTGGTACGAAAGCGACCGGGCCAGGGCCGGCGCTGGGGGCGCCGCGGCCGCAAGCGCGGAGGATGAAGACGGGGAAGACGAGGAAGAAGACCGCGGCACCGAAGCCTCCGTGGATGCCCTGGCGCTCTCGCGCACCAGCGTGGTGCGCGTGTGCTCGGACCGCGACATGTACACCCGCTACGGCGGACCCCCGGGTTCGGCCGGCTACTGGTCCTCCTACCACCGGGAGTTGGTGGTCTTCGACGATCGCCAGTCGGGTGGCCGCAACAACACCTGGGCGGTGGTCAACCACGAAGCCTTCCACCAGTACATCTACTACTTCTACGGGAACATCGCTCCGCACTCCTGGTACAACGAAGGCACCGGGGACTTCTACTCCGGCATGCAGTACCGCCGCGGGCGCTTCACCCTGCAGCCCTTCGATTGGCGCCGGGGGTTGGCCCGGGACAACATCCGCGCCGGGCGCTACGTGCCCCTGTCCGAGTTCGTGCGCTGGAACCAGCGCCAGTACTACGGCACCAACTCCTACGAGTTGAGCGGCGGCGACAACTACGCCCAGGGCTGGTCGCTGATCTGGTTCCTGCGCCAGGGAGCCGGGCGGCCGCGCCACTGGAACCCGCGCTGGGAGACGATCCTCGACACCTACCTGGGGACCCTGGCGGAGACCGGCGACCTGAATAAGGCGGTGGACGCCGCCTTCGAGGGCGTCGACTGGGAAGAGCTGGAGCGGGCCTGGAAGGCCTACATCCGCTAGGCCGAGCGGACTGCTACCCTGACCGACCAAGGGCTAGCCGCCCGCTCCGCCCCGCCATGCCGATCCCCCAACCCACGCGCCGGCCGGGCTCGATTCGGCGGCTTCCTGCTCTCCTCCGCACGCTGGGCCGCCCCCTAGGCCGATTCACGGGCCGCGCCGTCGGCCTGCTGCTGGCCGGCCTGGTCAGCGCGGCGGCGACGGGTTGCATCCAGCCGCGGCTGGTCGTGGACCCAACCGTGATGGTGGACACCCGCGGAGGGCGCGAGTTGGGCGTGGCCACCGACTTCGGCATCGTCTTTTTGGGTTCGACCGCCCAGGCCGGCCCGGCCGAGGTGGCGATCTGGTACGGAGACGGGCCGAGCATCGAGCCGAGCCTGGTGGAGCCCTTGGGCGGAGGGTTGTTCCTCCTGGAAACCGAGATCCGCGCCCCCACCGTGGCCCTGGCCACCGTCGATCCGCCCCACGGCACCCGCGTGCGTGTGGTCGGCCGTTCCCGCGACGGCCGCTGGCACGCCCACTCGCGCATCGTGCGCCACCCCCGGGTCGAGGGGCTCTTGATCGAGGTGCCCGCGGAACTCGCGGGCCCCAATGACCAGGTCGGCGCCGGCGTGTTCGTGAAGGACGAACGCGGGCACGACGTGCTGCTGGGTCTGGTCGCCGGCCGCGTGGCGATCCAAAGCGCCGCCGGTTCGGGCGAATACCTCGCCCTAGTGGGACCTGACCAACTCTGGCGCGTGGCCGCCCATCGCCGCGACGACGCCCTGCGTCGCCGCTGGGTCTACCGCGACGACATCCTGTAGCCGCGGCGCGGTGCGCGGGTGCCGGCGAATCAGCCGCGCCAAAAGCGCGGCAGCACGAGCACGGCCAGGGCGTAGAACTCCAAACGCCCGAGCAGCATCCACAGGGCCATCAGTACCTTGCCCGCCGCCGGCAGGTCGCCCCAGTGGCCCGCCGGGCCGAGACTGCCCAGGGCCGGACCGATGTTCGAGAGCGCCGAGAGCGAGGCGCTGAAGGCTTCGACCTCGGGCACGTCCATGGCCGCCAGGGCCACGCCGCCGACCACCAGGGCCAGGATCCAGAGGCCGAAGAAGCCGGTCACCGAAGCGACCACGGATTCCTCCAGCGGGTGGCCATCCATGCGCACCTGGTGAATCGCCCGGGGCCGCGCGAAGGCCAAGAGACCGCGCACGCCGGCGCGGGCGACGATCACCGCGCGCACCAGCTTGAGCCCGCCGCTGGTCGAACCCGCGCAGGCACCGCAAAAGGCCACCGCCATCAACAACATGCGGCACAGCTCCGGCCAGCGGTCGTAGTCCGCCGTGGCGAACCCCGCTGTTGTCTGCAAGCTCGCGGTGGTGAACAGGGCGTCCCTCAAGGACCGGCCCAGGGAGGAATAGTCCGGCAGATCGCTCCCGGGATCGCCGTTGGATCCCCCCCAAAACCAAAGGCGCAGGGCCACGACCAAAACACAGGCCGCGAAGAGCGCGGCGAACGTGCGCACTTCGGTGGATTCCCGCAGGTTCTCCCAGCCGCGCACGGGCCCGCGGCGCAAGAACGAAACCCAATAGAGGAAACCGACCGAGGCGAAGAGCATGGCGAACACCACGGTCAGCTCGACCCCGAAGGAATCGAAGGCCGCCACGCTCGCCCCCCGGTTCGACATGCCCCCGGTGGCGACGGATGAAAAGGCAAGCAGCAGCGCGTCGAACCAGCCCAGCCCTTGCAGCAGCAGGGCGACGAAACAAAGCGCCGTGAGAGAGATGTAGAGGCTGGCGACGACGCGTGTGAAGTCCTTCAGGCGCTCGGTGTCCGCGTCCCGCGAGAGGCCCGTGGCCTCGGAGCGAAACAGACTTCGTCCACCGGTGGGAAAGAACACCGCGAAGACCAGCACGATGCCGATGCCGCCGAGCCACTGGGCATAACAGCGCCAAAAGGCGATGCTCACGGGCAGGGCGTCGATGCGCTCACCGGAGAGGATCGACGCACCGGTGGTCGTGAAGGCCGAGGCGGACTCGAAAAACGCATCCACCCACGAATCCGTGACCCCGGATAGATGCAGGGGCAGCGCGCCCAAAACGGCCACCAGCAGCCAGGACAGGCCCACGGCCGCGAGTCCCTCCCGGCGGTGCATGTCCCGGGGATCGGAGCGCCCGCGCCGATGCAGCACCAGCAGCAGCCCGAGCCCGGCGGAAATGCCGGCCGAGATGCCGAATGCGCGCACCGCTTCGCCCTCCCCGTGCCCCAGGGCCACCGCCGCGGGCAGGGCCATCAGGGCGGCCAGGAACAGGGCCAGCCGCCCCAGGAGACGTTCGACGGCCGCCAGGTTCACGGGCAGCCTCCCCATGCGTCGGCTCGCAGGGCGCGGGCCAGCTCGGCGGCCGCCGTCGAGATCGACGCAGGAATCACCGCCGCGGCCTGTGCGAGAGGGGGGCGCATCACGGGCTCAAGCCTCGTCCGCCGGACGAAACACGCGCCCGATCTCGTCCACCACCGAGGGCAGCGCAAAGAGGATCAAACGATCGCCGTCCTCGATCACCGTGTCCCCGCCGGGAATGGTCACTTCCTCTCCCTGCACCACCGCACCGATCACAACACCCTTCGGCAGGCCCAGCTCCTTCACCCGCCGCTCCTTCTTACCTCCGCGGAAGTGGGCTTCGATTTCGAGCACCTCGCCGCGCCCCTCGGCCACGACCGCGATCGAACGCACCGAACCGGCGCGCACGAAACGCAGGATGCGATTGGCGCACAGGATGCGCGGGGAGATCGCGTTGTCGATCCCGAGCAGCGAGTAGAGCTTGCGGTAGGAAGGTTTGTTGACCAGCGCAACGGTGCGCTCGACGCCCAAGGAGCTGGCGAGCTGGCAGGCCATCATGTTGTCCTCGTCGCGGCCCGTGGCGGCGATGAAGATGTTGGTGTCGCCGCCGATGCGCTCCTCGTCCAAAAGATCCAGGTCCGTCGCGTCCCCCACCAGCACCATGACGTTTTTGCCGAAGTGCTGGGCGATCGCACGGGCGTGGTCCGGGTCGCGCTCGAAGAGCCGCACGGAAATCCCGGGCACGTTTTCGAGCCGCGTGGCGATGCGCATGCCGATGCTGCCGCCCCCCATGATCACAACACTGCGCCGGCCGAGCTTGCGCGCTCCGGAGAGCACCTCGAACTGATCCAGGTCCGGGGCCTTGCCGATCAGGTAAACCTGGTCGCCGACTTCCAGACGGTCTTCCCCGCCGGGCACGAAAAAGCGCTCGCCCCGGGAAATGGCCGCCACCAGCAGGCCCCCGGGCAATTCCAGATCCGCCAGGCTGCCCTGGGTCAGCTCGCTTGCCTCGCGTATGCGCAGGCGCCGCAGTTGCACCCGCCCATCGGCGAAGGATTCGACCTCCAGGGCGTGCTGCTCGCGCACGGTGGCGAGCACCTCGTCGGCCGCGAGCTCGTCCGTCGAGAGCACCACGTCGTAGCCGATGGCACCCTTGAGGAAGTAGTGGTAGCCGATCAACCCGCGGGTGTCGTGGACCCGCAGCACGACCTTGGCCGCGCCCAGTTTGCGCGCCATCAGGCACGAGAGCATGTTGACCCGATCGTCGTCGCTGACCGCCACGAAGAGATCCGCGTGGCCGGCCCCCGCATCGTTCAGCACCTCGGGCAAACAGCCGTCGCCTTCGAGGGCCTGTACATCCAGGCTCTCGCGCACCCGGCGGATTTTTTCGGGGTCCAGATCCACCAGGCTGACCCGGTGGCCTTCGCCACTGAGGATCTGGGCCAGGTACAGTCCGACCTCGCCGGCGCCCACGACGACCACGTCCATGGGTGGCACGATAGAAGGGCCGGCCCCACCCGGCCAAGGCGCGCGGCCCGTTGGGTCCCGGTCCCCGGCCCTGCTCCGCCTCAGCTCCGGCTCCCGCGAAGGCTCCTGCCCCGCGAAGGCTCTGCCCGCCCCCCCCCCGCTCCACCCCCACCTCCCTTTGGCCCTCCCCGTGCTGGCCCTGCTCGAAAATCGCGATTCCTTCAGCCACAACCTGGTGCAGGCCTTTGCGCACCTGGGGGCCGCGGTTGCGGTCCTTCCCGCCCGGAGCGCGGCGCTGGCGGAGCTGGAGCGCCTGGCGCCGACCCATCTGGTCATCGGCCCCGGCCCTGGCCGGCCGTCCGGCGCCGGGATCAGCCTTGAGGCCGCCCGCCACTTCGCGGGCCGGATCCCGCTGCTCGGGGTCTGTTTGGGCCTGCAGGTGGTGGCCGAGGCCTTCGGCGCGCGGATCATCGAAGCGCCCGCGCCGGTGCACGGGCACGCCGATCGTGTGCACCACGACGGCCGCGGCCTCTTCCGGGGGCTGCCCGACCCCCTGACCGTGGGCCGCTACCACTCCCTGAGCGTCGACCCCGAACACATGCCGAGCAGCCTCGAAATCAGCGCCCGGGCAAACGACGGCACGGTCCAGGGTCTGCGCCACCGGGAACTGGCTGTGGAAGCGGTGCAGTTCCACCCGGAATCGATCCTCTCCCCGGATGGTTTGGGCCTCTTGGCCAACTTCCTCGCGCTCGGGGGCACCGCCGGTCGCTAGCGACCGTTGCGGCTCGTCCCGAGGGCCCCGTATCCTGCTGGCCCATGGCGGACGATGCGGACGGCAAAGGCGCGGAGCCGGGGCGCGCGAAGCGACTCTCCCCGCGCGCGGGCTGCCTACTTTCCCTCGGGATGCTGGCGCTCCTGGCGCTCGTCGGCGAGGCACTCCTGCGGTTCACGGGCGAGCGCCTCCGCCAAGTGGAGGCGGGCCTCAACCGCACCGACCGGCGCTGGGGAGAGCTGATCCAGTCCGGCTATTTCGAAAGTGTCGACGATTTGGAGCGCCGCTACGCCCCGCGCGCCGGGGCCGTCGCCCAGGTGGACGATTGGACTTTCCGCGCCAATCGGCTGCGCGCCCGCGGCGCCGAAATCCCCGAAGTGAAGCCGGCCAACGAGCGCCGCCTGGTGGTGCTCGGCGACTCTTTCTGCTTCGGCATGTGGTCGAGCGAGGAGGAAACCGTCGCCGGGCACCTGGAGCGCCGGCTCAATGCCGTCGAGGAGGAGCTCTCCAGCGGACTGCGCTGGCGCACGGTCAACCTGGGTGTGCCCGGGTACCACCTGGGCCAACAGTTGCGCGCCCTGGAGGAAGAGGGCCTGGCGGCCGAGCCCGATTTGGTGCTGGTCTACTTCAACACCAACGACATCGTCGAGGAGGGTTTTTTCTACGACGACGACCTGCGCATCGTGCGTGTCGATCCGATGCCGCTGCCGGCCTCCTGGCGGCGCGCCCTGTGGCGCAGTCACCTCTACGGCCAGGCGGCCCGCGGCCTCGAACGAGTCTTGACCCGCGGCCGGCGACCGCACTTGGAAGCGCGCAACCCCTGGGGGCACACGCGGCCGAGCAACCAGGCCTACACCGCCGACGTGTTGGCGCGTATGGCCGCCCTGTGCCGCGAGCGCGACCTGCCGCTATTCGCCATCCACCAGCCCCTGATGACCTGGATGGACGACGCGCGCAATCCCGATTGGGACATCCTCCCGCTCGTGGAATGGATGGAGGAGCGCTTCGAGGAACACGGGGTGCCGCGCCTCAATTTGCTCGGCTGGATGCGCGGCTACACCGACGGCATCGACCGCGGCCCCGAGGGTGTCGGGCCGCCGGCCGAGTTCCGCCTGGAGCAGTTTTTCGCCGACGAGGAGGTGCAGGCCTTTTTCCGCGGCGAAATCGACCTGACGGATCCGAACCTGAAGCTGCCCCAAGACCCCGACTTCCACCTGACCGGGGCGGGCTACGGCGAACTGGCGCGTTTGACCCATGAGCGCATGCGCGCCGAGGGTCTGCTGCCGTGAGCCTCAGCCGCGAATCGTCCTCCCAAGGGAATACGTCACCGGGCGCCAAGGCCCTCGAACTCTTCGGCCTGACCCGTTCCTACGGCACCCACCTGGCCCTGGAACCGTTGACCTTGGAGCTTTCCTGGGGCGAGGTGACCGGCCTGATCGGACCCAACGGCAGCGGCAAGACGACGCTGCTCCGCATGCTGCTCGGCCTCATGCCGCCGACCGCGGGCCGCGCAAAGGTCGCCGGCGTGCCCCTCACCGGGGAAGGCCTCGCGGTGCGGCGTGTGACCACCTACGCCCCCGGGGAAATCGGTCACTACGGCGAGCTGCGGCTGGAACGCCACCTGGCGTTTTTGCTCGGCGGACGGCCGAGGCGCTGTTTGGCACGGGCCCTCGAAATCGCCGAAACCCTGGGCCTGCCGCGCGGCGCGCGCGTGCGCACCTTCAGCCACGGCATGAAGCGGCAAATGCTGCTCTGCGCCGCCCTGGCGCCCGACGTACCCATGCGCATCCTGGACGAGCCCACCGAAGGACTCGATCCGACCAAACGCGGCGCCGTGCTCGAACTTTTACGCGACGACTTGGCCCGGCCCGGAGCGGCCGGCCGGCGCGCGATCCTCTTGTCCTCCCACCACCTGGGCGAAGTCGATCGGGCCTGCGAACGGCTGCTGTTTTTGCACCGCGGACGTCTCCTCGCGGACGAACGCCAACCGGACTTGGCGAGCCGCGCGCGGCGCCTCTTGCGCCTGGTGTTCCCCGAGGTGACCGAACGCGAAGCCCTGGTCGCGCGCATCGACCGCCTCGGGGCGCGCGCCGTGCGCTGGTCCGGCAACGCCGCCAGCGTCGAACTCGAAAGCGAGGACCCCCGGCCCTTCCTGGCATCACTGTGCGCCGCGCGGGACCTGCCCGCGCCCCTCGAAGTGTCCTACGGGCGGCTCTCCCTGACCGAGCTCTACCGGGAGCTCTACGGCGCGGAGGCCGTCTAAAGGTGCCGCGCCTTTGGTATTCCGCCTTCTGGGGCGCGTTCGGCTACGGCCTGATCCTGTTCGTGATGCTCGTGCCGGCGGTCGCCTTCTACCCGCAGTTCGCCCAGAACATCGGCTCCCTGCGCGCCTTGGCGCCCTTGCAGGTGCTGCGCGACGTGGTCGACCAACTGGAAGGAGGCGGACTGTGGGCCTACCTGGCCGCCCAGCAGTTTTTTAAGGCCGCCAACACCGTCGGCGTGGCCGCTGCGGTGCTCTTCGCCGTGATGGGACCATCCTTAGAAGCCCAGCGCGGCACCCTCGAAATTCTGCTCGCCCGGCCGCTTTCGCGCACGCGCATCCTGCTCGAACGCTACCTGGCGGGCGCCCTGGCGGTCACTGTGCCGGTGTTCATCACCACCTGGACCCTGCCCGCCCAACTGGCGTACTTCGGCATCGAAGAACACCTGCCCTTCGAACTGTTGACGCTGGCTTCAGCGCACCAAAGCCTCTTGCTGCTGGCGATCTACAGCTTGACCTTCGCGCTCTCCGCGGCCGGCCGCCATCCGATCCCGATCGCCTTCACGGTGCTGTTCCTGACGACCCTGCAGTTCGGCATCTACATGGTGCAGAACTGGACGCACTGGTCGATCTTCCGCCTGACGGACGTGCCGGCTTTCATGGACATCGAGCACGACCTGGCCCTCGATCCGAACCGCACCCTGCCGCTGGTCGCGGTCAGCGCGCTGTTTTTGGCTCTGGCCTGGTGGCTGTTCCGCCGCCGGCTGCCCCTGTGACCGCCACCCCCAGCCCGGCGGCGTCCCTGGTGCGCGCCGAACTTGCACGCGCCGCCGCCGGAGTGCTCGCCGGACCCTGGCACCTCGGGCGCTATCTGCTGCAAAAGAGCGCCCTCCAGGCCGAGTTCGCCGCGGATCTGGCTGCCCCGGCCCCCCCGGCGCCGCTGCCGGAACCCAGGCCCCTGCCCGACCGCCCCTTGCGGGTGTTTCTCTCGTGCGCCGAGCCCTCCGGGGAGCTGCACGCCCTCGAACTGCTGCCGGCCCTCACGCGCCACCTGGCTCAGCGCGGCGCCCCCGCCCCCGAGGTCTTCGGCCTGGGCGGCGCGCGTTCGGCCGCCGCGGGAGTGGAGATCGTGGGCGATCCCGTGCAGCGCGCCGCCATGGGTTTCGGCGTGGTCTTCGCCCTGGGCTTTTATCTGCGCCTCTTGCGCGGCGCCGTCGAAGCGATCGAAACCCGGCGCCCGGACGTGCTGATCGCCGTGGATTCACCGGCGCTGCACGTGCCCCTGGGCCGCATGGCGCGCCGGCTCGGTGTGCCCGTGGTCCACTTCGCCACACCCCAGTACTGGGGCTGGGCCCCCTGGCGTGTGCGCGGTTATGGCGCGGCGGTGGATCGGGCCTTGACCATTTTGCCCTTCGAACCCGCCTGGTTCGCGCGCCGCGGCGTGCCCGCGGTGCACGTGGGGCATCCGCTGCTCGATCGCCTCGAAACCGTGCCGCGCCGCGATCCGGCCCAAGCCGGCCGCCGCCTGGTGGTGCTCGCCGGCAGCCGCAGCGGCGTCGTGGGGCGCAACCTGCCCTGGATGATCGATTTGTTGCAAGCCTGGCGCCGCGAGCACCCCGAGGCAGAGCTGGTCATCGCCCAGGACCGCACCGAGTTGGTGCCGAACATGCGCGCGATGCTGCGCGAAGCGGGCGCCGAGGACTGGCTGAGCGTCTCGGACCAGCCCCTGCACGAGGTGCTGCGCGGAGCCCACGCGGTGCTTTCCGTGTCCGGTACGGTGCTGCTCGACGTCTTGCACCACCGCTTGCCGGTGGTCGTGATCTACCGTGTCGGTTCGCGCCACGAGGCCTTCGGCGCGCGCCACCTCTTGACCGTGCCGTACTTCGCTTCGATCAACCTACTGGCCGGCGAAGAGGTTGCGCGGGAGTTCTGTTTCCACGGCAACGGGCCGAGGGAAGCGGTGCTCGCCGCCCTCGACGGCGCCTGGCGCGAGGGCCCCGAACGCGAACGCATGCTCGCCGGTTTGGAGCGCGCCGCCGAGAGCCTCGGCCCCCCCGGCGCCTGTGACCGGGCCGCCGCCTGGGCGATCGACCTGGCCGCGGCGCGTCACTTCGATCCGAAGTAGACGCCCCAAAGCACCGGCACCATGGAGAGCGCCAGCGCCAGGCCGCCCCAGCTCTCCACACCCGCGATCAGGACCCCGTAGGCCACGGCACCCACGATCCCGGCCGTCGCGATCGAGCAAAACAGCCCCATGCCCTTCGAACCGAAGACCGAACGGGAGCGCAACTGGGGCAGCCGTGCTTGAAGGGCGCCGGCCAACTCGGCCAATCCCTTCCAGTCGGCCCATTCCGTGGAGGCCAGGTGGTGTCGCTGGCCGGTGCGGGTCGTCAAGCTGATTGCCGCGCCGTTCATGCGCAGGGTGGTGAAGTTCGCGAGGTCGCCGAGCGCCAGGTCGAGCGCGGCGATCGGCTCACCGCGCACCACCAGCCGCGTGTCGTCCAGGGTCGCGCGCGCAGACACACGCGAGCGCCGGTAGCGTCGCCAGCGCATGACCCCGAAGCCGCAGAGCAGCAGCAGCGCGCCGAGAAACGCCCAAGGAAGCGTCCCGACCAGCACCGCCGCGGCCCAGAGGTAACCCAGCACGCCGAAAACCCAGGCCAGGATGCGCGTGCCCGACACCGTCGGTACGAGTTGGAACTCGAAGGTTTGCATCGGCCGAAGGTCTGCGGGAGGTTGGGGATCGGAGGGAGGTTTGCCTGAGGGCTGTGGGCCGCCGCAGGCGCTCCTCCGATGCTCCGATCGGCCGATCTGGGCTGCTACCCTTAGGCGGTGAAGCCCCCCCAGCGCTCCCGCGCCCCCCTCTCCGTGGGCGCCCGTTTTCTTTTCTCCCTCGTGCTCCTGGTCGCCCCCTGGGCCCTCGTCGCCTGCGGTTCGACCGGCGACGACACCGGCCGGGATGGCGACACAGGCCAGGAAGCCAGCGCCGCTGCCGCTGAGCGCCCCCAGAGTGTCGCCCCGGGCATCAACGAGAGTTATCTCGACCCCGAACTCGACGTGGAGCGTTTTGTGCAGCGCTTCGAGACCGAGAGCCGCGAGATCTATCTGCAGCGGGCGGAAATCGTGGCCTGGGTCGATCCCCGCCCGGGCGAGCGCATCGCCGACGTGGGCGCGGGCACGGGCCTGTTCGCTTTTCCCCTGGCCGCGGCCGTGGGGCCCGAGGGTCGGCTCTACGCGGTCGAGATCGCGCCACGTTTCGTCGAACACCTGGAAGAAGAAGCGCAGCGGCGCGGTCTGCCGCAGTTGCGCGCGGTGCTCGGCGCCGAGGACGACGTGCTTTTGCCGCCGGCTTCCGTCGACAAGATCTTCACCTGCGACACCTACCACCACTTCGAGTACCCCGAAGCGACCCTGGCTTCGATCCACCGGGCCCTGGTGCCCGGCGGGCGTTTCTACGTGATCGACTTCGAGCGCATCGAGGGTGTCTCACGCCCCTGGATCCTCGGCCACGTGCGCGCCGGCCGCGAGGTGTTCCAGGCCGAAATCGAAGCGGCCGGCTTCGATTTGGTCGACGACACCCGGGTGCCCGGCCTGGAAGAGAACTACTCCCTGATCTTCGTGAAGCGGTGAGCAAAACACCCGGGCGTCCGGGCCTATCGCTTGCCAGCGCGGCGGCCCTGGTGGTGGCGAGCACCCTGGGCGCCGGTGTCTTCACCACCTCCGGCTACGCCCTGGCGGATTTGGGCAGCCGCCAAGCGGTGCTCGCCGCCTGGGCCGCCGGCGCGCTCTTGGCCGGATTGGGCGCGATCTGCTACGGCGCCCTGGCCCTGCGTTTCCCGCGCTCGGGCGGCGAATACGAATACCTCTCGCGGGCCTGGCACCCGGCCCTGGGCACCGCCGCGGGATTTGTGTCGCTCTTCGCCGGCTTCGCCGCGCCGACCGCCTTCGCCGCGCGCGCCTTCGAGCACTACACCCGGCCGCTGCTCGGCCAACCGGCGCCCGAGTGGCCCTGGCTGGGCGGCCTGATGATCCTCGCCGCCGCCCTGCTCCACGCCCGCGGCCTGCGCCTCGGGGTGCGCACACAAGACCTGGCCGTGGCGCTCAAACTGACCCTGGTGCTCGCGCTCCTGATCGCCGGCGCCTTCGCCCTCGGCGCGCGCGAGCCCGGCCCGGCCGAAGCCCCCCTCGCGCCCTTCACCTGGGCCGCCTTCGCCGGCGCGAGCGTGTGGATCTACCTGGCCTATTCCGGCTGGAACGCCGCCGTGTACGCCGCCGGCGAGGTGCGCGACGCACCGCGCCAACTGCCGCGCGCCCTGCTGCTCGGCACCGCCGTCTTGGCCGCCCTCTACCTGGGCCTGAACGCGGTGTTCCTATGGGCCGCGCCCATGGCAACCCTGGCCGGGCGCGAGGAAGTCGCCCTCGTGGCCGCCGATGCTCTCTTCGGACCCGCGGTCGGACGGGCGAGCGGCGCGCTCGTCGCCCTGGCGCTGGTCACCTCCCTGCTCTCGCTGCTTTTCGCCGGCCCGAGGGTCACCGAGCGCATGGCCCAGGACGGTCGCCTGCCGCGTTTCCTGATGCACCGCGCCGGCCCCGCGGGCAGCGAAACCCCGCGGGCCGCGATCTGGCTCCAGGCCGCCCTGGCCCTCGTGTTCCTGTTCAGCGCGACCCTCGCACAACTGATGAGCTTCATCGGCTGGACCCTGGCCCTGTGCTCCGCCCTGGCCGTGCTCGGCCTCATGCGCACGCGGCTCCTCGAAGGCCCCACCCGCGTCCCCTGCCCCGGCTACCCCCTCGTCCCCGCCGCCTTCCTCCTCGGCGTGCTCGCCATGACCACCCTCGCCGCCACCCGCACCCCCACCACCGCCCTCGCCGGCCTCCTCGTCCTCACCGCCGGCGCCGCCGCCCACCGCTTCGTGGCGCCTCTCCGACGCGTGCCGGAGTGAGAAAGAGAGGCAGCCAACTGTCCCCGGAGAACCCATGGTCTTGCCCGAGCAGCCGTGAGAGCGCCGCCCGCCCAAAGCAGAGCCCATCGGCTTGCGTCATGGAGATGCGATGCATCCGGTCGCCTGAACCGATGCACGGTGGGCACCAGGTCAGAGCTCACCCCCAGGGACGGACCGAAGGTCACGGAGGATCGCAGTCCGCGCGAAGCAGCCGACGAGGGTGCGCCAGCAGGTGTGCGAATGCGCTCAATACCGCTGCAATTGCGAAACACGCATGAGCCCCGGACCCACACCCGACGGTATCAACGGGCTTTCGGGGATGGCACGGTACTTGCCTTACCTGACTTCGCCCCCCCCCGGATGCTCGCCGCCCTGGCGAGTTTCTCGCACGTGTTTTGGCCCGCTCTGCGCGGCCACTACCAACGAAGGATGCCTTCATGTCCCGACTTCATTGTCCCCTCACCCTTGCCGCTGCAGTATTGACCACTGCCCTCCTCTGCCCCCCGCCCGGTGAAACGTTCAAGCCCGCAGCGAGTCTCTGGACCTTCGTGTACGTGGATTTCGAGGGCAATCCCGCGGTACTCAGTCACTCTGGTCGCCTGAAAGCACGCACCTCAGGTCATGTGAGCGGACCCGACTGCCCCCCCCACGAGGACATGGTCGAGATCCACCCGCCGGCCACATGCACACTCGCACCGACAGGGGATTCCGTGGACATCCCGCTCGGGCCGGTCACCTCCTGGATAGGGTGCTTTACTTCGGGCAACACCGCCGAGTCCTTCGCCTTCGGCCATCACGATCTCCACATCGACGCCACTCCCCAGGACTTCACCGTCGAGGGACTCCTGCATGGCCAACTCACGGCCTCCGCGACGGACAGCGGCCCTTCGTGCTGCCCCAACGGAGTCGACCCCGTGACCTCGGCCGCAAAGAGCGAACTATCCTTCGCTGGCGCCGCCGGTACGACCTTCCGAATTGAAGGGAGCGGGATTAACTTCTTTTTCGGGCGCTTGGATCTGAATGTCCCCTCATTCCCCCCGACCAGCGCGGGGCAATTGAACGTCAAGTCAAGCGTCACGGCGAGGCTCTACAACGTGAGCGGCGCGCCGCACCCGGCCCATCCGCCGCTGAAGGTGTGGCACGACAATGGCAAGGGCAAATCGCTGGACACGTTCGCGAACATACTCTCCGAAGGCTTGTACGCCCTGGTCCTGGACTTCGAATACACGATTTCGGGAGCGGTCAGTGCGAATTGCTGCCAAATGAGCCAGATCCTTAGCCAAGCTGCCGGAATCGGCTTTACCCTCCGGTATTCGACCACCAATAATTTTTGACATCCTCCGGGGTGGTGTACGCAGGCGCACCGACTTCGCGAATCAGCCCTGACGGCGAGTACCCTGAGATCGACATCCCAAGCGGACGGAGGATTTGAGGGCGGTGCCGGCGACACACCGGTCTTCCCGTTGCGAAACTTGCTACCGCAATCCCGGATCCGGGCCGGCTTCGGGGAACCGAGCGCGCTGCTGGCGTCCCCTGAGCCACCTCGCACCCATCGCGCGCCGATTTCGGCCGTGACACTGGATCCGTGTCGGTGGAATTCAGTACTCTCAGGTGCAATCCCGTGGGATGCACGGCGGCCTTGCTGGAGTCGTGCATTCCACCGCCACCCAGTCCGTGGACCGTGCGCTGGAGCGTGCAGTCCGGGGCCGCATTCCCAACCCTTGCCAGGCAGGCTCCCCATGGATCAACCCATTCATGCGATCCGCGCTTTCGCCGGAGGCTCGCTGCTCTCCCTCGTCGCCATGTCCGCGTACAGCGCCGCGCAGGTGACACCCTATGGGTCCGGCATCAACCCCGCGGGCAGCTTGACCGTGATCCAGGGCACCGGTGCACTGGGTTCGGCTCTGACCCTTGGGGTTTCCAATCCGCTCTCGACGGCAACGACTCTTCAGTTCGCCTACTTGAGTCTCTCGACGGCCCCCGACCCGGCGTTTCCGGCGGGCACACCTCTGGCCGGTTTCGGCCTCTCCGGCCCAGGCTCCATCGGCGAACTCCTCATCAGCGTGGCGCCGCCCGATTCACTCACCTTTGGACCGCAGGCCTGGGAGGGTGCTAGCTCGCCACCGGCAACCTTCTTCCTAGTGTTGCCGCCCGCGCCACAACTGGCGGGCCTGACCCTCTTCGGCCAGGGCCTCTTAGTGGATCCCCTGGCCGGCCCTTCCGTCGGCTTGACCAACGGCCTCTCGATCCCCCTCGCCGAGCCGAACTTCCCGGGTCTCGTACGGATCTCGCCGGGCACGTTCCTCATGGGATCCGCTGCGGGAAATAGCAACGAGCAGCCCGTGCACCAGGTCACGATCAGCCAGCCCTTCTGGATGGGCCTCCACGAGGTCACGCAAGCGGAATACGAACTGCTGATGGCCAGCAACCCATCCATGTTCGTCGAGCCGAGTCGGCCGGTGGAGCGTGTGAGCTGGAACGCCGCCATGCAATACTGCGCTGCGCTTACTGCTCAACAGACGGCCTGGGGCATGGTGCCCGTGGGCTACCAATACCGCCTGCCCACGGAAGCGGAGTGGGAGTACGGTTGCCGTGCGGGAACGACGACCGAGTACTTCTTCGGAGAGACGATTTCCTGCGACGAGGCGCGTTTCTCCCACATTCCCACTTCTCCGATCACCAACTGTAACAACCCCACCGGCACGAAACGCGTGGGCAGTTATGCCCCCAACGCCTGGGGCCTGCACGACATGCACGGCAACGTGAATGAGTGGTGCTTGGACAGCTTCCGGAGCTACACGGACTCCCCCAAGACGGATCCCTACTACCCCGACGGCCCCGAGCGGGTCATCCGCGGGGGCGGCTGGACCAGTGTTTCCACCCTGTGCCGTTCTGCAAGACGCACTTCCCAATCTCCCTTCCACACCAGCAACGCCATCGGCTTCCGGGTCGTGCTGGCTCCGATTCTCGTGCCCTAGGCATTCCGCCCGGCGCGCAGGGTGAGGGGGAAGCGGATCGGGCGCGGGGGTCCGGGGGACCAGAGGTGGGCGAGGGTGGAGCGCAGGTCCGCAAGGGCGTCGTCGCCGGTGGCGGCGGCGTGGCGGCGGACGGCGCTCCAGGTGTTGAGGTAAGCGAGCAGCGCGTCCCGGTCCCACAGGGTGGTCATGTGGAAGGGCGGGACGGGGAGCGGGTCGAGGGGGAACGGGATGTCGGCGTAGGCGTTTTCGATGTGGCGGCGCTCGGGGGGCCAGTGGGGCCAAATCGGGCCGGTGTAGAAGGAGCGCAGGGCGGAGTCGATGGGACCGCCGTCGTCCACGTGCAGGAGCTCGTAACAACAGGCCAGCAGCACGCCGCCCGGGCGCAGCACGCGGTGGACTTCGGCGAAAAAGCGCTCGAAGTCGAACCAGTGCAGGGCCTGGGCGACCACGACGGCGTCGACGCTGCGGGGGGCGAGCGAAGAGGATTCCGCGGGCTCGACCCGGTAGGTCACGGCGGGGTGGCGCGGCGCGTGGGCGAGTTGTTCGGCGCTGGCGTCGGGGGCGATCACTTCGTCGAAGTGCTCGGCCAGCGCCAGGGCGGCCTGTCCGTTGCCGGTGGCGGCATCCCAACAGCGGGCTCGGCCCGGGGCGGCCGCGGCGAGCCAGGCCCACAGTTCGGCCGGGTAGTGCGGGCGGTGGGCGGCGTAGGCGCCGGCGTGGGCGGAAAAATGGTCGAAAAAACGCGGTTCGGACATGCTGGAAACGCCGATGGGAACCCAGCCTGCATTTGAACCGCCGGGGAGCCCGTGCGTTTAGGGCCAGGGCGCTCGAATCTGGAACTGTGCCCGCGGGGCGCCGATGATTCTCTCCGCCGGGCGCGAGCGCCGTACACACGGCCGGCGCGGATCCGACTCACAACGCGTCACTGCACCGGCGCCCTGAACCCTGCCCCACAGCGCTGCCCCCTGCGTCACCGCCCCGGGCCACCTACGGAACCATGAAAACACCGCTTCTTTCGCTGATCTTGGCCCTCTTCGTCGCCGCCGGGACCTCCGCCGCGGCACCCCCCCAAGGGGCCGACGGGCCGAGCGCCTCGCGGGTGGCTTCGGCCGTGGACGACGCGGTGCGCTGGCTGCGGGGCCATTGGGACCTGGAGAGCGGCGCCTACGGCGGTGTGCTCGAAACCGCCGAGGTGCTGCGCGCCCTGCACCAAAGCCCGCGGGCCTACCGCTACACCGAAGGGCCGTTCGTCAGCCGCGCGGTCGATTTCCTGGTGGCCCGCCAGGACGAACGCGGTTGGATCCAAGACCCGGGCAGCGAAGAGGCCGCCGGGCGCGAGGCGAGCGCGGCGGCGCGGCAGGCGCTCCTGCTGTTCGCCCGCGCCCCGGGGGTCGAAGCGGCCCTGGCGCGGCTGGAAGGGGCCGGATTCCGCGAAGGCGCGTTGCCGCTGACCCGGCCGGGGGATGCGGGCGAGGCCCGGCGCTTCGCGGCCGCCCTGTTGGCCGAGCAGCGCGAGGACGGCTCCTTCGGCGATCCCGAGGGCACGGTGGTCCACACGGCGCGCGCGATTTTGGCCCTGAGCGGCGCCCACGCGGACTTGGCCGAAGCCCAGGCCCAAGCGGCACCCGCCGCACAAGCGCTCCCCCTGCCGCCCTTCAGCAAGGCGGACCACGCGCGTGCCGCCGCCGCCATCGAACGGGCCGCGGGTTTCCTGGCCGGCCAGGCCCTGCGCCCGGGTGTGTGGGGTGTCGGCCGTCAGGAAGACACCGGCATCAGCGCCATGGTGCTGACCTGCCTGCTCGCGCTGCCCGAGCCGCGGCCGGAGGCGGTCCAAACCCAAATCGACGCGGGACTCGCGCGCCTGCGCGCGATCCAGCGTGAGGACGGATCGATCCACGACGGGCGCATGCCGAACTACGTGACTTCGGCCTCGGTCATGGCCCTGGCCAAAGCCGGCCTGGAAGAAGATCGCCCGCGACTCCTGCGCGCGCGCGCGTTTTTGCAGTCCCTGCAAGCGGACGAAAGCCAAGGTTACGAGGTGTCGCACCGCTACTACGGCGGCATCGGCTACGGCAACGACGAGCGGCCGGACCTGTCGAACCTGCAACTGGCCCTGGAGGCCTTGGCCGCGACCGGCCTCGATTCAGAGGATCAAACCTTCCAGCGCGCCCTGGTGTTCCTGGAGCGGACCCAGAACCGCTCCGAGAGCAACACCCTGGTGATCGAGGAAGACGGTGTGGTGATTCGCTCCGGCGACGACGGCGGCGCGGCCTACGCGCCGGGTGAGTCGAAGGCAGGCATGATCGAATTGCCCGATGGAACGCAGATTCCGCGTTCCTACGGCTCGATGACCTATGCGCTGCTGCGGGGTTATCTCTTCGCCGGACTGTCGCGCGAGGACCCGCGGGTGCAGGCCGCCTGGGGTTGGTTGACGCGCAACTACACCCTGGACGTCAACCCCGGCTTCGAAGCGTCGAGCGATCCGGCCGCGCCCTTCCAGGGCCTCTTCTACTACTTCTATTCCATGGCCAAGGCCCTGGACGCCTACGGCGAGGAGTACGTGGTGGACGAAGCCGGCGAAGCCCACCCGTGGCGCAGCCAACTGGCCGGGCGCATCGTCGCCATGCAGCGCCCGGACGGATCCTGGCGCAACGACAACAGCCCGCGCTGGTGGGAGGGCAACCCGGTGCTGGCGACCGCCTACGCGGTGCTGGTGCTCGACACGGCCCGGCCGCCCCAGGCCGAGGCCGAGACCGAGGAGCCTGCGGCGGACGAAGCGGGCGGCTGAGGCCTGGCGAGGCCCCGCGGGCAGTGGTCCGTCGGGGCAGTGGTCCGTCGGGGCAGTGGTCCGCCGGAGCCGAGCGGCGTCGGGCCGGGATGCGCCCGGGCTCGCCGCGCCGTGACGGGAGCCGAACAGGCCTCCCCCCCGGCGGGCCGGTACCCTTGACGAGCCGTTCCCCCCCGGCCCGCCCCGTGTCCGACCCGTCCACCCCCCAGGCCCCCATCAGCGCCCCCATCGGCGCCCCCGGGCAATCACCCCCGTCCGGACGCCGGGCCGGCACGCTGCTGGGCCTGCTGCTGCTGTTCGCCGTCGGCCTGGGCCTGCGGCTTTGGCCGATCGAGCACGGCGAGGGCGTGAACTACCTGGCCGACACCCACGTGGTGCGCCAGGCCCTGGGCATGGCCAAGGACAAGGATCCGGTGCCGCCGGTCGGGCTCTATTCCACCTACCCGAACCTCTTGCCCTACGCACTGCTGCCGATCTACGGAGTCCAGTACACCTGGGGCCGGGCGACCGGGGCATGGGGCGGTGTCGGGGAGTACGGCATGCGCGTGCTGGAGGACCCCTTCCTGGCGCACCTGCCGGCCCGTTGGCTGGTGGCCCTGTTCGGAGCGCTGACCCCGCTGGTGGTCTTCGCGGCAGCCCGCCGGGCGGGACTGCGGCGCGGGGCCTGGATGGCCGCGTGGCTGGTGGCCTCCGGCCTTTTGCATGTGCACTTCTCGGTGCAGGAAAGGCCGTGGGTGCCCTTGACCTTCTTCCTTGCGCTCTCCGCCTGGTTCGGCGCCCGCGCGGTGGACTGCGCTTCGCGGCGCGACCTTTGGTTCTCGGGAACAGCCGCCGGACTCGCCTTCGCCACCCACCAGGGCGGCCTGGTTGCCCTCGGCATCCCCGGCATCGCCTGGCTCGCCATGGGCGGCCTCGGACCCCGGGCGCTCTTGCGGCGCGCGGGTGCGGGCCTTTGCGCCGTGGCGCTCTTCGCCGCGGTTTCGCTCACGATCGGTCATCCCTACCTTTTGGTGCACGGCCCCACGCCGACCGAGCAGGTCGCCGCGGGCGCGGATCTGGAGGAACGGGATCTGGTCACCATCGGCGCGGGAGGACAGCGCCTGGTGCTGGCCGTCAGCCGTCACACCTTCGAACGCCTGTCCGTGGCGCTCTTCGGGTACGACCCGCTGTTCGTGCTGCTGGCACTCGCGGGTCTGCCCTGGATCCTGGCCCGGCGCAGCCTGTGGCCGATGACGCTCTTCGCCCTCGGCTGGGGAGCGTTTTTCCTGACCAACCAAAACGACCACGTGCGCTATTTGCTGCCGCTGGTCGTGCTGCTTGCGCCTGCGGCCGGATTGGCCTGGGAGCGTTTGGGCGACGGGGCGGCGAAACGCGGCGGCGCGGCGCGCGCGGCCTTTGGCGCGTTGACGCTGCTCTTGATCGCGGCACCGAGTGTGCAGGCTTTGCGTCTGGGACACCTCCTGCGCCAAACCGACACACGCAGCGCGGCGATCGCGCACCTGGATGCGCAGCGCGCGAGCGGCGAGTGGCCCGCGGTGCGCCTTGGGATCGACGCTTTCGGACCAGAACTGCCCCTCGACGCCGAAAGCCTGGAGCTGCTCGCGCGCTTTCGCGAGTTGGGCGCCCGCGAGCGCCATCGCCTGGAGCTCTACCGGGCCGGAGTCGAACCCGAGGGCCCGGCCGGGTTCGACGCGCTGCACCTGTCCGCGCTCTTCGACTACGAAGTCCGCCGCCGCTCCAGCCGCTTGGCTCGCTCGGAGGCGGTGCAACAACTTGGAGAATCCCCCGACCAGGTGCTCGCGGCCCTGGACATCGGCGCGGTGTTGCTCGTGGATCGCACCCCCGCCGACGGTTTGCCCCCGATCTTGATCGACCCGGGCGAACCCGCGCCGGGGTGGCCGAAGTTGCCGCCCCTGTCCGTGGCCGAAGCCCCCCTGTGGGTGCTCGACCCGTCGCGCGGAAAGCCGGCGCGCGGCACGAAGTTGCCCACCGAGGTGGACTTCGCGCTGCTCGATCTGTGGCAGGTCTCGCGACCCGGGCCGCGGATGGAGTTGTGGGAGGTGCGCCGATGAGCGATCCGATCTGTGGAAAACCCGCCGGGCGCAGCGGGGTCGTGCGGCACCGCCAGGGCTGGAAGGCGCGCTTGAACGCCTGGCGCAAACACACAGCCCTCAACCCCTACTGGTTGACCTGGCGCACTTTGGATCGTTCGATCGCCGAGCTGGCGCCCCATGCCAAGGGGGTGCTCCTGGACGTGGGTGTGGCCGAACGGCCGCACGAGGCCATGTTCGCACCCTACGTGGAGCGTTATCTGGGCCTCGACTATCCGCCGGTTCTGGAGGACAAGGAGCCAGCCCTGTGGGAGATGCTCTCCACCGTGCGCAACACCGTCGACGTCTTCGGCGACGGGCACTACTTGCCCTTCCAAGAGGCGAGCGTGGACACGGTGCTCGCCACGGAGGTGCTCGAACACGTCACCGAACCGCGGCGCTGCCTGGCGGAGCTCGCGCGTGTGCTGCGCCCGGGCGGTGTCTTGCTCCTGACGGTGCCCCTGTGCGAACCGCTGCACTTCCTGCCCCAGGATTTTTGGCGCTTCACCCCCGAGGGTCTGAGGCGGCTGGTCGAGGAACAAGGACTGGTGTTGGTCGAGATCAAGCCGCGCGGCAGCTTCCCCGAAGCCCTCGCCTCCCTGACCGCCCAGTGGCTGCTGCGGGCCCTGGCCGCCCGGCGGATCCAGGCGGACGGCAGCGTGGTGCCGAGCCCCTGGCGCCAGGCGCTGCTCATGCCCGTCTTCGCCCTCGTGCAGTGGCTCGGAACCGCACTGTCGCGCCTGAGGGGCGGCGACGGCCTCGTGCTCGGGTACGGTGTGGTCGCGCGCAAACCCTGACCCATGGAAATCGTCGACTTCACCCCCCTGCCCGCCCTGATCGGCGGCCTCATGATCGGCGCCGCCGCCGTGTGGGTGCTGGCCCTCGGCGGACACATCGCCGGCATCAGCGGCATCGTCGCCCGGCTCTTCACCACGGCCCGCGCAGAGCGCGCCTGGCGCGCCCTGTTCCTGGTCGGCCTGGTGGGCGGCGGCGCCGTGACGTTCCTGATTTGGCCCGCGAGCGCCGCCCACGTGCCCCAAGCCAGCGGCCTGACCGTGGTGCTGGCCGGCTTCCTGGTGGGCCTCGGCACGCGCCTTGGCGGTGGCTGCACCAGCGGCCACGGGGTCTGCGGCATCCCGCGCGGCTCCTTGCGTTCGCTCACCGCCACCCTGGTCTTCATGGGCGCCGGCTTCGCCACCGTGTACCTGATGCGCCACGTGTTCGCGGGAGGCGCCGCTTGAAGCACGCCTGGTACCTGCTGCCCGGCGCACTCTTCGGCGCGGGCCTGGCCCTCTCCGGCATGACCAACCCCGCCAAGGTGGCCGGTTTCCTCGACCTGTTCGGCCGCTGGGACCCGAGCCTGGCCCTGGTCATGGCCGGCGCCATGGCCGCCTTCTTCCTCGGCAGCCGCCTCCTCCTCGGCAAACGCGAAGCCCCCCTGCTCGGCGGCCGCTTCCCCTCCCCCCCCACCGGCCGCCCGGACCTGCGCCTCCTCTTCGGCGCCACCCTCTTCGGCATCGGCTGGGGCCTAGCCGGCTTCTGCCCCGGCCCCGCCGTCGTCAACCTAGCCACCGCCCGCACCGACGTCCTGCTCTTCCTCCTCGCCATGCTCCTCGGCATGCGCGCCGCCCAACGCTTCTTCGCCGCCGACAGCCCCACCTGAGAGGTGTACGAAGGGGCAGGGTCAGGGCAAAACGAGAAGAAGCGCGCCCGTGCGGGACGGATCGTGCTCGAAGCTGCCTGTAGCCCGGCCCGAAGGGCCGTCGGCCACCCATCGGTAGCGGCCCACGGGCAGTGCGGAGAAGTGCAGGCGACCTAAGCCGTCGCTGGCCAGTGGCACCTGCGGCACCTGTCCTGCTGCCGCCCAGCGCCCGACGGTCTCCTTCGCCGGATCTTCGCTGAGCGCGGCCAACTGCTCGTGTTGGAGCTCCACCGAGATGCCCGGAAGCGGCGCCCCTTCCCCATCGCGCAGCTCCAGAGTCAAAGCAGCCAGCGGACGCGCCAGGAGTTCACCCACCGCCTCCCCACGCCGCACCAATCTCCGATGGGGAAAGTGCCCGGCCAGGTGCAACTCAAACCACAGCGCGTCCGCATCGATGGGCGGGAACTGGAAGAGTCCGCCCGTTTCGGTCCGGCCACTCCAGGACCGTTCCGGGGTCGTGGTGGGCCGAGCGACCACGTGAACTCCGGCCAAGGGACCGTCCTGCCCGAGGACCCTGACGCTGAAAGGGGCCAGGGGCCCCAAGCGCAGTTCGACGACTTCACCTTCCGGGGGCAAGGAAATGCGCCGGTCGACGGTCCAGCGACCTCCGGGAGCTTGCACGGTCACGGAAACTTCGGACGAATCACTTCGCCCGATGCGTACTCGCCCTTCCGAATCAGTCAACCGACTCATGTAGCTCAAAGTGCCCTGGGCTACCCGGTCGTACACGCCGACCCAGGCGGCCTCGACCGGGGCTCCATGAACATCGAGCACGAGGAACTCGAGACTCGCTGGGCGCAGGCGGTATACGAAGCGACCACCGCCCAGCTCGTCCAGCTCCAACCGGAGGGGCGCGTGGGGAACTCCGTCCCCATCGGTTAGGAAGGCCGAAGCCCCCCGTGCGGGAAGGCCTGGAAGTCGCAGCTCGGAAGCCGTCCCTACGCGCACATGCCGCGTAACGCGCCGGCCCTCCGGGTCGCTGCAGTGCAGCGAAAGCAGCCCGAGCGGTCGGGCTGCGGCGCCACCCGGGCCCTCAAACGCAACAGTAAGCTCTCCCGGCGCTGCGTAGAGCGTGACTTCCCGGTCCAGTCGGGACTGGAGGACGTAGTCGTTCGTTCCATCGGGATGCACCAGCTCGAGCGGGAACCCCAAGGGGACCCCGAACATCTCGGCCCTTCCGCTCACATCGAAGGGAAAGGAACTCTCCGGAAAGCCAGACGCTTGCAGGGTGTAGTCCCGGGGATCATGGGCTGCGCCCTTCAGTTGAACCGTGATGCGCGACTCGGGCTCCAGGATCGCCGCGCCCAGATCGATGGACTGGCCGGACTCGGCGTGGGGCACACGCATGTTCATGGCCAAGAAGCCCGGTGCGCGGATGAGAAGTTCTCCATCGGTGACCGGGAAAGGCTCGACGAAGAGTTTGCCCTCCTGATCGCTGAAGAAACCGTCGGCCAGGGTCAGGATGGGAAGACGGTCAGCCGTGACAAGGTGCACGATCCCTTCCGCTTCCGGGAGCGGCCTCATAGTGCGGCCGTCCAGTACCTGAACGGTCAGGCGGGCGCCTGGCCGATGCCGCAGGACGACCTCGCTGTTACGGCCGGGGCGGACTTCGACCCGCTCGATTCCGCTGATTTCGCGGCTCGGAAAGTAGGCGTGCAAGGCGTATCGCCCTTGCGGCAACCCCTCCAGTTCCAAGCGTCCCGCGCCGTCACGGACTTCGGAGCGTTCCGACAAGGGCCAGACGCTGTCCTGGCCATAAAAGACCATGAAACGCTCCGCAGGCTGATCGTCCTCTAGGACCAATATCGACAAGCTGCCGGGCCGGAAGAGGTCGAGCGGCACGAGCCGTCCGACCAGGCGTTCTTCCATGAACAGCATCTCATCCAAGGTGCTGTAACCCTCGGCCTCGACCCGAAACGCGACGTAATCAAGGGGTAGGCCGGTCAGCTCTACATGGCCGGAGGCACCGCCGCGCGTATCGATCCTGCGCTGACCTTCGCCCCAACTCGTGCTCACCCGCGCGTAGGGAATCGGCTCTTGGGTCTCGGCGTCGCGCACGAGGAACCAGATCGAGTGACCCTGATCGCCCTGGAATTCCACGCGCAGGTGTTCGTCGACCGACGGTGCTGCCACGACCAACTCCTCGGGCTGCACGAAGGCGTGCTGCAAACGCAGGACGAGTTCGTCCAGCCCTGGCGCGCGGGGCAGTTCGAGGGGTCCAAAAGAACGCCCCTCGTCGAAGGTCGCGGCCCCGAGCCGCACCTCTCCTCCGCCGTCCGCAAGCCGCCCGAAGACGTTGACCATCGCCCACGGGCCGAGTCCTGCCCCGGGACGCACACGCCCGGAAAGGCGGAAGGTCGGCACGAGCCGGACTTCGAGTTCCTGAGGATCCCCGTCCAGCCAAAGTTGCGCGCGGGCCGAGCCATGCTCCACCACCACGAGTTGCGGCCCCGCGAACGGCGGCACCTGTGCCCAGCCCTGCTCGTCGGTCGCCGTCTCCCGATAGAGCGCGCGCCGCGCTCGTTCTTCCTGGGAGGCTCCGTCCGGTCGCCACCCCTCGGGCGGCAGGCCGCGGCGGCGCACCAAGGCACCGGCCACTGGCTGCCCCGCCCCGTCGACCACACGTAGGCTGGCGGCCGGGGCCGGGTCGAGCACGAAGGTACCCGGGGCGCTCGTCCCTTCGGAGACGACCGCTATCCTTGGTGCGGCCTCCGTGTGCGTGATCCAAACCGCCGCTCCGCGAACAGGAAACGCCGGGGGCAACCCGGCGAACATGAGCCGGCCCTCGCCATCCGCCTCCGCCCAACGGGTGCCTTGTGCCAAACGCGAATCCCGATCGCTGAGCAAGTAGAGCCCCAGGGTCTCTTCCCGGGTCGGAAAGAAGCCCTCCACGTCGTTGTCGAGGGGCGTCCAGGACCCCACCGCCCCCACCGCCGGCTGCTGCCCCCCCTCGCCCGCCAGCGCCACCCGCCAACGAATCTCTTGGGCACCGACAAGCTCGCGTCTCGCGGTGGGCTCGCCGGCTTCCTTAGGCACCTCCGCGACAACGCCTTCGGGCTGCTCGCCCCGAGCCGTCGGCACATCGACCTTCTGGTCCGCTCGCAGGGTCAGCGAATCCTGTTGGCCCACGATCTCCGGCCCGCTCGCGCGACCCATGTCTCCCGTTCGAAGGATGAGCCACCACACCAAGAGCGTGGTGGCGACCACTCCCACGGCGATCGCAGAGCCTGCCCTCATCGAAACTTCAAGGGGCAAAAAAAGCCGGAGGTGCCTGCCGGCTCGGTGCGGGCGAGTGCGTGTGAACGTTCGCCGGCCCTCGCTCGACCCTCAAGGGAGGCGTGCCTCCCTTGCGCGTCAACTCCTGGAACTCCATGGGCGGAGGAAGGCCGCCGCCCTGCGCGGGACAGAGCTCAGAGGGGAGACAAAGCACGATCCACGCCAGCGCGAGCACGGCGACACGGGGGCATCGATCGGGACGGTTCACTGGAAAAGTGCCTCCAAGAGCACCGGCGGATAGGATGCCTCGCAGGAGCTGCGAGCGGCGGTTAACGCAGCCGATGGTTTCCAGGAGTACCAGCGCCTGGCAACCGTGAGTGCGTTTTCCAGGACAGTCAAGGCTTCGTTAATGTCCTCGGCGCTTGGGCCTCCTGGACCCAAGATCTCCGCAGCGAGTTCAATGCGACCACACTGCAGCGAGTTGAGCCACGCTAGGAGTGCGGTCGCCAATCCGGCTGACGGGTGGGCAAGGGCTTCCGAATAGAAATCGCTCGCCTTTTCCCACTGTCCCCAGGCTGCGGCGTAGCTTCCCGCCCACTCTAGACCTTGTCGCTGGACGGGCGACTCTGGGTTGCCGTCCATAAGTCTGGAGGACAACGACCTGCAGTAGCTGGCATCCCCTTGGGCGAAATGGTAGCTCAGCGTATAGGCATGCACAGCGGGATGTGGTTCCAAACGCTGAGCCGCGGCTGCGCAGTCGGAAACCGAGAGTTTCCGGCGACCGGCGGTTACCAGGGTGCGCACCAAATCGCGATCGGCGTCGCGGGCGAGGGTGGGCTCGAGCAGGCGGGCTTGGGATTCGGCGAGGCGCGTGTCGCCGGGGATTTCCAGGCGACGGTTGCCGTTCCAGTACCAGGTGCAGGCCCGACGGGCGTGTTCGTCGTCGGCCAGGAGGCGAAGGGCGGTGGCGCGCAGGAACCAGGCGGCCTCGGCGCGGTAGGCCTCGAGCAGGTGGCGTTCGGCGGACGAGAGGAAGGCCGCGCTCGGTCGCACGGGACCCGCGGGTTCGAGGAGCTCGCGGCTCCAGCGGCGCGCGGGGACCTGGAAGAGCAGGGACTCGCCGCGGCGGGAGACCTCGACCAGGAGTTCACGCACCTCGGGGTGCAGCTCCGGGCCCACGGCGGATTCGGCGGGGCGACTCACGATTCGACCTCGTCTTGCAGGGGCAGCTCGGCCGGACTGAGCGGCAAAGAAGACGTCAAGGTAGCGAAGCCCAGGTCCAGCCGTTCGCGGATCCGGTCCGGCGTGCCCAAACCGCGGCCGGCGAGCTCGTCCGGGCCAACGCCCTCGACCACCACCGGCCAGATCACCCGGCGCACAGCTTCGGGCAAGGCGTGGTAGCGCACCGAGGCGCGCCGTGTGAAGGCCGGGGCGATGCCGAAAAGCTCGCGGAAGAGCACGTAGTGAACCTCCTCTCCGTCCGCCAGGGGACTGCCCTGAAGTTCCGCGGCCGCATCCTCGCGCAACAACTGCCCTGCGCCGAAGGCCACCAGTTCGTCGCACCAGGGGTCGATCGGCGGGCGGCCGGCGTAGAGCGGCGCGCGGAAGGCGATCAACGCGACCGCACGAAGCAGCAGTCGGTCCGCATGCAACAGCAACGCCGCCTTGCGCGTGCGAACGCGCACGCGCGTGCGCACATCCAGGGGATCGCCCTCCGCCAAGCGTCCGAGCAGTTCGTGCACGTCCCGCGCGGAAAAGAGCTGCTTCCACGGGACGGCGACCGAGGCAGCCCTGGGCGAAGGGCGCAGAAGATCCCGCACGAGGAGCCCCGGGTCCTGGCGCAGCTCCCCGACCGGGAGGTCGCCTGAATCGTCCGGCTCCGCGCCGGGGCCTGGGGAAGCGCTGGGCATGGCGATGCGGGCCCTCACAGGCCCCAGGCCCGATCAAAACCTGGCCCTTTCCAGGAGTCAAGTCCCAGGCCCCCGCTGCCCTGGAGAGGGGACTGGGGGCCGCCTGGGCATGTGCCGGAGGTCAGCGGGCGATGCTGACGGTTTTGGGGACGGTGAATTGGCGGTGGCCTTCGGGGCCGCCGAGGAAGCCGAAGCCGGATTGGCGTTGGCCGACCCAGGGGGTGCCGGGGCCGCCGCCCAGGTAGCGGTTGACGCCGACTTGGCCCGAGCGGATGCGCAGGGCGACCCGTTCGCCGCGGGCGGGGTCGCGGGTGTAGAGGCTTGCGCCCAGGCCGTAGACGGTGTCGTTGGCCAGGGCCACGGCTTCGTCCTCGTCGCCGGAGAAGCGGCGCAGGGCAAGCACGGGACCGAAGGTTTCTTCGCGGGCGATGCGCGCCTCGGGCGGCACGTCGGCCAAAACCGTGGCCGGGTAGAACCAACCGGGTCCTTCTTGGGGGCGGCCGCCGAGCAGGAGGCGCGCCCCGCTCGCCACGGCGTCCTCCACCAGGGAGTGCACACGCGCGCGTTGGTCGGCGCTGACCAGGGGGCCGAGCCGGCTGTCGGGGTCGAAGCCGCTGCCCGCGCGCCACGTGCGCGCGCGCTCGAGCACGGCGCGTTCGAACGCATCGGCGATGGGTTCGGCCACGTAGACCCGCTCGACCGCACAGCAAACTTGGCCCGCGTTGCGCAGGGAGTGGCGCACGGCGCACTCCGCCGCCGCTTCCAGGTCCGCGTCCTCGAACACGATCAGCGGATCCTTGCCGCCCAGTTCGAGCACGAGCCGCTTCAGGCCCCCGGCGGCGGCGCGCATGATGTGTTCGCCCGTGGCGCGGCTGCCGACGAAGGCGATCATGTCCACGTCGGCGTCGACCAGCGCCGCACCGGTGGCGCCGTCCCCTTGCAGCAACTCCAAAACCCCGTCGGGCAGGGGTTGCCCGAGGATCTCCGCCAACACGGCCCCGGTCAGGGGCACGTGTTCGCTGGGCTTGAAGACCACCGTGTTGCCCGCGGCCAGGGCCGGCAGGAGCAGTTCAAGAGGCATGGCCACCGGGAAGTTCCAGGGCGCGATCGCGGCGACGACCCCGTGGGGCTCCCAAAAAACGCGTGTTCGTGTGCTGCCCGAGGGCGGCACCTCGCGCGGCGCAAGCGCGGCGGCGATTTCCGCCAGGTCGGACACCACGGCCTTCGCCCGCCCGCGCACTTCCCCCAGCGCTTCCGCGCGCGGTTTGCCCATCTCGCGCGTCACCAGATCCGCCAACTCCTCCTCGCGCGCCGCCAACGCCTCCCCCGCCTGGGCCAAGAGATCGCAGCGGGTTTCGAGCGGCACCTCCCTCCAGCGAACCGATGCGGCCCGCGCCCGGGCGACCGCCACACGCACCTCCTCGGCGCCCGCGGCAGGTATCTCGGCAATCGGCTCCGCCGTGGCGGGATCCAAATCAACCCACGTGCGCGCGGGGCTCGGGACGACTTCCATGGCCCTAGGGTACAGACCCGCGTAACGAGCGAGCCCTGGGCCACTTCCCCCGAGGCCGGCCCTCCGGTGGACTGGATTGCGCGCGGGTCATTACCCCTGGCCCGGTCCACGCATCCAGGCGGACCACCTAGGAACCGAGATCCACGGCCCTATCCCACCCCTGGAGCGACGCATAGGGCAATTCAGCCACACCGCCCCACTCATCCATACCCGGACTTGCGTGCGCACCAATAACTCGCCAACCTTCATGTAGCCCCAGACCCTTTGGGTATGCAAAGCGCCACAGCACCTCACAGCCAAGGAAAGACTCCGGTGAAGAAACTTCCTCTCACCCTTCTGGCCGTGGCCTGCACAGCCATGGGCATGCTCTTCGCCCCCAACTCTCCCGGCCTTCCTGCCATCTGCACCTACCAAGGTGACAGGTCGCTGGAGATCACGGTAGTGGCCCCGTCCGACCCATGGAACGGCGCAAGCTACGACCTTACCTTTATATTTCTTTGCTGCGTTTCGGCGCCCTGCGCATACATCGAAGTTCACGTCGAAGCACATAAAAACGATACGAGGGCAGACATTGCGCAGAAGATCAAGGCGTTCCTAGAAATGCAAGCAGATCAACTTGAGGCGTGCGGACTGAGGGTTTCAGCCCCTCTAGGAGGGCATCAAGTCAGGGTCTATGGACAAGCACTCCACATCAATCAGGACTGCGTAACTTCACCTTGCGAACAAGGGCACTCGACTAAGGGACACGCCCCCAAACTCTCCTACCAGTACCAAGATTGGTAGGCCTTGCCCTGAAAGCAGGAAACCAGACGCCAAAAAGCCCCCCCCCCAATAAAACAAGGAGTCACTAATGACAAACAAGCTGTGGTTTTTTGGCTTCAGCTTTCTCGCAGCGGCCGTTCTCGGCCTCCTCGGAACCTTCCTATTTGCTCGCGCAGATCCGGTCATTGTATTGACAGCGGTTCACGGTGGAATCGAGGTCGACGTCAAGTGCGCTGAACCCATCACGCACTCCCCTCACATCATCACCGTGACAATTACCAATGGCACCCAAGACATCACGATCACACACAAGAGCCCCACGGTAGTCCATGTGATCGACTTAGCGCACGCGATCGGCGAGAAACTTAGTATCAGGCTAGGACTGGAGCATTTCCTAACCGTAACCGGACAGGGCCAAAAAAGAACCGTACAGTTGCCTCCGGGATGGACGGTCAAGTCGGTGGACACTAGAAAGCTACAGGGGAACAATCCCAAAAATCAGAAAGGCCATGTGGCTGTAAGATCAACCACGACATCCGGCCATGCCTTCAATCCGGTCTCGCTAGGCGGGCCGCCTTTAACGGCTATAAACCACTTCGCTAGCTTTACCGTAGCTATCGAACATGCCTCCGCCGACCCACTCGCAGTCGACTTTTCAGCAAAGGGTATTGGCCCCGCTGGAGGTGTTCGGGAGATTGTCTACGCAGAAACCTTGGCATCCGAAATTGGTGCCGAGGGCGCACTCGACGCACTTCAGGACTTCCTCGAGCGCGTTTTGGGAGCGACCGTCACGAGGCCAACGCCTTCCAGCCTAATGGCCGTGCCTAACGACACCGTGCTGAAGGTGTTCTCCGTCACCTTCGGCGCACACGAAAACAAAGACTTGGAAGCGCTAGAGGAGTACGCCGAACTCCCACCCTGGCAAACCACCACCTCCCTCTCCGTCGCTTTCTGATCGCGGCATTTAAATCGGCGCCCGAAAACGAAGGCGCGACTCCGCTACAGCAGCCAGCCGCCGGCCACCGGGAGGTCGGCGCCGGTCAGGTCCTCGGGGGCGTCCAGGATCAGCCAGGTCACCAGGGCGGCGATGTCGCCGGCGGGGGTCGGGCGGCCGCGGGGTAGACGTGCCCAGGCTTCGGGATCGAGGGTTTCGGGGTGCGCGTCGGGGTGGGGCGAGAGTCCGGGGGAAACCAGGTTGACGGAGATTCCGTGGGGCGCTTCTTCGGCGGCGAGGGAGCGGGCCAGCACCACGAGGGCGCTTTTCGCGGCGGCATAACCCGCGGCGCGGCGGCGGGCGCCGAGTCCGTCGAGGCCGGCGCTGCCGAAGACCACCACGCGCCCGCGGCTCGCGCGCAGGGCGGCGCGCGCGGCGTCGATGGCGGTCACGGCGGTGAGCACGTTGCTGGTGAAGAGCCGCTGGAGTTCCGCGGGGCCGAGGTCCGCGAGCTTTTGGCTGCTGTAGTCCCCCACCGCGTGCACGAGTGCATCGAGCCGGCCCTCGGCGGCGAGCACGCGGGCCACCGCCGCTTGCGCTTCGGCCGGTTGGGTCAGGTCGGCGCGGTGCCGGCCCGCGAAGGGTCCCTCCGGACCCGATTCCTCCGCCGAACGCCCGAGTACGTGCACGCGCACCCCGCGCGCCGCCAAAGCTTCGGCCGAAGCGCGCCCCAATCCGCGCAGGCCTCCGGCCACCAAGACCACCCGTTGCCGCGACGCGTCCACGGGCAAAAGCGTAGCCGGTCGGGCGGCTCGGCCGAGCCGGAATGCGCTACTGAATCCGGCCGGCGCGGGTGGGCGGCCACACGCGCAGGTCGACGCGCCCGCGCAAAAGTGTCGCCGGCACCTGGCCGAACTCGCGGCTGTCGGCGGACTGGGGGCGATTGTCGCCCAGCACGAAGTAGTGCTCCGGCATCACCCGAGCCCATTGGAAGATGCCCTTGTCCCCGTCCAGGGCGTAGGGTTCGGCGAGCAAATCGCCATTGACCCAAACCGAGCCCGCCGCGATCAAAACCTCATCCCCGGGCAAGCCGATCACACGCTTGACGTAGTCCACGCGCGGATCGAGGGGCGATTGCAAAACGACCACGTCGCCGCGCCGCACTTGCCCGAAGAGATAACTCCAGGGCTCCACCAGGATACGGTCCCCGTCGTGGATGCCGGGCGCCATGGAATGGCCGCGCACCACCGACAGGTTGAAGGCCAAGGTCGTGAAGAGCGCCGCCAAGAGCGCCACGCCGAAGCCGTCCTGGATCAGCCGCCGCCAGCTCCGTCGCCGCGGACGCGCGGGCCACAGGCGCTCCAGGTCTCCCTCCCACCGCGTCCCCTCCCAACGCGCCCACTCGCCCTGGGGCGAGACCGGAGCGTGTCCGTGTTGATCCTCCACGGACACGCCATCGGCCCGCCCCGCGCCGCGACTGGAGCCCGAACCCCAAGACAGCCGCGGCCCGGCCGCGACCGAACGGCCGAGCCGCCGATCGGGCGGCCGTGGCCGGGCTGCTACCATCCGCCCATGCCCCACCGCCAGCGGCGCACTTGCGAGGGATCCCGGCCCCCGCGCCGCCCGTGGGGTTTGGGGCCGATGTTCTTGGCCCTGATCGCCGCCACCGGCGCCTGCGGCCGGTCCGCCGCCCCGGACGTGGTCTGCCTGTCCCAGGCCCGGCCGCCGGCCGCGGACCTGGGGCCGGCCCGCTCCCTGGGACACCTGCCCGGGGGCCTGGAAGCGCGCCTGTCCCCGGACGGGGAGAACGGCGGCTGGTGGCTCGAATGGGACCTGCCCGCCGAGGCTTGGGTGCCCGGCCCGGTGCCCGGCTTGGCCCTTGGCCCGCGGCCCTTCCAACCCCTCGGGCGCAGCCCGGGCGGCGGGCAGGGGGAGCTGCTCCTGCTGGACGGCGAGCCCCTGCCCCGAGTGCCCCCCGACCCCGAGGCCTCGGCCCTGGATCCGGCCCGGGTGGAGGCCTTGCCCGTGGGCTCTTGGACCGGCGGCGGGGACGTGATCTACCTGCGCGTGGGTCCCGAAGGCGCGCCGGCCGGTTTGGTGGCCTCGGTCTTCGTGGACGCCGGCTACGAGCGCGACGGCACCTGGCACGTGCGCGGGGCCCAACGCGCTGGGCGCGGCTGGATTCTGCCCACCGGCGCGCGCGCCACCTGGCCCGTGCGCATCGACCCCGAAGGCGGGCTGTGGCTGGCCGCGGCGGCCCACGGGCCTAGGCCCATCGAAGGCGCCGGCGACACGGACGGGCAGCCGGTGGAGCTCGTGGTGCGCCTCGATGGCGAACCGGTGTTCCGCCGCCCACTGACGCCGAGTCCGCTGCCCGGCCTCGAACGGTTCGAGCTGCGCTGGAGCGATGCACCAAGCCGCCCGCGCGCGCGCAGCGCGGAACTGACGATCGAAGCCGAGGGCGCCGCCGCCCTGACGTTGCTGCACGCGCCGCGGCTCGTCGGCGGCGCACGATCCGCACGCGACCCGCGGCCGGACCTCTTGGTGTTCCTGGCGGACACCCTGCGCGCGGACACCCTCGAACTCTACGACGGGCGCCCCGGCCGCCAGCCCCTGCGCACGACACCTTTCCTGGACGGCTTCCAGCGCGAATCCCTGGCCTTTGAACGGGCCTGGAGCCCGTCCTCGTGGACCCTGCCGTCCCAGGCGACCCTGCTCACCGGCCTGCTGCCGATCCAACACGGGGCCCGGGCCACCGCGCACCGCTTGCCGAGCGGCGCAACCACCTTGGCGGACGTGCTGCATGCCGCGGGCTATCGCACCGAAGCCGTCACCGATGGGGCCTACGTCTCGGCCACCTTCGGCCTGCACCACGGCTTCGAACTGTTCGACGAAGCCTTCGACGATTTGGAACACGCCCTGGCCCGGGGACTCGACGCGATCGACTGGGACGACGGGCGCCCGCTGTTCCTCTACTTGCAGACCTATGCGGTGCACACGCCCTTTGAGCCGGGCCCGGCCGCGCGCGCGAGGGTCGGCGCCAGCGAGCGCGATTGGCTGGAGGTCTTGGAAGAAGCGGCCCGGCACGCGGCCGAAGCGGAGGCCCGGGGCCTGGACCGGTTGCTCGATCCCGGGGTGCGCGCCGGACTGGCCGAACTGGAGCGCCTCTACCTGGCGGGTGTGATCGAACTGGACCAGGGTTTCGAGCGCTTTTGGGGCGAGCTGGAGCGGCGCGGCTGGCCGGCGCGCGGCGTGTTGGCTTTCACCAGCGACCACGGCGAAGCGTTTGGCGAACACGGCCAACTGCTGCACGGCGCCACGAACTTCGAGGAGGAGACACGCATCCCGCTGCTCCTGCGCGGACCGGGCATGGCCCCGCGGGTGGCCGTGCGCGCGGCGAGCCTGGCGGACCTGGCGGTGACCCTGGCGGAGCTCGGCGGCGCCCGTCCCCTGACCGGGGGCCCCGGGCGCAGCCTGCTCGCGCCCCAGCCCGCCCGGCCCCTGTTCCTGGAGGTTTCGCCGGCCTCCGGGGCGCCCAGCGAACGGGCGGCCGTGGACCGCGGCGGCAAGTGGATTTGGCCCCTGGAGGGCGAGCCTGTGTACTACGACCTGGAGGCGGATCCGGGCGAGCTCTCCCCCCTGACCGGCGATCGGGAGCGGGCGCGGGCGCTGCTTTCGGCCTTCGAGCGCTGGGGCACACGCGCCCGGCTGGATGCCGAAGCCACCGAAGTCAGCGCCGCCGACGAAGCCCGCCTGCGCGGCCTGGGCTACCTGGGCGATTAGCCCGGCGGCGTAGACTTCTGTTCGCCCATGCACCCCTCCGCCGCCCGTCCCCTTGCCGCGCTTTTCGCCGGGCTCGTCATCGGCCCCGTCGCCGGCGGCTGCGGCCGCCAGGCCCCGGCCTCGCACCAGTGCCTGGCGGAGGTGACCCAGCCCCAGGCCCTCGCCCGCGCGGAGCGAAGCCTCGGAACCACCGCGGACGGCCTCGAACTTCGGCTCGCACCCGATGCCGAGGGGCAAGGCTGGTGGATCGAGTGGGACCTGCCGCCGGAGCGCTGGACCGCGGGCCCCCTGCCGGGCATGGCCAGCGCGCCGCGCCCCTTCGCGCCCCTGGGCCGCCGCGACCCGAGCGGCGCCGCGGAATCGTTGACCCAAGGGGGAGAGCCCTTGCCCCCGGTGAGCGTGTTTTTGGCCGCGGACGGCCTCGACGCGCGCGCGCCCGGCGAGTGGTCCGGTTTCGGCGATCGCATCTACCTGCGCACGGAGGGCGAGCAGGTGCCCGCGGGGCTGCGCGCCGGTGTCTACATCGACCGCGGCATGGAACGCGGCGGCGCGTGGCACGTGCGCGGTCCCCAGCGCACCGGCCGGGGTTGGCTGCTGTTCCCCGGCGACGCGGCCGAGTGGCGCCTCGACCTGCCCGCCGAGTCGGTTTGGCACGCGGCCCTCTCGGTCCAAGGGCCGGCGCCCGGGCCCGGCGAAGCGGGTGTCGAACTGGAACTGCGCTTGGACGGCGAAACCCTCTGGCGGCGGGAATTCGAGCCCCGTTGGGGTGTCGAGCCGGAGCGCGTGGCGATCGCCTTGAACCCTCTGCCGCGGCGGGGAGCGCGGCTTTCGCTGCACACGTCGGGACCTCCGGCTCTGATTTCCCTGCACATGCCGCGGGTGCGCTCCGGCCAAGCGCGCGCCGCGGACGAGCGCCCGGATCTGATCGTGTTCCTGGCGGACACCCTGCGCGCGGATGCCCTCGCCGCCTACGCGGGCGCGCCCGCCCGGCGCGATCCCGCCCCGGCGCCGTTCCTCGATCGTTTGGCCGCGCGCGGCCTGGTCTTCGAACGCGCCTGGAGCACAGCCGCCTGGACCCTGCCCTCCCAAGCGACGCTTTTGACCGGTCTGCTGCCGGCCCAACACGGGGCGGTCTCCGACGATACGCGCCTGTCGGAGCGCGCCGTGACCGTTGGCGATCGCCTGCTCGAAGCCGGCTACCGCACCGAAGCGATCTCCGACGGCGCGTTTGTGTCGGCCACCTTCGGCATGCACCACGGCTTTGAGTTGTTCGACGAAGCCGCGGGCGGTTTCGAAGCCGGCGCGGCGCGCGCCCTGGCGGCCCTCGACGACTGCGACGGGCGGCCGCTGTTCCTCTACTTCCAAAGCTATGCGGTGCACACGCCCTTCACGCCGCCCGGGTGGGCGCGCGAGGCCCTGGGCGCATCGGAGCGCGATTGGACCGAGGTGCTCGCCGAAGCGGTGGGACCGGGCGGCGATCCTTCCGCGACCGGCGCGCCCAAACGCAATCCGGCTGCGCGCGACCTGGAGCGCATCTACCTGGCGGGTGTGCGGGTGCTCGACGGGCAATTCGAGGAGTTTTGGCGCGAACTGGAACGGCGCGATTTTCCGGGGCGCGGGGTGCTGCTGTTCACCAGCGACCACGGGGAAGCCTTCGGCGAACACGGCCAGTTCCTGCACGGTTTGAGCCTGCATGAGGAGGAACTGCGCATTCCGCTGTTCCTGGTGGGGCGGGGCATCGGGGCCGGCATCGACCGGCGCCAGGCGGGCCTGGCGGACGCGGCCATCACCCTGGTGGATCTCGGGCGCGGGCGGCCCCTGGCCATGGGGCCGGGGCGTTCGCTCCTGACGCCGGGCGCCGAGCGGCCGATTTGGCTGGAGAACCAGCCTCGCCAGCGCGGCCGCTCCGACCGGGGTGTGGTCGACCGCGGGCGCAAGTGGATCTGGGCCGCGGACGGTGCGCTGACGGTCTTCGACCTGGAGTCGGATCCGGGGGAACACACGCCCCTAGAGCCGGACCGGACCCGGGGCGAGGCCCTGGAGCGGGCCTTCGACCGCTGGGCGGCGCGCTTTTCGATCGCCGCCGGGGCGGCGGACGTGTCGGAGGCCGAGCGCGAACGCCTGCGGGACCTGGGCTACCTGGGGGACTGAGACGGCTTCGGCGGCCGGCGGCAGGCACGTTCCCGGGGCACCGAGCACTAGGCTGGAATGCGGAGCCGCGCGCTCCGCACTCCCATGAGCCTGCTCGTCGATCCCGCCGCCGCCCTGCGCTCGCGCCACCGCATCCGGCGCATCGTGGCGCTGCTGGTGGCCGTCGTTTTCGGCTTCGACCTGTGGCTGCCCTCGGGCATCGCCCTCGGCAGCCTCTACGTCGTCCCGGTGCTGATCAGCGTGTGGGGTTCCAGCCGGCGCCTGACCCTGGCGGTGGCCGCCCTGGCGAGCGTGTTGACGCCGATTGGATCGCACTTCTCGATCGGGCACGGGGGACCTTTGATCGAGTTCCTCGAACTGCCGCCCGAGGCGGCGGGCACCTCGCGGCTGGTGCTGCTGACGCTGCTCAACAGCGCCAACGCGCTCTTCGCCGTGTGGGTCAGCGCGGGCCTCGGCCTGATGCGCATCGAAACCGAACACGAGCTGGTGGAGAGCCGCGAGTTGGCGGCCATCGCCCTGGGTTCGATTTCCGACGCGGTGCTGACCACCGACACCGCCGGGCGCGTGACCTTCATCAACGCGCCGGCCGAGGAATTGACCGCCTGGGACCGGGAGGACGCCCTCGGCCGTCCCTTGGGCGAGGTCGTGGTGCTCGCCCCGGAGCGCCGCCGGCGCAAACCCGCCGAAGTCGAACTGATCGGCGGCGAAGAAGCCGTGCGCCTGGCGCGCCGGGACGGGGAGGAAATCCTGGTGGAGATGCGCCGCTCGCCGATCCTCGATCGGCGCGGGGAAGAACGCGGGCAGGTGCTGCTGCTTCGGGATGCAAGCGAACGCGCCGCCCAGGAGCAGGCCGTGCTCGAGTTGGCCTTCCGCGATCCCCTGACCGGCCTCTCGAACCGCAACTCTCTGTTCGAGCGCCTGGAGCTGGAAATCGCCCACGCCCGCCGCGACCAGCGCCGGGTGGCGCTTTTGTTCCTGGACCTGGATCGCTTCAAGGAGATCAACGACACCCGCGGCCACCACGCCGGGGACGAACTGTTGCGGCGCGTGGCGAATCGCCTGCGGCGCACCCTGCGCAGCGCGGACACCGTGGCGCGCCTGGGCGGGGACGAGTTCACCGCCCTGTTGCCCAAGATCGGCTCGCCCGAGGACGCGCTGGCCGTGGCCCAGAAGGTCTGCACGGCCCTCTCCTCGCCGGCCCGGGTCCTGGGCCGCTCCCTGGCGATCCAGGCCAGCGTCGGCGTGGCGCTCTACCCGGACCACGCCCGCACTCCCGCCGAGCTGGTGCGCGCCGCGGATGCGGCCATGTACGCCGCCAAACGCCGTGGGGATGGAACGCCGGTCCTGTTCGAAGCCGGGATGCCCCTGGACCCGGCGCGCGTCGGGGTAGAGTGACCGGCCGCGCGCGGTCGATACCCCACGCACCCCGTCCACCTCCCGCTCCCCCCGTTCCCCCCGCATCGCCCGCGGTCCCCCGGCGCCCTTCGAGCGCCGGCCAGGCGCCGCTGCCCCACGCTCGTCGATGGGCTTCAACACCCTCGAATACGCGCTGTTCCTCTGGACGGTCTACGTCCTGTTCTGGACCCTGCGCGAGCGCCGCCACCTGCGCCACAGCTTCCTCCTGCTGGCGAGCTACTGGTTCTACGCCCAGGCGGATTGGCGCTTCGTCTCGCTGCTGCTGATCAGCTCCCTGACGGACTTCGCCGCGGGACGGGGTGTGGCGGCCGCCCGAGAAGCCGGGCGCACGGGCCTGGCGCGCGCCTGGTTGGGCTTGAGCTTGGCCGTGAACCTGGGGCTGCTCGCCTGGTTCAAGTACTACAACTTCTTCCTGGAAGGCTTCGAGCAGGTCTTCAGCGCCCTGGGTTTCGGGGTCACGACACCCTACCTGCAGATCGCACTGCCGGTCGGCATCAGCTTCTACACCTTCCAGACCCTCTCCTACACCCTCGACATCCACGCCGGGCGCATGAAGCCCGTGCGCAGCCTGCTCGACTTCGCGCTCTACGTCAGCTTTTTCCCGCAGCTCGTGGCCGGTCCGATCGTGCGCGCGCGCGAGTTCCTGCCCCAACTGGAATCCCCGCCGGTCCAGCACGAGGACCAGATCAGCTCCGGGCTCTTCCAGATCCTGCGCGGACTGACGAAGAAGCTGCTGATGGCCGACATCCTCGGCCAGTACCTGGTGGACCAGGCCTTCCGGGACGCGGACAGCATGTCGCAACTGGGGGGCGCGGGCCTCTTGCTCGCGACCTATGGCTACGCCTTGCAGCTCTACGGCGACTTCGCGGGTTACTCCGACATCGCCATCGGCTCCGCGCGGCTCTTGGGCTTCCGCCTGCCCAAAAACTTCGACGCGCCCTTCAAGAGCCGCAGCCTGGAGGAGTTTTGGACCCGTTGGCACATCTCCATGTCCTCCTGGTTCATGGACTACGTCTACATCAAGCTGGGCGGCAGTCGGGTCAGTTGGCTGCTGTCGAGCCGCAACGTGCTCGTGGCCTGGGGGCTGGTGGGCCTTTGGCACGGGGCCGCTTTCACCTTCGTGCTCTGGGGTCTCTACCACGGGGTGTGGCTGATCCTCTCGCGGGCGGTGCGCATGCTGCTGCCCGGCGGGCGTTTCCCCGACATCGCCCTGTTCCGCGTGCTGGGGGTGCTCTTCACCTTCCACGTGGTGGCCTTTTCCATGATCCTGTTCCGCTGCCCGGACATGGAGACCTTCTGGGCCGCCTGCCGGCAGTTCGGGGATTGGAGCGCGCCGGTGCCGACCCTGCACTGGCAGATTTGGCTCGTGTTGGCCCTGGGCTACGTCACGCACCTTTGGCCCGGGGACCTGGCCGAGACCCTCGAGCGCCGCTTCCTGAAGGTTCCGGCGCTGGTGCAAGGTGCCTTGATCGCGCTCATGATCGTGTTGCTGTTCGCCCTGCGCCCGCCGGGCGAGTCGCCCTTCATCTACTTCCAGTTCTGATCCCGTGAAGCGCCTCGGACCGATCGGATACCGCACCCTGGCCGCGCTGCTCGCGCTCTTGGCCCTCGACGTGGGCCTGCGCCAGTTCGGCAATTGGGGGCGCTGGGTCGTGCAGGAGCGCCACGGTTTCTACGGCTGGCAAATGCTGCCCAACCAGAATCGCTGGTCGCGTTATTTCGAGGTGCGCGAGCGCACCAACTCCCTGGGGTATCGGGACCGCGAATGGAGCGCCGTGCCGGCGGCGGTGAGGCGCACCTACCAGCCGGGGTTCCCGGCCCTGTCGCCGGTCGCGGGCAATGCGCGCGACGACGACGTGGTGCGCATCGCGGTCGTGGGCAACTCGATGACCTACGGATCGAGTGTGCCCGAGGAAGAGGTTTGGACCCGGCTGCTCGAAAACCTCCTGAACAACGCCTTCGCCGAGCGCGGCGACCGGCGGCGCGTGGAAGTCATGAACTTCGCCGTGCAGGGGTACGTCTTCGAGCAGATGGCGCGGGTCTTCGACACACGCATCGCGCCTTTCCTGCCCGACCTCCTGATCGTGCCCACCACCACCTTCGACGTGGGGCTGATGGGCGACGCCCTCGACGACTTCGACTACCCGCTCAGGCGCCTGGTGGTGCGCACGGCGATCCACGATTACCTGCACCGGCGTGTCATCCGCCAGTGGATGCCACCGGCCGAAGCGCCGCGCGACCGCGAGGCGCCGCCGAGTCGGCGCGAGGTTTTGTCGGCCGAAGCGCGCTGGGAAGGGCTCGAGCCGGACCGCCGGGCGGATGCGCGGGTGAGCTTCGCGCGTTTCATCGCCATGGCGCCCGAGGACCTGACCGAAGCGCAGGCCGTGCGCTGGTGGGCTGCGCGCACACCCGCCGAGCAGTGGACCCTTTGGAGCCAAGCCCAGGGGCGCGAGAAGATCGCGCTCTATGAACTCTTGGCCCCGCAGGAGCGGGAAGAGGCCCGCCGGCACATCGCGCGCGACCTGGTGGCGATCCCCTACCGGCCCGAGATGCGCTACGTCTGGGAGCACGCCGCCGAACGCATGACCGACGTGCGCCACCGCCTGGAGGCCCACGGGGGACGACTGGCCCTGGTGGCCCTGCCGAGCCTGCAGCGCATCGGCCGCGCGGAGCTGCCCTCCCCGAGCAGTTTCTGGGGCCCCTGGGCCCGCGAACAGCGCGACACCGAAGGCCGGCGCACGGTGATCGATTACGACCCGGTCGAACCCATGCGCGCCGAAATGCCGCACTTGGCCGCTTTCCTGCGCGATCCCGCCAGCCTGGTGACCGGCGAACGCGGCATCCAGACCATCCCCGAGCACGCCCCGGGCTACGAAACCACGCTCTTCTTCCCCAACGACATCGGGCACTACAACGCCCGCGGTCACGCGGTCCTGGCGCGCGAGGTGGCCCAGGTGCTGCTGCGCACGGGTGTGCTCGACCCTTAACCCGGAACACCGCGGACCCGGACGGCATCCCCCTCGGTCTCGCGGGCCGGGTGTCCGCTGACGTACGCTTCCCTGCGCCCATGGCCCCCAACCTCCCCCACCACGGCGCGCCCGCGACCTGGAGCGCGGCCCGCACCGTCGCGGCGAAGGAACTGCGCGGCGCCCTGCGCGACCCGCAGACCCTGATCTACGCGGTGCTTTTGCCCCTGGCCCTCTACCCGGCGCTCTTTTGGGTGATGATCCAGGTGTCCTCGCTGGTGGAGTCCCGCCGGGAGACCCGCGACGTGACGGTTTGGTTGGCCCTCGATGCCGAGGCCGCGGACGGGAGCCTCGCCGAGCGGCGCCTGGCGGCGGCGGCGAAGGCCCTTTCGGGCGGCGCAGGGAACCCATCCGACGGGGAAACGCCCGGCCCCCAGCGGCTGAAGGTGGAACAGCGCGAACAAGCCCTCGCCGCCGACGGTTTGCGCGCGCTCTTCGATCGCGAATCGCCCAGCGCCGCGGACGCCCCCGACGCGGTGCTGCTCGCGCGCGGGGAAGGGCCGGCCCTGGCGCTTTATTACGACAGCGCTCGGCCCGACTCCCAACTCGCCCGCCGGCGCGTGGAAAGCCGCCTGGAAGCCGGCGCCAAGCGCGCGCGCGATGACCTGGTCGCCGCCGCCGGACGGCCCCTGGCGGAACTGCGCCCCCTGGCCCTGAACACGTTCGATTTGGCCAGCAGCGTGCACCAGGGGGCCGTCCTGGTCTCGATG
>JBJHAV010000004.1:16847-43314 GCA_050480685.1 Planctomycetaceae bacterium | reverse complement strand
ACGAAATCGACCGCCAGGGCCTGGATGTAGGGGAAGGAGGCGGCGCCGGCGCCGAAGTCGTCGAGGCCGACGGCGTGGCCGTCGCGGCGCAGCTGCTGGATGACGCGCTCGGCCCGCGGCAGGTCGCTCAACCACTCCACGCGCACGCGCGCTTGCTCGCGCGGCCCGACCACCCGCGGCAGCTCCACCCGGAACACGGTGAAGTCGTCCGAGTTGCCATCCAAGGGCCGCTCCCAGGTCAGGCTGGGCAGCAGGTCCACGCGCTCGTCGCCGTCCAAAAGCCAAACCGCGCGGATCGAAGTGCCGCCGAAACCGTCCCCATCCCGGTCGACCCGCGCCAAACGATCTCCCAGGGCCGGGTCGACCCGCGCATGGGTCGAACGGTCGGAGGCGAAGGCGTTCAGGTAGGTGTGGAACCAAAGGTCCCCGACCTCGTCCTCGCTGCCGTTGGTCCACTCCAGCTCCAACCAGCCCTCGACCCGCCGGGCGTCGTCCGCCAGCCGGGCGTGGATGCGGTAGTCGGTGCGGTTGCGGCCGCCCACTTCGAACTCGCCGCGCACCTGGGCGGGCAGGCCGCTTCGGGCCTCAGCCGCGCCCCCGGCGCCCCCCTGGCCCGTGGATCCGGGCGGAGCGGCGGCGAGCAGCAGGGCCCCGGCGACCAGGACCCCGAAACCGATTCCGGCTCGGACCCACGAGCCCCGAGCCGGAGAAACGCTACGAATAGGTAAACGCATAGGTGAACGAGGGAGACAGCCGCCCCTTGGGCCCGGGGACCCGACCGGACCGGGACGGACGGCCGGATTCTAGGGGAAAGGACCTCAAGCCACCGCCGGGCCTGTCGATAAGACCTAGGACGCCCCCCTTCCCGGGGGCAGGAGAGAACAACCATGGACATCCGAGGCCAACAACCCGACCCGAGCCGCAGCCTGCGCGCTCGCCTGGAGGCCGCCGGGGCCGAAGCCCTGCGCCGCGGCCGCGAGCGCACCCAGGACGCCCAACGCGAGATCACGAGCGGCAACCCCCGCGTGCAAAACGCTCGCATCGAAGCCGCCGCGCAAAAGCAGGCCCGCATCGACGCGGCCCGCGCCCAGGAGGCGCGCGCCAAGCAGGCCGACCGCTTGGAGCTCTCCGAAGGCGCCCGCGCCCTGCTCGCCGCCGACGCGCGTTCCGCCGAACGGCTGACCAGCGAGCCCGGCCGCCTGGCCGAACTGCGCGACCTTTTGCAGGACGGCCGGCTCTTCTCGCGCGAGCGCATCGAAGACGCCGCCCGCAAGCTGCTCTCCGGCGACTGATCACGGCGGCGCCCGCCGTCGCCCGGTTCCCCCTGGACCCGCTACCGCTCCGTGCGGCCGCGGGTCCTTTTGATTTGGGATCCCAACAACCCTCCCCACCGATGCCCCCCGACCCAATGGCATTAGGCTCCCGCTCGCCCGACAGGCCCCCAGCGTGCCGAGACCCGTCAAAGCTGGGTCACGTGGTGCAAGGCTGTGGAACGCCCGCCTCTAGTGAGATGGCGCTTGGCGACCCCTCACTGTCAACGTGGCTCCACAGAAGGCCGGCATTCGGCGGGACGCGCCCGGCAGTCGCTCTCAAACGCCGCAAACTCTTCCCCTCGCTTTCGTCTCCACTCTTACCTTCTCCTCCCCTCTGATCTCCCCTTCTCCGTGGCTCCTGTTTTTTCTGAAAAGAAGAAGAAGAAGAAGATCCACAAGAGGCACGGAGAAGGGGAGATCAGAAGGGAGGAAAGAAGGCGGGAAGGAAAAGAGAGGGTGCTGCGCCGGCTGAATCGAAGCTACCGACAGGGAGCCTTCCGCCCAGGACTAGGCAGCGGGCCTGCCGGGCATCGGAGGGCCTAATGCCATTGGGTCGAGGGGGCGCGCTAGAGCTGGAGCGCGATTTGGTACGCGGCGAAGCGGGTGAAGCGCAGGGGCGAGAGCAGGGCCAATTCCCAGCCGGCGCCGCCGTCCTCGGCTCGGTGTTCGCGGGCGTAGAAGCCCTCCAAGCCGCGGCGGACACGTTCGTCGGTGGCGTCCAGGTGGACCGAGGAGGTCCACAGCACCTGGCCGGTCTCCGAAACGACCAGCTCGGCGTGCATGCTGATCGCCAGGGGCTGGAAGGTGCGCCTGTGGGTGACTTGGGAGAAGACCAGCCCATCCAAGCGAAAGCGGCGGCTGAGCTCGATCAAGAGCGCGGGGCGGTGGGCGCCGTAGCGCAGCGGATCGGAGGTGCGCACTTCCTCCAGGTCCCCGGGCTGGATCACGACGATTTCGTAGGGCGTCGAACGGCTCAGCTCGGCGAACAGCTCCTCTTGAACCATGCGCGCGGCGGGTCCGTCCACCTGACCCGTGACGGGCATCAGACCCACGCGGCGCAACACGTAGGTTTCAAAGTCCGGAGCGAGCCGTGCGGTCGAGAGCACGGGCACCTCGCGCGGCGCGCTGCTGCGGCAGCCGGCCAGGGCCACGAGGACACACAGGCCGGCGAGCCCGAGGGCCCTGCGGATCATCGGCGCGGATCCCCCAGGGGTGCGGTCGGCGTGGGTTCCGGCGAGGGTTCGATGGGCGCGGCTTCCCGCACGGCGGCCGCGGGGCCTCCGCGCTCCTGCTCGATGCGCACCTCGATCAACATCTTCTCCGCCTCCAAACGGCGGATTTGGGCCGTCACCAGGCGTGCGGCCAGGTCCTGGTTTTCCGCGCGCAGCTCTTCAACCGCCCGCTCGAACTCGCGGCTGCGCTCGCGCTCCTTGGCCCGCTCTTCCTCCAGGCTGGCCACACGCTGCTGGAGCTGCTCCAGGCGGCTGGTCAGCCCGGCGGCCTCCATTTCGAGTGCGTCGCGCTCGTCCAAGGCCTGCTGATACATCTCGAGCAGGTAGAGCCGCCCTCCGCCCGAAGTGTCCAGTTCGCGCGCGGGGGCGCCGAGACGCTCGACCCCGCCGGGCGGCTGGGCAGCCACGGCGCCCCGGTCGGCTTCGTAGAGGCTGCGGCGCTCGACCCCTTGCAGGGGGTCGTTGCCCATGGGCAATGCCAACCGCGCGCGGGCCTGGGCCATGGGGTCGGCGTCGGCGGCGCCGGACGCGCCGGTTGGGGTCGCGCCATTCGATGCACCCGAGGGTGAACCCGTGCGGGGCTCACCGGCCAGCCGGCTGCCGCCGGTGGGTGCTTGGGCGGATCCGGCGCCGGCCGCCGCTCCCCAGGGATCGGCCGCCGCCGTCGAGGTCGGCCAGGCCGTGCCCTGGGGACCGGCCTGGGCTCCCCAGGGGCTGGGGGCCGCGCCGGGGCTCGGGGCGCCGGCTCCCGTCGGCCAAGCCGCGCCGCCGCCCTGGGGCCCGGGGGCGCCGGGGAAGCCGCTCCCCGAAGGAGCGTAAGCATCCGGCCAGGCCGGTGCCGGCTGGTAACTGACGGGTGCATAACCCGGTGCTTGGGCCATGTGCGGCGCGGGCGCGTGGCCGCGGTTCCAGGCGCCCGGCGCATGGGGGCGGGGGGTGGCCGGCTGGGCCGGACCTTGGAAGCCGGTCGGGATGGGCGGCGGGCCCATGGACGGACCGGGGGCGGCGCAGCTCGCCAAAGCGACGAGCCCCCAGGCCGCAAACAGGGCCGGGGTGCGGTGGTTGGCGTCAGTCACGGCGGGAGGTCGGGGGTTGGGCGTCGGCGTCGTCGAACTCGAGTTCGAGCAAGGAAACTTCGCCGCAGGCGCAGGTGAACTCGATGGCGCGCACGATGCCTTCGACCCGCACCAGGCGGGCTTGCTTGCCGCGTGTGCTCGCGCAGGACCGTTGACCGACGCTCTGCGGGCCGCCCTGGGGCTCGTAGCGAACCTGATCGCGTTTGACGATGGGCGCCATGGGGTGAATCGGAAGGAGGTCAGAGCGTGCCGATCGCGGCCCGCATCTCGCGGTTGAGGCGGTAGAGCGCGCGGCTGTGGATCTGGCTGACGCGCGATTCGGTCACACCGAGCACCTCGCCGATTTCCTTGAGCAGCAGCTCTTCGCCGTAATAGAGGGTGATCACGGCGCGCTCGGTCTCCGGGAGGCCCGCGATGGAGCGCACCAGGAGTTCCTTGAGCTCTTCGAACTCGGCGCTGCCGACGGGGTCCTCGCTGCGCGGGTCGGCGAGCAGGCCCGCCAGCTCCTCGCTGGGGCCTTCCTCCAGGGAGACCTGGCACGCGCTGCGCGCGCTGACCAGGATCTCGTCGACCTCTTCCAGATCGCAGCCCAGGTGTTCGGCGATCTCCTCCGGCGTCGGTGGCGCCCCGAGGCGCTGTTCCAGTTCGCGCACGGCCCGGTCCAGGTCGCGCACGCGTTCGCGGCGTCCCCGCGGCAGGAAATCCATCCTGCGCAGCTCGTCCAGGATTTCGCCGCGGATGCGCGGGAAGGCGTGGGTCGAGAACTTGAGGCCCCGGTTGGGGTCGAAGGTCAAAGCGGCTTCGACCAGGCCGACCATGCCGAACCCCATCAGGTCCTCGCGGTCCACGCGCCCCCCCAGATCGAGGGCAAAGCGCCCCACGATGTGGTGCAAAAGCGGCAGGTGATCGAGGATCAGCGCCTCGCGCTCGCCGTCGTCCAGCAGCGGAGTGCGCTCGAACTCGGGCGTGCTCACGGCGTTCTCCCGGTCAGGGCCTTATAAGTTCGCGGATTCATCGCTCGGGAGCCGAGGGAATGGTTCCCGTGGGTGTTTCGGTCGCGCGGGCTTGTGCGCTCGACCGCACGATCGGCACCAGCACCCTGGACAGTGCCAAGACCAGGAACCAGGCCAGGGCTCCCCGCCCCGCGGCCAAATGCAGAGGGGCTCCCCACCACAGGCTGGTCAGCCCCGCGGCGGCTCCCAGGGCCACGGCAAAACGCACGAGCAACGCCCGCACCAGGGGTGAGGGATCCGGGGGCTTGGGCGGGGGCAGGGGGGGAGGCGACATGGTCCTTTGGGGTCAAGCGCGCATCCGGCGCCGGCCCGGGGGCAAAAGTCCGATCACCCGGTCACCAAGGCGACCCATGGCACGGGCCGCCAAACCGTCGGGCTCCTGGAGCACGAACGGGCTTTGGGTGCGTGCCGCTTCGGACACCTCGCGGCAGCGCGGCAGCCAGCCGAGGAACTGCGGGCGGCGGGCCAGGAAACGCTCGGAAACGGCCGCCAATCGGCCGTGGGCGGCGCGCGCTTCCTCCCCATCCTGGGCAAAGTTGATCAGCACCTCCGGGGTGGGCAGATCGAGGCGCTGCTGGGCGGCGTGCACGTCCAACGCCTTGAGCAACCCATAGGCGTCGGTCAGCGCCGCCGGCTCCGGCGTCGTCACCAGCAAAACCAGATCCGCGCGCGCCGTGAACGCCAACCCATCGGGACCGATGCCCGCGGCGGCATCCGCCACCACCACGTCGTATCGGCGCGAAAGCACACGCACGGCGTCGTTCAGGCGTTGGCGGCGCGCGCTGTCCGGACGGGCGAGGTCGCCGTTGCCCGATCCCGCGGGGAGCAAGTCGACGTTGGGTCCGACCGGGCAGAGACAACCGTCGAGCGGCAGCCAACCTTCGAGGAAGTCCTCCAGGGTGCGCTGGGCCTCCACGCGCAGGAGCACGTGCAAATCGGCCAATCCCAAGTCCAAATCGAGCAGCAGCACACGCACACCGCGCGCGCCCAGGCTGAATGCCAAGTTCGCGGCGATGGTCGACTTTCCGACCCCCCCCTTTCCGCCGGTGACGAGCACCCAGGGGGCCCCATCGCCGCGTTCGAGGGGATTGGCGCCCAGCCGCTTGGCTTGTTCGTTCACGCCATCCTCCCGAGCAGCACCAGATCCGCCACCCGATCGGGCGTGGGCCGCAAGAGGTGTTTGTCCACGTCCTGCCCGTCGCACAGGAACGCCAGCGGCCAGCGCGAGCGCAGGGCCAACTCCAGGGCTGTGGCCGGCTCAGGTGTCTCGTCGAGTTTGGTCAGGATCACACCCTTGGGCCGCAGACCGGCAAAGGCCCGTTGGGCGGCGAGCAGCGCGGGTCGGCTGGCGTTGGCGCCAAGCACCAGGTAGGTCGTGGTGTCGGCACCGCGTCCGGCGCTGGCCAACTGTCGCTCTAGCAACTCCAGGCCCGCGCGATCGGCGGGCGAACGCCCGGTGGTGTCGACCAACACGGCATCCAGATCGCCGGCGCGTGCCAACTCATCACCCAATTCGCCCTCCGGCCCGCCCAGCCAAAGGGGCAACTCGAGCCGCTCCGTGAAGGCGCGCAACTGATCCGCGGCTCCGGCGCGATAGCCGTCCAGGGTCGCCAGGGCGATGCGCCGTCCGGCGGCGGTCAGGCGATGGGCGAGTTTCGCGATGGTCGTCGTTTTGCCGACCCCGGTCGGTCCGACCAGGGCCATCAGCCGCGTGCGGCCGGTGGCGCGCGGAGCGGGCGCAACGCTCAGGAGTTCTCCGATCACACGCGCGCCGAGATCGATCGGATGTTCGTCCGTGCCGCGTTCGGCCACTGCGGCGAGGATCTCGTCCGCAAAGGGGCCCGAGCAGCCCTTTTCCACCAGACGCCGGCGCAAGTCGGCCAGGCCGGGCCCGAAGGTGTCCTGTTCGGCGCCGCCGCGAGCCGCCCGGGGCGCGAAACCGAAACGCGCCAAGGCGTCGTTGGTGGGTGCGCTGACGGCGATGGTCACACCGCCGTCGGGATCGCTCTCCTGGGAGAGCACGACCGCTTGGCGCCCGTGCAGCTCGGCGGCGCGCGCCAAAGCCTCTTGCAGAGAACGGCCTCGGATTCGATGGATCTGCACCTCAGTCCTCCAGGTTCACGATCGCGGCCGTCTTCACGTCCTTCGCGGAGACGACCTCGTTGTAAGAAAGCACAGACACCCTCGGCAGGGTGGAGCGCACCAGTTCGCCCAAGAACCGCCGCACACCGGAACGCGCGAGCACGACCACGTTGGCGCCGCCCCTGGCCGCCTCGGCCAGGGAGCTTTCCAGGCGCTCCATCAGTCGTTGAAGGTAGGCCGGGCTAGCGGCCGGTGCGTCCGGCTCCTTTTGGCCGGAAACGGCACTCGCCAGGCGCGCTTCCACGCGCGGATCGAGAGTTACGGCGTGGATCGTTCCGCGGTCGTCGGCATGCAGCTCGCACAGCGCTCGACCCAACCGCTGCCGAGCCGCCTCGGTCAAGGACTCGGGATCCTTCGTGCGACCCGCGTGGTCCGCCAACGCTTCGAGGATGGCCGGCATGTTGCGCACGGGAACACCCTCCCGCAGCAAATTGCGCAGCACCTGTTGGATCTCGCCGTAGCCCAATCGCTCGGGCACCAACTCTTCGACCACAGCAGGCGCGAGAGCCTTGGCGCTCTCCACCAGCCGCTTGACGTCGTCCCGACTCAGAATGTCGGCGAAGTTCGCCCGCAGAATCTCCGAGAGGTGCGTGACCAGCACGCTGACGGCATCGATCACCGTATAGCCGAGCATCTCGGCTTCGTTTCGCTGGGTCTCGCCGATCCACCAGGCCGGCAGGCCGAAGGCCGGATCGGTGGTTCGTTTGCCGCGCAGCTTGCCGTCGGCCGACCCGCCGTCCATGGCCAGGTACTGATCCGGCTCGATGGTTCCGCGCGCCACCTCGCTGCCCCCCACCAGGAGGCGATAGCCACCCGGTTCGAGGCGGATGTTGTCCTTGATGCGCACCGGAGGCAGAACGACACCCTCGCGCTGCGCCATGCGCCGCCTCAACTGGGCGACGTGATCGAGCAGGCCGGCACCACCGGTGTCCTGCACCAGGGGAATCAGGCGGTAGCCAATCTCCAGACTGATGCGATCGACGCCTAGCAGACCTTCGATCTCGCGTTCTTCGCTGTTCTCTTCCTCCCCTGTCGCTTCCGCTCCCTGGGGTTTGAGGCCCGGCTCGGGCTCCACGACACCGCTGGCCTCCAGGAGGTCTTCCGCGCCCTCGGTCCCGCGAGTCGAGCGCCAGGTCATGAGCAGCACGATCGAGAGCAGGAAAAACGGCGTGCCCGGCATTCCGGGCAGCAGCCCGAGGACAAAGAGCATGCCGGAGACGATCAGCGTCGCCTTGGGGCGGCCCCCCACTTGGGCGAGCAGGTTTTGGCCAAGGCTCTGGCGGCCGCCCGCGCGGGTGGTGAGCACGGCGGCGGCGGTGGAGACGAACAGGGCCGGGATCTGGCTGACCAGACCGTCCCCGATCGTCAGCATCGAGAAGCGTGTGCCCGCTTCTCCCAGGCTCATGCCCATCATGGAGCCGATGGCAATGCCGCCGAGCAGGTTGAGGGCGGTGATGATCAGGCCGGCGATAGCGTCGCCGCGAACGAACTTCGAGGCACCATCCATGGCGCCGTAGAACTCGGCTTCCCGCGAGACCCTGGAACGCCGCGTGCGCGCCTCGTCCGCATCGATCAGACCCGCGTTCAAGTCCGCGTCGATCGCCATTTGTTTGCCGGGCATCGCGTCCAGCACGAAGCGCGCCGCGACCTCGCTGATCCTCCCGGCACCCTTGGTGATGACCACGAACTGGATGATGACCAAGATCAGGAAGACGATCAGGCCCACCGCCAGGTTGTCGCGCACCACGTAGGCGCCGAAGGCGGTGATCATCGATCCGGCATCGCCTCCGGAGAGGATCAAGCGCGTGCTGGCGACGTTCAGGCCGAGCCTGAAGAGCGTGGCGAAGAGCAGGATCGTCGGGAAAGTCGACAGTTCGCTGGTGTCCCGCACGTTGAGCGTCACCAGCAGCATCAGCAGCGACGTCGCGATGTTCAGTGCGAGCAACGTATCGAGCAGGCTGGGATGGATCGGGGTCACCAGCGTGACCATCATCCCCAGCACGCCGATGCCCATGATCCAGTCGGCGTGACGGATCATGGCCCGCCCGATACCTTGGACTCCCGGTCGATCGGAGCTCTGTTGTTTAGATTGGCTCATCGCTCAAACGCTCCCTCAGCGGGCGGCGCGCGCCTCCCGCAAGCGGTAGACGTAGCCGATGACCGTGGCCACCGCGGCGTATAGTTCCTCAGGGATGTCGCGTCCCACTTCGCTGCGGGCGAAGAGCGCGCGCGCCAAGGGCACGTCTTCGTGCAGGGGAACACCGGCTTCGCGCGCAATCTCCTTGATCTTCTGCGCGATCAAGTCGGCCCCCTTGGCCAACACACGCGGCGCGGCCTGCAGGGGTGCGCCGTTCTCGTCGCGCTCGTAAAGCAGGGCGACGGCGATGTGGGTCGGGTTGGTGACCACCACCGTTGCCTTGGGCACGTCCGCCATCATGCGGTTCATGGCCATCTCGCGCTGCAACTGACGCACGCGGGCGCGCACGTGCGGGTCACCTTCCGTGTTCTTGTGGTCTTCCTTGACCTCCTGCTTGGTCATGCGCAGATCCCGGTCGTGCTGCTGCCGTTGGAACACGACGTCGAGCACCGCGATCAGCAAGAAAGCCGCCAAACCGCAGCCGACGGCCGTTCCCACCACGGTGAACCCTCCCAGCAGGGAAGGACCGAGATCGTTGCCCGCCAGGGACCCGACTCGGCCGAGCTGCAGCATGATCGCCGCGGAAACAGCGGCGCCGATGAGGCTGATCTTGAGCACCGACAGCAAGAAGCGAATCCAGCCGCGCGCGCCGAGGATGCGCCCGAAGCCTTTGATCGGATCGAGCTTGTCCGGGCGCGGCTCCAGGGCCTTGGGTGCGATGCGGAAACCCGCTTGCCCATAACCGACGGTCAATCCGATCGCCAGCACCGGCAACATGACCATCACTAGCGGCCAGAGGATCGAAACGACGGCTTCGCGCACCAGTCCGGCGGCTTCGCGGGCTTCGAGCTCACCGGTGCCGATCTCGCGCAGGAGCCCCGTGACGTTGACGGTCAAACCGCCGGCTGCTTCCGCCAAGCTCGATCCGGCCACGGCCAGCGCGACGGTCGTCGCGCACAGCATCAGCGCGGAGACCAGCTCCTGGCTCATGGCGACCTGACCACGATCGCGGGCCTCCTCACGCTTGCGTGGGGTGGCCTCTTCGGTGCGTTCGTCCCTGGATGCGTCTTGACCGGCCATGGGTCAACCCTCCAGGACGGCCGGCGCGCCGTCGATCCACCCGTAGATGGCAGCCAGTAGGGTCTCGAAGGCGGGCTCCAACATGGGCGCCAAAACGAACATCGCCACCAAAGCGACACCGATGCGCAGGGTGAAGCCGAGATCCAGGATGTTGAGCTGGGGAACGGCCCGGGCGAGCAGGCCGATGGTGGCCGAAACACACGCCAGCAACACCAGCACCGGAGCGGCGAAGGCCATGCCGGCCCGGAACATTTCCGAGAGCATGGAGAGGGCGTACTCCCCCATGCCCGCCGTTCCGGTGAGTTCCCCCACCGGCGCCCGCTCCAAGCTCGCTCCGAGGGCGCGCAGCACCCAGCGATGGCCGTCGACAGCCAGCAGCGCCAGCAGCAGCAGGTTTTCGTAGAGGCGCGCGATCAGCGGAGTCGACACACCGCTCTCGGGATCGACCTGCTGAGACATGTGCATGGCCATTTCGAGACCGATCATCTCGCCGGCGACGCGCGCGGCCAGCACACCGAGCTGCAGCAGGAAGCCCAGGAAGATGCCGATCATCAGCTCGCGGGCGATCAGCACGGCATAGGCCAAACTGCCTTCCGGAAGCACGGCCTCCGAGCCAAAGGCGTTCTGCAGAATCATCGCCAGAGCGATCGACAGGGTGATCTTGACTCCGGCGTAGGACGTGGCCCCCCCCAGCAACGGCGCGCTGAATACCAGGGCGCCGCTGCGCGCCAGGTACAGCCCGAAAAGTTCGATCAGGTGCGGGGAGGGAAAGGCCGAGCTCACGTGAGGCCAAACTCCCCGAGGCGACCGAGCACCTCCGTGGCGTAGTCGCGCAGCAGCCCGAGCATGGGCGCGAGCAGCAAGAGCGCGAGGCCGATGACCGCGAACATCTTCGGCACCAGGCTCATGGTCTGTTCCTGGATCGACGTCAGCGCCTGGAACAGGCTGACCGAGAGGCCGACCACGAGCCCGACCATCAGCAGGGGTCCGGCCAGCATCAGCACCGTGACCATCATGTCGCGGGCCAAGTCGACGACGAGCAGATCGATTTCCACGGGTCGTCTCCTAAACGGTGAACGAAGTCACCAGGGAACGGCAGACCAGCTCCCAACCGTCCACGAGGACAAAAAGCAGGATCTTGAACGGGGTCGAAATCATCACCGGTGGCAGCATGAACATGCCCATCGAGAGCAACACGCTTGCGACCACCAGGTCGATGACCAAGAAGGGCAGGAAGAGCAAGAAGCCCATCTGGAAGGCCGTCTTGAGTTCGCTCACCACGAAGGCCGGAACGACCACTTGGAAGGGCAGCTCGTCGGCCGCGAGCGAAGCATGCTCTTCACCGGAGAGCTCGCGGAAAAACTCCAGTTCTCCGGGTCGTGTATTGGCCAGCAGGAAACCGCGCAGCTCGCTCCAGGCGGTCGACGCAGCCTCTTCCGCGCCCATGGTGCCCTCCTGGTAGGGCACCCAAGCCTCCGCATGCATGCGGGTGCCCACCGGTGCCATCACGAAGGCCGTAAGGAACAAAGCCAGACCCAAGATCACCGGATTGGGCGGCAATTCGTTCGTGCTGAGCGATCGGCGCACGAAGCTCAGCACGATCACGATGCGCGTGAAACACGTGACCGAGATCAACGCCGCCGGCAGCAGCGAGAGCAGGGTCAAGAGCAGCGCGATTTCGAGCGGGGAGCTCAACCGCCCGGCGATCGGCAAAGACGGCTCTTCGTCGATGTTGCCGGCGAACAGCGCGTCGGGATCGAATGGCCCAAGACCCACCGTCGGACGCGGCATGGCCCCATCCTGGGCCGACTGCGCGGCTGCCGACGCAGCCGGATCGCCGATCCAAAGCGGAAGCAGCAGCAATCCGAGCGCGAACAGCACACGGCGGATGAAGGTGAAATCCGTGACCCTCATCCCAGCACCCCTTCCCCGCGCAAGAGTTCTTCCACCGTGCGGCCTCGCCCCGGGGCGGGGAACTGCCCCGCCCGCGCGGCCACGTTGTTCGTACCCGCCTGCGCGGTCGGCGGTGCCACGGGCACCAGCAAGTCCGAGTGTTCGGGCGGAGCGGCGGCAGCCGGCTGCGGCCTGCGTGTGGCGCGCGCCGCGGGTACCGGGTCCTTGCGCACACTCTCCGCCAGTCGGGCGAGGAACTTTGCCGCCCGTTCCGCGCTGTCCCCATCGGACACCGCGGTCTGTGGCTCCGGCGCCGGAATTTCGGCGCCCTCCAATTCGGCCACCAGGCAGATCTCCTTGTCACCGAGGCCGAGCACGAAGGTGCGGTCGTAGACCTGCACGACCGTCAGCTTCTTGCGGCCGCCCAGGGGCAGGAGGTCGACCACCTTGAGGGAACGGCGCGCGGCCCGAGTGCGCCAAGCGCCCTTGGCCAGACGCGGCAGAAAGAGCGCCAGGGCGACCACGCCGGCGATCACCAGGGCCGAGAAGCCCAGGTAGCGCACCAGATCCAGGGTCTGGGGGGCCGCGGCGCCCACGGGGGTTGCGCTCGCGGCGAGGGGGAGTGTGTCGTGCATCGCGACAGGCCCGCATCGGGACCTGCCCGGGGATCGACCCCCGCTCGGCGCGCGCTACACCCCCCGCGACAGTTGGGGCCGGCGAGTCCCGGCCCTGGCATCCCACCTGTCGCGTTTCGCGACAATCCTATCTCGGGGCTGCCCCCGGATCAGCCGGCGATGTCGACCGAGTCCCCGGGTAGCGGCTTCGGAGCCAGAGCGCCAGTCCAGCGCAGGAGCCCCTGGACCTGCTCCAGCTCGTCGCCGACCCGGGAACGCTCCTCCAGGAGCGCGGCCTGGAGGAGGGCGTTGAGCTGGCGGGCCCGGGCCAACTCCCCTGGGTCGGCCCCCCCGTCCACTTGGGCCAAGGCGGCTTCGACCGCCGTAAACAGGCGCTCCAGGACCTCCGTCTGCGCCCCTGCGGGGGACTCCAGGGCCGTCAGGAGGGCCTCCTGCGCGCGCAGCAGCGATTGGGCGCCGCTCATGCCGCTTTGCCGTCCAACTCGATGTGCTGCCAGGCGTCCAGCAGTCGCTCGAGTACCTGCGCCGCCTCCAGGGCGGGCTCGAAGCGCCGGGTGTCCTGGGCCAGCCCGAGACGCTCCTCGGCGAAAAGGTAGAGCCGTTCGAGCTGCGCGGAGAGTTCCGGCGCGACCTGGTGATCGAGGCTCATGCGCAGCTCGCTCACGATTGCGTCGGCCCTGTGCAGGCCGTCCGTGTAGGACGCCTCGTCGCCGCTCTCGCGGGCGCGCCGCGCCTGCTCGATGCGCCGCAGAGCCCCCTGGTAGAGCATGCGAATGATCTTGATGGGCGGCGCGTTCTCCAGACTGGCTTCCAGATAAGCCGCGCCGGGTCGAGGGGACTGCATGGATCGGGGGGCGGGGGCGGGGGTGGGCGATTTCGCGCGCAGCGGCACACGAAGGCGATGACTTCCGAATCGAGGTCCTATCCGAACTGAGCCAGGAACGCTCCCTGGGACTGCATACCGGAGAGCAGTTTTTCGAGGGCCGTGAAACGCAGGACCAGGTTGGCTTCGAAGGCTTCGAGCCGCATTTCGAGCTGCTCGATGTTCTTGTCGATGGACTTGACCTTGGTCTCCAGCGACTCCTTGCGCGCTCCCAGCAGGCCCTTGTAGGTCTGGCCGTTCGATGCGGTTTGACTGTCCAGCATCTTGTCGATGCTCTTGGCCAAAACCATGAAGAAGCCCCGATTGTCCGTGGTGTCTTGGTAATAGGCGGCCGTGCCCTTTTCGGCTCCACCGTTGTTGAAGCCGTCCAAGTCGACGAAGAAGTCGATGAACGCGTCAGTATCCGCCGCGAGCATCTCCTTCACCTTGCTTTCGTTCATCTGCAAGGTCCCATCCGACTGGAGCTGGATCCCGAGCATCCCGAGACTGCCGTAGGCGCTGCTCCCGTTCACGACTTCGGGACTGAAGATCGCCTGTCGCAGGTTCGAAGCAATCGTGCGCAGGGCCGGATCGCCGAACAAAGCGCCGCCTTGCCCGGACTCTTCGCTGTACGAACTCTGCTTGTTGATGAACTCGATGACCTTGTTGTAGCCGTCGATGAACTCCTTGAGCCGGTCCACCATGCCGTCTTGGTCCAGACCCACGCTGACCTGCATGGGCCCCTGACCGGCGGACTCGAGGGTGATCTCCAAACCTTCGATCACGTCGGCGAAGGTGTTCGTGGAACGCTGGATGGTCAAACCGTCCACGACCACCACGGCGTTCGCCGCGGCGCTGATCTGAGTGGCGCCGCCGAGCCCCGCGATCGAGCCGGCATCGATGCCGGTGATGGCGTTGTCCGCGCCTGTGTCCTTGCCGGAGAGCACCAACTGCCAACTGGGGCTGGATCCTGTACCGGTGTTGATCACCTTGGCGTCCACAGCGCCGTCGGTTTCGTCCGTGATCGCGGCCGCCAGAGCGTTCAGCGAACCGCCCGAGGAAAAGTCCACGGAGTAGGCCGTGCCCGCGTATTCGAAGGACAGCGAACCCGAGCCCAGGTCGGCCGTAGGGCTGGCCACACCGTCGAAGGCCCAACGATCCGCCGAAGCGAGCTGCTGTACGTCGAGGGTGTAGTTGCCCGAAGCCGGGGACCCCGTCACGTTGAAGGCGGCGACCCCTTCCTTGGAGGCGTTCACTTGGGTCGCCTTGAGGCCCGAGAGCGAAGCAAAGTCCTGGGCCTTCTTCGCCAGCGCCTTGAGGTGCCCCTCCAGGGTCCCCAGTTGGGTGATCTTTTGCTTCTCGCCTGCCTTTTGCTTCTCGAGCAGCACGATCGGCGTGGCCTCGGCTTGAACGAGCGCCTTGATGATCGCCTTGGTGTCGAGTCCGCTGGCGAGTCCGCCGAATTGAATGGGTCCTGCCATGATCCGAGCTGCTGGAAGCCTCCGGAGGGGTTATCGGTCGCCGGCCCCGGGCGCGTGAGTGTTCCTTGGGGTGCGCTGCCTGATCGCGCACCCGATCCGCGGCGTATGGAAAAATTTTCCGGCCTGACCTTGGGCCAGGCCGAACCTGCGAAAAGGAAAGGGGTGGGGGGGCCCCGACGGGGCGGGACCCCCCTTCCCTTGCGGTCCACTTCTCAGGATCCGTCGGGCCCTGCCGGCGAAGGCCGGGCCGGCGACATCAACCGAGCAGTCGGAGCGCAAGCTGGGGCTGCACGTTGGCTTGCCCCAGCACGGAAACCGCGGCCTGCTGCAGGATCGTGTTCCTGGTCAGGTCGGAGGTCTCCATGGCCACATCCACGTCGCGGATGCGGCTCTCGGCAGCAGCCAGACCCTCGCGGTTGTTCTGGATGCTACGGTAAGCGGAGCTGAGGCGGTTCGTGACCGCACCCAGGTTGCCGCGAGCCTCGTTGACATCGTTGATGGCGTCGTCGATGGCAGCAAGGGCAGCGTCGGCACCGCCGGAAGTGGCAACCGCAAGGGTACCAACGCCCAAGGTCGTCGTGGTGACGTCGTTCTCCTCGATGGTGATGACGTCGCCGCTGTCGAGTCCAACCTGGATGTCGATGTCGCCACCGCCGTTCAGCAGATCGATCCCGTTGAAGGTCGTGCCGTCGGCGATCCGATCGATCTCTTCGATGAGGGCCTGGAACTCAACGTCGATGATCTCGCGATCCTCGTCGGAGAGGGTTCCGTTGGCCGACTGCAGCGCCAACTCGCGCATACGCACGAGGTTGTTGCTGATCTCGTTCATCGCGCCTTCGGCGGTCTGAGCGAGGCTGATGCCGTCTTGGGCGTTGCGGCCCGCCTGAGCGAGGCCGCGGATCTGCGAACGCATGCGCTCGCTGATGCCCATGCCCGCCGCGTCGTCGGCGGCCGTTGCGATGCGCAGGCCGCTGGAGAGACGGGCGAAGTTGCCACCCAGGCGCTCGCTGACATTCGACAGGTTGCGCTGCGCCGTGAGGGCAAAAACGTTGGTGTTGACGCGAAGACCCATAGGTACTTCTTCCTTTGGAATGGAGTCAGAGTCATCGGGACCCGAAGGGGACCCGCAAGGCGGCGGAGCAAACCGTGCGGACCGGGGGCCCCGATGGCACGTCGGGGTCCGGTTGGGGTACGCAGCGGCACACTCCGCCCTGGGCTTCCCCGATCACCGTGATCGGAGCTCGCCCCGGGCCCACCGCCGTCCGTTCGCCGCGCCTAGGCGCGGTTTCGTGAACGAGGTGGGGTACGTTGTCTCGCCGCTAGGGAAGCGCGGCGAAAGAGCCGATCGCCCCGCCGTGGCGGGGCGCGTTGGAATCAACCCAGGAGTCGCAGGGCGAGCTGGGGCTGGGCATTGGCCTGGGCCAGAACCGAAACCGAAGCCTGCTGCAGGATCGAGTTCCGGGTCAGATCGGCCGTTTCGTTGGCCACATCCACGTCGCGGATGCGGCTCTCGGCGGCGGCCAGGCTTTCGCGGGTGTTTTGGATCGAGCGATAGGCGGAGCTGAGGCGGTTCTGCACGGCGCCCAAGTTTCCGCGGGCTTCGTTCACGTCGTTGATCGCGTCGTCGATCGCGGCCAGGGCCGCATCGGCGCCGCCTGCGGTATCGGCGGCCAAAGCCCCGATTCCGAGTGCGGTGGTCGTGACGTCGTTTTCGACGATCGTGATCGTGTCCCCGCTGTCGAGACCGACCTGGATGTCCACGTCACCACCGCCGTTGAGCAGGTTCAGCCCGTTGAAGGTGGTGGAGTCGGCGATGCGATCGATTTCCTCGATCAGAGCTTGGAACTCCACGTCGATGATCTCGCGATCCTCGTCGGAGAGGGTTCCGTTGGCGGACTGCAGCGCCAACTCACGCATGCGCGTCAGGTTGTTGCTGATCTCGTTCATCGCGCCTTCGGCGGTCTGAGCGAGGCTGATGCCGTCCTGGGCGTTGCGACCGACCTGGGCCAAGCCGCGGATCTGCGAACGCATACGCTCGCTGATCCCCAGGCCGGCCGCGTCGTCGGCGGCCGTCGCGATGCGCAGGCCGCTCGAAAGTCGCGCGAAGTTGCCCGCCAGCCGTTCGCTGACGTCGCCCAGGTTTCGCTGGGCCGTGATGGCGTAGATGTTGGTGTTGACGCGGAGTCCCATGACTTCTCGGGGTTCGGGGTTGGATACTGAGTGTGGGGGTGATTCGAAATCTTCCGAATCGTGGCTCGCCGCCTGGTCGAAGCCCGACGGGGACGGACCCCGGGCGGCGTTGCAAGGTGCGCGTCGGCGAACACGATTTCGCCGACGCATGCGCATCAACCGAGCAGGTTGAGCGCGAGCTGAGGCTGGGCGTTGGCCTGGGCCAACACCGACGTGGCCGCCTGCTGCAGGATCGAGTTCCTGGTCAGATCCGCGGTCTCGGTCGCGACGTCCACGTCGCGGATTCGGCTTTCCGCCGCCGCGAGCAGTTCGCGCGAGTTCTGGATCGAGCGGTAGGCGGAACTCAGGCGGTTCTGCACGGCACCCAAGTTGCCGCGCGCCTCGTTTACCGAATTGATCGCGTCGTCGAGCACCGCGAGGGCGCCATCGGCTCCGCCGGCGGTATCGGCCGCCAAGGTGGCGATGCCCAGGGTCGTCGTGGTGACGTCGTTCCCTGCGATCGTGATCACATCGCCGCTGTCGAGACCGACTTGGATGTCCACATCGGGACCCCCGTCGAGCAGCGAGATTCCGTTGAAGGTGGTCGAGTCCGCGATGCGCTCGATCTCTTCGATCAGCGCCTGGAACTCGACATCGATGATCGCGCGATCGGTATCGTCCAGGGTGCCGTTGGCGGATTGCAGCGCCAACTCACGCATACGCGTGAGGTTGTTGCTGATCTCGTTCATGGCCCCTTCGGCGGTTTGGGCCAGACTGATGCCGTCCTGGGCATTTCGGCCGAGCTGACCGAAGGAACGGATCTGCGAACGCATGCGCTCGCTGATGCCAAGACCCGCAGCGTCGTCGGCGGCCGTTGCGATGCGCAGACCGCTCGAGAGGCGGGCGAAGTTGCCGCCGAGGCGCTCGCTGACGGCGCCCAGATTGCGCTGGGCGGTGATGGCGAAGATATTGGTGTTGACGCGGAGTCCCATGGCAGTGTTCCCTTTGGACTGGGGGAGGAAGCGCGGACCGGGGTCCGCTCGGGGTGAGACACGGCCGACCTCGAGAACCCGGATGGCACTCCGGGAACGCGATGGCACTGGGCGGACGTGTCGACCCGCCGCGCGGCGATGTGGGAACATCAGGCGCGACGGGTGTTCGGCTGGATGGGAGCGGGCGCTCTGGCGCTGCTTCCGGGCCGGGATCCGACGTTGTTTGAAAAAGAGCGGCTGCGCTTTCGCGCCCGCTGATCGGGGAGGCCACCACGGTGGTGGCCCCCCCCCTCAGCGATCGGCCCCGAGAGGCCTTTCTTCGGTTATCCCTGCAGGAGCTGCAGGGCGATCTGCGGCTGCACGTTGGCCTGTCCGAGCACGGCCACGGCGGCTTGCTGCATGATGGAGTTCCGGGTCAGGTCGGCCGTCTCGGCCGCCACGTCCACGTCGCGGATGCGGCTCTCGGCCGCGGCCAGGTTTTCGCGGGCGTTGGCGATCGAGCGGATCGAACTCTGCAGACGGTTTTGGGCCGCACCGAGGGCGCCCCTGGATTCGTTGACCGAGTTGGTTGCATCGTCGATCGCGGTCAGGGCCGCAACGGCGTTGGCCGCATCGGTGACATCCAGGGTGTCGATACCGAGGGTGGCAGCCGTGACGTCCTCCAGGGTGACCGTGATGGTCTCGCCGGCGTTGATGCCGACCTGCAAGTCGAGGGTCGCGACCGAACCGTCGAGCAATGCCAGACCGTTGAAGTTGGTCGTCTGCGAGATGCGATCGATCTCGAGGATCAGGGCCTGGAACTCGTTGTCGATGATGGCGCGGTCGTCATCCGAGACCGTTCCGTTGGCGGCCTGGATGGCCAGCTCCCGCATCCGGGTGAGGTTGTTGTTGACCTCGGCCATCGCCCCTTCGGCGGTCTGCACCAGGGAGACGCCGTCCTGGGAGTTGCGGGAGGCCTGACCCAGGGAGCGGATCTGCGAGCGCATGCGCTCGCTGATACCGAGCCCCGCCGGATCGTCCGCGGCCGTCGCGACCCGCAGACCGCTCGACAGGCGCTGGAAGTTGCCCTGCAGGCGCTCGGTGACATTACCGAGGTTCCGCTGGGCGGTCATGGAGATGATGTTGGTGTTGACTCGCAGGCCCATGGCCTCTGCTCCTTGGTTGGGGGTCCGATCGATGAGGGTCCGTCGGCTGAGCCTCGGGACGCGGTTGTTGTCGGACGGCCCGCCCGGCGCATGAGCACGAGGTGCGGAATCGGGGCCGATCGGTGGGATGCGGATGGCCGGAGCAACCCGATGGATCCCGGAAGACGTTAAATCCTCTTGTCTGCGGCCCCGACCGGGCCGGCCCACCCGTGACCGCCACCGCCTGCTTGCTGATCCCCCGGGACCCGGACTTCGCCCGTTGGGCCGCGGCCGCCCGGGCCCTGGACCTGGTGCCGAAACGCCTGGGGGAGCCGGGTGAGGTGGCGGGGCTGCTGTCCGGGGCGCGGGGAACGTGCCTGCTGGTGGCAGCCCCCGTCGGCAGCCTGAGCGCACGGGAAATGGCCGCCTGGCGGCTGCGGACCCTCGACCCGGAACGGGCGGGGCTGGTCCAGCTCTCAGGCGAAGGTGCGCCGGACCACGAACTACAGGAATTTTACCTGGACAACTCCCCGATTCCGCTCGCCGCGTCGAAGCAGGTCGCGTTCGAAGCGCTGCGCAGCATCCTGGCGCGGGTGCGAGCCGACCTGGAGCGGGCCGAAGGATGGCCTGACCCGGCCTGGGCCCTGCCCGGCCCCTCGGCCTCCATGGCCGCGGCCCGGCGGGCCCTCGGGCTGGCAGCGGCCCGGCCCGATGCCACGGTCTGGATCTCGGGCCCTGTCGGCGTCGGCCGAGCCGGGGTGGCCCGGGCGGTGCACGCCCTCTCCTCCCGGGCTGCGGGCCCTTTTCGCGTCTTGGACCCGGGCGGTGCCGGCCGGGAGCCCTCCCGCCTACTCGACCGGGTCTGGTCGGAAGCCGTCGGCGGCACCCTCTACTTGGCTCCCGTCGAGGCCCTCGGAGGCGCCGCCGCGCGTTTGGCCGGTCTGCTCGAACGCCCGGCAGATCAGCGGCCGCGTCTGGTCGTCGGGGCCCGGGCCGCACCCGACCACCTTGTCCCCGCGGGCGAGCTCGATGGGGAGCTGGCCCGGCGCTTGAACGTGCTCCGCATCGCGCTGCCGCCCCTCGACGAGCGGCCGGAGGATGCCCAGGAGACCGCAGAAGCGGTGCTGGCCGAGGTGATCGCGGCTCGCGCCGGGCGGAGCGCTGCCCGGGAATGGCGCTGCGCTCCCGGCGTCGGCGACTGGCTGCGGCAATGCGAGGCCGGCGAACGCGGCATTTGGCGGCATTGGGTGGAACGGGCCCTAGGGGAGCGGCCGGCCGAGGGCTCGGCCGGGAGCCTGGGGGTCGAGGATCTGGAGCGGGTGTCGCCCCGCGCCGGGACCCTGCCGACGCCTGGGCGGGGTTCGGACGGCGAGCGCCTCGAGGATCTGCGTCGCCGGCGCATCGAAGAGGTCTTGACCGCGACCGGCGGCAACAAGAGCGAGGCGGCCAGGCGGCTCGGCATCCACCGCGCGACGCTGCACGCCCAGCTCAAGCGCTACGGCTTGGGCTGACAGGCTGACCGCCCGGCCGCGGCCGGTGGCCGGCCCCGACCCGGAAGGCCTTTCCAAGCGGGCCCCACTCCCAGGCCGAAGCCAAGGCCGCAACTCCGCGGATAGGGAAATCCCTTCCGGCGGCGGGGCCCCAGCTTCAAGCAAGGCGGGGGGCGGGACCGAAAAGCCTGCCACCGGGGAGTCCGTCCGGGCGCTGCAAACGCGCCCGAGCGACCGCGACCCGGAAAACCTCTCCCATGCGCCCCGCCCAAAACACTCACTCGCCCCAGGGACACGTCCCCGGCTCGGCGCTCTGCCTGTGGGTCGGCGGATTCACGCAGCAAGAGCTCGAACCGATTACCGACCGCCTTCCGCTACATGGCATCGGAGCCCGAGACGCACGCCAGGCCCTGCTGATGCCCTTGCCCGACGTCCTGCTCGTCGAAGCATGTTTGCCCGACGGGGACGGCCTGGCCTTGGCCGAGGAGCTCCGGCGGCGCTCGCCCGGACTGCCGATCGTGGTGGCGAGCACGTCACCGGGATTGGGACTCTGCCGGCGCGCGCTGCGACTCGGCGCCATCGACGTCCTTCCGCGGCCCCTCGACGCGGACGAGTGCGGCGCCGCCCTGGGACTCGCTCTCGCCGACGGCGCTGCGACGCGAGGTCGCGCCCGGCACCAGGGCACCGGCGTCACCTGGCCACTCGGCCAGACGGATGAAGCCACCGATGAACTCCTGCGCGACTTGTTGGCGCATTTGGTGCGCACCGGCTTCGGCCCCGGCCTGCGCGCCCGGGTCGTGACCGCTGCCGCGGAGCTGCTCGACAATGCGCACAGGTATGCGGCAGGCAGCGGCGGCGAACTCCACTTACGCACGCTGGCGGGTCGCATGGAACTCGTGGTCCGCGATCAGGGCCCTGGCTTCGAGCCGGAGCGCGCTCTGCTGCGAGCCTCCGGTGAAGAGCGTCTTCTCGGCGGATTGGCCCGCGCCGTCGCATTGGCGGACGAACACCGCATCGAGTCCGGTGATGGCGGAAGCCGCATCCAGCTCGGTTTCCTGACTCCCGCCAGCAGCCGCGGTTCATACACCGACGACGACGATTGGAGCGAACTCGACTATCTGTCGCCGGAGCTCGCTCGCCGACTATTGGCGGAGGTCGGACGCGGTGAAACCTCAGGCTTGGCCCTGCCTCCGGCGAACGCCGCAGTCGTCGCGCGCTGGCTCTCGCCCCATGGCGACCGGCGCTTGGCCCAACGGGTGCTCTGGAGCTGACCATGGCTACCGAACTGCACGCCAAGGGCTCCGGCGCCGATCCGGAGTTCGACGAGGACGAGGATCTCTTCCGCTTCGATGAGCTCTACGGGGATTCCTCCGAGCCGGCGGATGACGCCGAGATCGACCTGGAAGACTTTCTGAAGAGCTTCGCGGCCGAGGAGCCGGATGCCAATCGAGTCGAAGCGGTACTCGACACTGGGAAGATCGGAGCTTGCGAAGGCGCGGCCCCCGTCGCCGTCGGTTCCCCTTCCACGCAGGTCGTGGGAGTGGCGAGCCTGCCGCGTTGGGCCTGGGCCCTGGCCCTGGGTCTGCTTGTGGGGCAGCTACTGCTCGCCGGGGGCCTCTGGCTCAGCGCCCAGGAAACACGGCGCGCCCTGGGAGGCGCCGAACGCAACCTAGAGCGGACCGCACACGCCCTGATTGACGACATCGCAGGCCGCACTCGGACGATCGAGCAGCTCGCGCGCCCCCTGGTGCATTCCGCCGCAACCGGGTCGGAGGCCGACTTTGAGCGCATCCAGGGTCTCTTCGAGGAGGGTCGTTTCGAGGAAGCGCGCCGACGCCTCTACGGCATCCTGGCGGTTGTCGATCGCCATGAGCCTGACGTCCGACACCTGCTCGAAGGTCGCGTGCGCTTTCTGATTGGCGACAGCCTGCGCCTGGAAGCACAGGCCAAGGAGCGTTTGCCGTGATTGCAGCCTGTTGGCTCCTGGTTGCATCGATGGCTTTCGCCGTCGACTCGGAGAATTCACCGCGCGCCGGCTCGGAGGCCTTCGCGCCCCTGAGTGTATCCGTGTCCGGACCCCGCGGGCGCGAAGTCGTGACGGTGGTCGGCAGCAGCGTGCCCCTAGATCGCCTGCTCGAACGGGTTGCGGCCGCTGTCGATCGGGAGCTCGAAGGTCTCGCAAGCACCATGCGCCCCGACCTCTTGACCGTGGAACTGCGCGAGCGGCCTCTGGTCGACGTGCTCGAAATCTGCCTCGGCGCGGTCGGTTTGCGCGCGGAAGTGAGCCCCTACTCCATTCGCATCCGCAGCGCCTCCATGGAGGCATCGAGTCAGCCGCGCATCCGCGAAGCCGCCCTGGCGCAGTACGCCCGTGGCCTGAACGCCTTTGGAGATCATCCGGACGCGCCCGGGGCTCGTCTTTCCCAGGCCGAGATCGAAGAGAGCCAGGGGAACGACGGTGCCGCCGTCGAGCACTACCACGCGCTGATCGAAACCTATCGCACCTCGGAAGCCGTGCATGTGGCCCGCTGGCGCATGGCGTTGGCGCTCCAGCGCATGGGCCTTTGGTCCGAGGCCTCCGCACAGTTGCGGGGGCTAGCCAATCACGTGGGCGCGGAACTCCTACATGCGGCCGCTCGCCGCGAGATGGCTCGCTGCGCATTGGAACTGGGCAACCCGGTTCTGGCCCAGAACATGCTCGAAGCGCTCGACCGCTCGCATCCGAGCACCGATCGCGAAGAACGTGCCGAACGGGCACTGCTGGTTGCACGGTCACGTTTGGCCCAGGAAGAGCCGATCCTGGCGCTTCAGGCCGTCGAAGGCGCCGCGGCGCGGGGTTTCTCGCCCAAGCAGGAGATGGATGCCATGCGACTGCGTGCCATGGCGTTCGAAAAACTCGGCCTCAAGAAGGAAGCGGCGCGGGCCTGGTTGATCCTAGGCGCGCACGGCCCTGTCGAAGCGCGCCCCATGGCACTGGAGCGCTCCGTGCGTCTTTCGCTCGAAGCCGAAGACGTGCTGGCCGCTCTCTTCACATCCGCGCAGGGGAAAATGACCGCCGAAGTCGAGGTATTCGAGGAAGTCGCGCTGGAAGCCCGTCGCCGATTGGGATTGGCACTGGACCTGCAGAAGCTGGATCCGGTCCTGCGCCTGGAACTGGCCGCCGAGTACCTACGTGAGGGCCGGTTGGAGGAAGCAACGCCGGTACTTGCCGCGCTGCACTCCTTGCGCGCGGATTTGAGCCGCGCCGACTTCCTTCGGCTGGCCAAACTGCGCGCGGAACACGCCTTTGCACTGGCGGGCCTCGACTCGGCGCTCGATGTGCTGCGCGATGCCCGCTGGGAGATCGAGGAACGCGACGACCGCCAGCCCTTGGATGTCGCCGCGGCTGGCCTGCTGGAGCGCGCTCGGCGCTATGACCGAGCTTTCTTGGCTTACGAGGGGATTTACTGATGATGCACGCTTCCGCGCTTGGAGCCTCGGGCCTCGGCGTTCTACTCCTGCTGCTGCCGGCCGCTGGACAAGTCAGCGACTCCGCGTCGATCGGACCGCGCGAACGGGCCCTACGCCAGGCTCAGGATGAGCGCATCCGGGCGATCGCTTCGCTGGCACAGCTCCGCACCCAAATCGAGTCCGGCGACACCTTTGCGCGGCAGCAAGTCCTAGTGTTCACCGAAGTTCCCTCGAACGACGGCCAGACACGCGATGCGCGGCTAGAAGAGCTGCGCAGGCAGGTCGCCGAATTGGAGCTGGTGCTGGAAGGTGCTCGTCAAGTCTCGCGGGATGGTGCTGCGCCTGTCCGCGGCGAGACGACCGCGTCCGGATCGGGTGTCTTCAAGATCGGGCTGGACGACGCCGAACTGGCGCTGATTCGCCCGTCGGCCATTCAAGGCGGCAACGGCCTTACGCCGTCACGTCCGGTCACCGCGCCGGCGGCCAACGGCTCTGCACCATCGCGGACGGTTTCCCAGCCTGCGCCCCGCGTGATCGGGGGCGATCCCATGCGCCAGGCGCGTACTGCGTTCCACGCCGGCCAGTACCCCGCTGCGCTGGCGCTCCTGGAAGGGCTGCCCGCCAAGGCCGAGGTGCTGCACTTGCGCGCCCGCATCTTGGAGCGCCAAGAGGAGCTAGAGCAGGCCCTGGGGGCCCTGCGCATGGCCCGCGATGTCCTGGCTTCTTCCGAAACTCCGAACGAAGAATTGGCGGAACGCATCCGCACCGATCTCGAGTACCTGGAATGGCTTTGGCAGTTGCGCGAGACACGTCGCACCTTGGGCACGAGCTCGTCGACGTTGGGAGGTTCTCCGCGATGAGTACCGCACTGGAGCAACGCCAGGAACTCGATGCGGTGCTCGCGCGTTTTGCCGGCATCTCCGACGAGTTGCTGACCAGCTACGACCGGCTGGCGAAGAAGGCCCACCGCGTCGAGGCGGAACTGGCCACCGCCAATCGCCGCCTGGAGGAGCAGGTCGCCCAGCTCGATCGGATCGGTGGACTCTTGGAGGCCGTGCTCGAATCTCTGCCGAGTGGAGTTGTCGTGCGCTCCAGCAGCGGAGCGTTGGAGCGCGCCAATGCGGCGGCCCTGCGGCTGGGCGCCCTGCTGCGTCCCCGGGACCCCGGCCAGGGGTGCCTGGAACTGCTCGAACTGGCGCCGGCAGCGGATGGCTGGCTGCGCCTCGAAGCGCGCGGCGGCGACGTGCGCCACATTCAGCGGCGCAAGGAATCGATCCAGGCGGAGCGGGCGGGTTGTGTAGGCGAAGTCTGGGTCCTGGACGACATCACCGACCGCCTGCGCCTGGAGACCCAGGTTCGACAGGCCGAGAAGATGTCTGCACTCGGAACGCTCTCGGCCGGTGTGGCCCACGAAATCCGCAACCCGCTCAACGCCGTTGCCGGTTTCGCTTCGCTGCTGCTCGCGGAGCTGCCCTCCGGAACGCGCACACATCGCTGGGCGCAGTGCATCTCCGAAGGTGCGCGCCGCACCGATGAGGTGGTCAGCAGCCTGGTCTCCTTCGCACGACCTCGCGACCTACGGCTGGAATCCGTCCCGCTGGTTTCGGTGATCGAGGACGCCCTCTCCCAAGAGTTCGAAGCCCGCGCCGACCATCGCAACTGGTCCGTGGCGATCGAGGGCCCGGATCCCTGCGTGCTCATGGATCGCATCAAACTGCGCCAGGCCCTGCGCAACCTGCTCGCCAACGCCATGGATTGCCAACCCCAAGGTGGCCCGATCCGAATCACGATCCGCAGCTTGGACGACGAGTGCTGCCTGGACGTGGAGGACGGCGGCCCCGGCCTGCCCGCTGAACGGCCCGAGCGCCTCATGGAACCTTTCTACACCACACGAGCGGACGGCTGCGGCTTGGGCTTGGCGCTGGTGGACACCATCGCCCGCCTGCACGGCGGTCGGCTGATCCTGGACCCCCGCCGCTCCGATTTGGGTGGCGCCCGTCTGACCCTCCGCCTGCCGCGCACCACCGGCGTCGAATCCCCCCAATGAGTCTGCACCGCCTGTTGGTCGTCGATGACGATCCGCTCAGCCGCGAATTCTTGACCGAGGCCGCGAGCAGCCTCGGCATCCGCGCGGAGGCCACCGGAGTGCCCGCCCAGGCCCTCGAGCGTGTTCGCGAGCGCGAGTACGACATCGTGCTCACGGACCTACGCATGCCCGGCATGGACGGGCTCGAGTTGATCCGCCGCTTGGGTGAGGTCGCTCCGGGCCTGCCCACGGTTTTGATCACCGCCCACGCCTCGGTCGAGTCGGCCGTGGAAGCGATGCGACTGGGGGCCTCCGACTTCCTGCTCAAGCCGGTTTCTCCCCAGACCTTGGC
>JBJHAV010000004.1:0-16837 GCA_050480685.1 Planctomycetaceae bacterium | reverse complement strand
GACCTTGGCTTTGGTGCTGGAGCGTGTCGCCGCCACCCACCGCCTCAAGGCGGAGAACGAGTATCTCCGGCACCAGGTGGAGCAAGAGTCTCCCCAGTTGGTGGCGCGCAGCCGAGCCCTGCAGGAAACGTTGGAATCGGCCCGCCGCATCGCCCACTCGAAGGGGACGGTGCTGATCACCGGGGAGAGCGGCACAGGCAAGGAACGCGTCGCGCACTTCATCCACCAGAGCAGCCCCCGCTTGGGCGGGCCCTTCATCCGCGTCAACTGCGCGGCTCTCTCCGAGAGCCTGCTCGAATCCGAGTTGTTCGGACACGAGCGGGGCGCGTTCACCGGCGCCCATCGCCGCCGCGAGGGCCGCTTCGAGCTGGCGGACGGCGGCACTTTGCTCCTGGATGAAATCGGCGAAATTCCGCCCTCCTTGCAGGCCAAGCTGCTGCGTGTCCTCGAAGAGGAGGAGTTCGAGCGTGTCGGAGGAACCGTCACCCTGCGGGTCGACGTTCGCATCATCGCCACGACGAACCGCAGTTTGCCCGACGAGGTCGCTGCCGGTCGCTTCCGCGAGGACCTCTACTACCGGCTGCATGTGCTTCCGATCCACTTGGAACCGCTGCGTCGCCGCACCGAGGACATTCTGCCGCTGGCCGAGCACTTCGCTCGCCACTACGCGCGACAGCACGGCCAAGGACTGCGCTCCATTCCGGAGGAGACACGCGCGCGGCTCTTGGCCTGGAGCTGGCCGGGCAATGTCCGCGAACTGGAGAACGTCATCCAGCGTGCGGTCGTGTTGATGCGCACGGACACTTTGACCCCGGACCTTTTGCTCTTTGGTCCCGGCGAAAGCATCGCTCCGGGCGCGGCGGTTAAGGACAGCGTTCCGTGCGAGGCACCTGGCGACTCCCGCGAACCGGGAGATGCCCTTGCACTTTTGCGCGAAATGGATCTGGCCACGCTGGCGCCTTTGCTTGCCAATCGGCCCCTTGAGGCTCTGGAGCGTGAAACCATCCTCGCCACCCTCGACTCGACATCCGGCAACAAAACCGAGGCCGCGCGACGCTTGGGAGTCACGGCCCGGACCTTGAGCAACAAGATGAAGCTCTGGAAGACCAGCGGCCTGCTGCCCGCCAAGGAGGCTTGTCAATGACTGTGCGCTCCGATATGCGCTCCGAGACCTTGCTCCTGAACTTGCTCGATGCATCGAGCGAGCGGGCAAGGGTGATCGCCAACAACCTCGCGAACCAAAACACCCCGGGTTTCACCCGGCGCACGGTGCGCTTCGAGGACTTGCTGGCTCGCGCCCTCAACGACCGCCGTTCCGATCCGTTGAGCGTTCGACACGTCGAATCGCCCGACATGATCAGCCCCCGGCGTCAGGACGGCAACAACGTGAACCCCGAACTCGAAGCGAACGCGGGGCGTGAGAATCGGTTGCTCTACGAGGCCTACACCGCGGTCCTTTCAGGCCGCTACTCGCGCCTTGACCAGGCCATCATCGGAGGACGTTAGTCATGAGCGGAATCGACAGACTCTTTTCGACCCTGCGCACCTCGTCCACCGGTCTCTCCGCGGAACGTGTGCGCCTCGGTGTGATCGCCGAAAACATCGCGGGCGCCAACATCACGCGCACCCCCGAAGGTGGTCCTTACCGGCGCAAGATGGTCGTTTTCGAACCTCTCGTGCGCCAAAACGGCCGCAACGCAACGGTTGCCGGCGTCGCGGCCTCGCGGGTGATCACGGACACGACCACACCCTTCGAGGAAATCCACGATCCGGGTCACCCCGATGCGGATGAGCACGGCAACGTGCGCATGCCCAACGTCCAACCCCTCAAGGAGATGGCGGACATGATCGCCACCATGCGCTCCTACGAGGCCAACATCGGGGCCCAGGACAACTTCCTTCGCATGGCGGAGCGCGCGTTGGAGATCGCGCGCTGACGTTTTCTCCGTGAGTTGATGCCATGGTCGACCGTATCGGATCCACGGGAGGTCTCCAGCAGGAAGCCGTGCTGGCGGCCTTGCAGCGCAAGGCGGCGGAGCTGCGGCAAGCCCGCATCGAAACCTCGAGCCCGGGCCAAGCCAGCCGCGAAACCTCCGCGCCCGAGCTGCTCAACGGCCTGCGGGACGGCATCCGGGCCGCGCAAAGCGAATTGGCTGCGGCGGACCGACTGCCGGAAGACATCGTGACCGGCAAGGTGACCGAGTTCCACGAGATCGCCGCGCAGATCAAGCGCGCGGATTTGACCCTGAAGTACTCCCTTGAGATCCGCAACAAGCTCGTCGACGCATACCGCGAGGTCATGCGCATGAGCGTCTGAGCGAGCTGACCCCCCATGAACCCGCTCCTCCGCCAGATCCTCGACCAACTGCGGGCGACTAGCGTCAACACGCGCATCGCCTTGGCAGCCGGAGCCGTCGTGGCCCTGCTGCTTGCCGCGGTCGTGCTGACCTACTCCAATCGTCCGCACTATGAGGTCCTGATCTCGGGCCTGGACGCCAGCGAGAGCGCACGAGTGCAAGCCGCCCTATCCGGAGCCGGTCTGCGCTGGGAAGTCAGCCAGCCCCCCGGGCCCTTCGTGGTCTTCGTGGACCGCGCCCAGAGACACCGCGCGCTGGCTGCCGTTGCCAGTTCGGGTGCCTTGGAACGCCTGCCCGGCGGCATCCTCGGACACGACGGAGGCATGTCCAGCGTGTTTTTGAGCGCCGGAGAACGCCAGCAGATGGTCCGCAAGCGGGAGTGGCAGGAAATGGAGCGCCTGCTGGAGGAACTCGACTTCGTCCGCACCGCGAGGGTCCGCACTTCGGTGCCCGAGACCCGGGGCGTCGGCCGGGGTCAAACCATTTCCAGTTCCGTCACCCTCACGCTCATGCCCGGTGAGCGGCTCAGCCGCAAGCAAGCCCAGACCGTCGCCAGTTTGGTCCGATTCGGCCTGGGCATCGAACCCGAAAGTTTGGTGATCGCGGATCAAGCCGGACAGAGTGTCTACGACGGCAGCGAACTTGCCAGCGGAGGCGCGGCTAGCGAGTGGATGGATCACAAGGAGCGCTACGACCAGCGCCTGCAGGCGGAAGTCAACCTCTACCTGACGGGCATCCTCGGCCCGGACGTCGCGCGGGTCACCGTCAGCTCGGCCTGGGACTTCGACCGGACCACCACCATCGCGGAAACCACGGATCCCTCCATGCGGGCCGTGATCAGCGAGGTTTCCAGCGAAACCCAGGGTTCGGGCCGGTCCAACTTCGGCGGTGGGGCCGCTGGCGCTGGATCCAACCTGCAGATCCCCGGCGATGGTTTTGGTGTCGACAATGTCGGCGTAGTCGTCGGCAACGAGGATCCCGTCGGTGGTACGGGAGGGTCCTCCACGACCCGCGACACGCGTCGCGAATACCTGGCGCCGCGCATCACGACCCAAACGGTACGCACCACTCCAGCCTTGATGCGGCTTTCCGTTGGTCTGACCTTGGATCAAACCCTCTCCGACAAACGCGATGAGATCGAGCGACTCGTCAAGGCCGCGGTGGGCTTCGATGCCCGGCGGGACGATCAGTTCACCAGCGCGGTGGTGAACATCCGCCGCGAAGAGATGGTGCTGACACCTGACGGCGAGTACGTAGCGGTCGGCGACCAGGACGGATCCGGGGGCATGTCCCCTTGGATCGAGATTTTGCTGACACGGGGCGTGGAGATCGCCTCCGCCCTGGCATTCGTGTTTTTGCTTTTCGTCTCCCTGAGGGGTGCGAAAGTTCCCAAGAAGACCTCCGTACGCGGCGCACTGCCCGGAGCTTCCGGTGGCGCCTCCTCCGGTGGCTCCGCGCGAAACTCGGATGAGCCCGAGGTAGATCCCGAACTGCTCGCCATGGCACAGGTCCAGGAGCTGCTGCGCACGGATCCTGACCGGGTGGTCGGAATTCTGTCCAACTGGGCCCGTGAGGAACACGCCGCCACCCGTACCTGACGGGCGACGTACTTCCGAGCTTCTTTCCCTACCGATCGACGAACATGGCACGCCGCAAGGAACTACGTGGGGCCCAGAAGGTCGCGGCCTTCTTGATGACCTTGGAGCGTTCTGAAGCCGCCGCGGTCCTCAAGCGGCTCGGGGAAGACGTTGTGCCGAGCGTCGTGCAGGCGTTGCTCGAAATGGATCCCAAACTGAGCGTGACCGAATTCCGCACCGCGCTGCACGCGGACGTGGCCTTCGCGCTGCACCGGCCGGACACCATGCGGCCGGGCAATCTGCGTGACCTGGAAATGCTGCTCGAGAACTCGCTCGGACGTGAGCGGGCGGGCAACTTCCTGGAGAGCGTCCGCCGTCGCCGCCAACTGGAACGCCCTTTCGCGGCCATCGAAGGACGCGGCGCGGACCGCGTGCGTGCCGTACTCGAGGAAGAGTCGCCCGCGGTGGCGGCGCTCGTGCTGGCGCACCTGGATCCGGCGCACTCCTCGGCCATCCTGGCCGGAATGGAGGTCGAAAAGGCCCAAGACATCGTGCGTCGCATGGCCACCTTGACGCCTCCGGGATTCGAGGTTTTGCAATCCGTGGCTTCTCAGCTCGAGCAGCGCTTGGCGGATGCGGCCGTCACTGCACCGCCGGTGGACACGGAACAGCGTCTGCGCACGGTCGCCGAAATGCTGTCGTTCACGCCGCTCGAGGTCGAGCAAGGTGTGCTCGAAGGGATTTCCAGCGTCGATGCCGACATTGCCCAGGGCATCCGCGAGCAGATGTTCACCTGGGATCACCTGGCGGACGTGGATCGTCGTGCCATGCAAAAGATTCTGGGCGCGGTCGACACTCGTACTCTGAGCATGGCGCTCAAGGCCTGCAGCCGCGAGGTGGAAGAGAACATCCTCGCGAACCTTTCCTCGCGCGTCCGCGAGATGGTCGGCGAAGAGCGCGAACTCGCCGGGGCCGTGCCTATGTCTGAAGTCTTGATTGCCCGGGAACAGATCCTGCGCAGCGTGCGCGTGATGATCGAATCCGGTGAGTTCCAGCCCGCCAAGGCAGGTGATGACCTTGTCTCGTGACGCCTTGCGCCTGTCGAACGTTCCGGTTGGCGTTCGGGTTGCTGCCGCAGATGGTGCGGAGTATCTCGAACGGCACTGGACCGGCCGTGTGGAAGAAGCCCGCCGTGCGGGTGAAGAGCACGGCCGGATCCAGGCACTCGGGGAGCTTGCCCAGTTGATCGACAGCGCCGTGGAGGCCTGCAGCGCAACCGCCGAGCGGCTAGGTGAGGACTTTTCCCGGCGCACCGGCGGATTGGCGGTCGAGATCGCGGCCCAGGTCCTGCGACGGGAGATCGACGCCGAGAGGTACGACCTCGAGGGCATGGTGCGCCAAGCCTTGGCCGTAGCGGCAACAGGCCGGGCTCCGGCGGTGATCCGGGTCAGCCCGAAAGATGCTGAGCGCCTCACCAAAGTCCCCTTCCGCTCCGGAACGACCGTGGAAGCCGATCCCGCCATGATCCCCGGCAACGTACACGTGGTCTGTGCCCGCGGTGTCGTCGTGCGCGAGGTGGATGAGATCCTCTCCCACGTGCGCGCGGCCCTGCTCGGGGAGGCCAGCGCGTGAGTCACGCCGCAAGTAGCCTTCCCGCGGATCTGGTCGATTTGATCGGTTCGGCCACGCGCCCCCACTTTCGTGGACGTGTGCAAAGCGTCACGGGTGTTCTGATCGAAGCGGACGGATTGCCCGCCGCCGTCGGAGAGCTGTGCTCGATCCGTCGTTCGCGCGAGGAACTTGTCGATGCCGAAGTGATCGGTTTTCGCGACGGACGCGCACTGCTCATGCCCCACGGAGACCTGGCGGGCATCGCTCCCGGACAGCCGGTGATCGCCCTAGGGCATCCCTTCGCAGCCCCCGTCGGACAGGAGCTCATGGGACGTGTGCTCGATGGTCTTGGAAGACCGATCGACGGGCTGGGCCGCCTCGCCACGGTGGAACAGCGGGCCGTGCGTTCCTCGCCCCCGTCACCTTTGACGCGCACTTCGATTTCCACCCCCTTGGTGACCGGAGTGCGCGCCATTGATGGACTGTGCACCCTCGGACGGGGGCAGCGGCTCGGCATCTTCGCCGGCGCCGGTGTCGGAAAGTCCACGCTGCTCGGTCAGATTGCGAGGGGTTGCGAAGCCGATGCTGTCGTGATCGCACTCGTCGGCGAACGGGGTCGAGAGGTCAAGTCGTTCCTCGAAGATGCGCTTGGCCCCGGCCATCGGGACAAGGCGATTACCTTCGTGGCCACCTCCGACCGGCCACCGATCGAGCGCTACCTGGCTCCGTTTGTCGCAGTCACCGCCGCCGAGGCACTGCGCGATCAAGGTCTCGACGTGCTGCTGGTCATGGACTCGGTGACTCGTTTTGCCATGGCCTGCCGGGAGGTGGGACTCGCAGCCGGCGAACCTCCGACCGTGCGGGGTTATCCCCCCAGTTTCTTCGCGACGGTGCCCAAACTCGTGGAACGCCTGGGAAACGGCGCCCAGGGGAGCATCACCGGACTGCTTACCGTTTTGGTGGAAGGCGACGACCCCCAGGAACCGGTGGCCGACACGCTGCGCGGATTGCTTGACGGACACATCGAGCTCAGCCGCGAGCTCGCGGGCGCCGGACATTTCCCGGCCATCGATGTGCTCTCCAGTCTTTCGCGATTGATGCGTTCGGTGACCGGCGAACGCCACCGTCGCATCGCCATGCGCGTGCGGGAAGACCTGGCAACCTGGCAGGCGGGCAAGGACTTGATTGAAATCGGCGCCTACCGCGCGGGCACCAATCCGGCGCTCGATCGGGCCGTGGAGCGCATGCCCTTGTATGAGGCGGTCCTGCGCCAAGAGGTCGAGCAGCCCTGCGCCATCGAGGACACCATCGACCTCCTGGAAGCCGCCTGTGGCGGGGTCGAAGGGTGAAGCACAAGGGATCGAAGAGCGCTCGACTGGAGCGCTTGGCCCGTGTGCGCCAACTGGAGGAGCGTCTCGCGTTGGTCGCCTGGAGCGAAGCGCGGGCCGTCGAGAACGTGGCTGCCGATGCATCTGAAGCCGCGCGGCTCGATCTGTCCCAGGCGCGAGGCGACCTGGCGGCGATGCGCGCGGGGAGCCCAGGACTCGCCGCCCTGTCCGAGCGCACCTTCGCCGGTCTTGGGCGTCGCCGCCGAGCCCTCCTGGAGCGCCTGGCCAGCGCGGCCCATCGGGCGGAGGGCCGCCGGGAAGTTTGGTCCGCGGCCCACCGGGCGACCGCCGCAGCCGAGAGATTGCTGGAACGCGCCCTCAAGGAGGAGCGCGACGAGGCGCGCCGGCGCGAGGCCCGCCTGGATGCGCCCCGGCCGCTCCCGCACCTGGGACCGGCGGAGAGTTCCTCCTCCAGGGCGGACGCCCTGCCCTTCGATGCACGCTCCGGAGGGCGCGAGGACCGCTCCTCCCTACGATGAACAAGGCCCTGCAGTTTGCTGCGATCGGTGTGGGAGGTGTCGCCTTCTTCGCCGCCAGCTTCGTCGGCTTCGCCAAACTGGCCGGGGTGCCCCTGGGCGAGGTGGCGGTGGTCGGCCCGATCCTCGGGCCGCTGCTCGACCCGCCGACACCCCCTCGACCCGAGCGGGAGTTCGATGGGTCCGCCGGCGCGGACGCCGTGGTGCGCGCCAGCATCGGCGCCCTGGGTGCCTTCAGCCTGCCGCCTCCCTTCCAGCGGGACGAGTTGCAGCAGTTGACCGACGAGATCAAGGCTCGCCGTGGGGAACTCGGTCGGCGACTCGAAACCATCGAAGCGCGGGAGCGGGAACTCGCGGACCAACTGGCTCGCCTCGACGACATGTCCGGCGAGATGGCGCGTCTGCGGCGCGACATCGAACGGCGTGAAGCGGAGCTTGAACTGCGTGCCTTGGAAGTAGCCCGTGACGAGCAGTCCCGGGGCGAAACCGATGCGGCGCGGGACGCGCGTCTCGCGACTCTGATGTCCGGTCTCGACCCGCGTTCGGCCTCCGGGCGATTGATCGAGATGCGTCCCGAGGAAGCCGCCCGGGTGCTGGCACGGATGGATCCGGCGCGGGCATCACAGATCCTTGCGTTGCTGCCTCCGGAACGCTGGAGGGCCTACGCCGAGGCATTTGCCGCTTTGGACGACTGAGCGGCGTAGCGCGGCCGTTGCTGGACGCGTCTTGATCCTACGCGCCGCCCTTGCGGTGACCCCGGCGGGTGCCTCCAGCCGCTTTTCGGCCGAGATCCCCTGACCTTGCCGCGCGCCCCGTTCCGGAACAGGGAATCGCTGCGACCGCCACCGTCCCGGACCCTCTCCAGGCTTCACCGACCTCCCGTCGATACAGCCGAGGCTCCCCGCCGCCGGGGTGCCGCGCCCCATGGACATCACGACCCTGCTTGGCCTGCTGCTCGGCTTTCTGCTGCTCGGCGGAGCGATTGCCACCGGCGAGGGCGGCGTTCTGCTCTTCATCAACATCCCCTCGATGTTGATCGTGTTCGGGGGTACGGGATCGGTGATGCTGCTGAACTACCCTGCGGCGGATGTCAAGCAGTTGATGGGCGTCACCATGCGGACGCTCTTCTACAAACTCAGCACACCACCCCAGGAAATCCAACGAGTCATCGAGTACGCCACCCTGGCCCGCAAGGAGGGGCTGCTGGCCCTCGAGTCGCGCCTGCGCGAAGTCGACGACGAGTTCTTCGCCAAGGGCATCCAGTTGGTGATCGATGGATTTCCCGCGGAAACGGTGCGGGACATCATGGATCTGGAAGCCGAATGGCAGCGCCAACGCCACGCATCCGGCAAGCGCATGCTGGAGGCCATCGGCGCTTACGCGCCGGCCTTCGGCATGATCGGCACGCTGATCGGTCTGATCCAGATGCTCTCCAACCTGGATGATCCGAGCAAGATCGGCGGCGGCATGGCAACGGCGCTGCTGACGACCCTGTACGGCGCGATGGCGGCCAACATGGTTTTCCTTCCCATGGCGGGAAAACTCGATGTACGGGCCCGTGAAGAATCCCTGCTTCGCGACCTGATGATTGAAGGCATCGTCGCCATCCAATCCGGCGACGGTCCGCAGCTCATCAAGGAGAAGCTCAAGGCATTCGTGGCCCCCAAGGGTCGCGAACTGATCGGCGTCTAGTCCATGGGAGGCCAGCAAAGCCGCCGCCGTCGCGGCAAGCGGGAAGAAGAAGGCCCGAAGGGCGCCCCGGAGTGGGTCGTCACCTTCTCGGACATGATCTCCCTGTTGGTCACGTTTTTCGTGCTGCTGATGACGTTCTCCAGCATGGAGGAGTACGACTTGCTCCGCATCCGCGGGATCATGCAGCACGGCGGAGGGGTCATCGATCACCACAAGGGCCACAGCGAGGTTCAACCGCCCGAGCGCGACCTGATCTCCAACACCGACCCCCGCGTCGGTGCCGACAGTCCGCATATGCGGCCTCCCGACGAGCTGCCCGAACCCGTGGATCAGGGCCGCGCTCCGGACCCCAGGGACAAGCCCCTCGACCTAGAGCGCGTGGCCGACGGCCTGCGCGTGCGGTTCGGTCCCGATGCTTCCTTCAGCCCAGGCTCTGCCTTGCCCAGCCCGGAACTCGTGCGCCGCCTGGCCGAGTTCTCCGAAGTGCTTGGCGCATACCAGCACATGATCGTGGTCGAAGGCCACGCCGACGCGTTCTTCCGCCCGACGGCGCAGTTTCCCGACGCCTACTCGATCGGGCTGGCCCGTGCCGAGGCTGTGGCCCTTTGGTTGGTGGAGCGCGGCGGAATCGAGCCCGAGCGGCTGCAAATCACCAGCTACGGACAGGCGCGCCCCGCCGCGCAAGCGAGCGGCATCGAAGCGCGTTTGGCCAATCGCCGCGTCGAGCTGCGCATCGTTCCCCTGGGGGGCACGCGGCGCGACAGCGTCGATGTGCGCAGACGAGCCGAGCGGGTGGAGGGGCGGCGCTGATGGCCTGCGACAACGAAGGCGGAAAGGCCAAGGTCCCCGGCTGGATGGTCTCGTTCGGGGACATGATGACCCTGGTGCTGACCTTCTTCATCCTGCTCGTCTCGCTCTCCAGGGAGCGTCAGGTCGGATTGGTCGCCCGGGGCATCGGTTCGTTCATCGTTCAGCTCAAGACCTTCGGACTGGAAGGTCTGATGTCCAACGAAACCAAGCTGGAAGTCTTCAACAACGTCCGCGTGCGCTTTTCCCTGCCTCCGGTGGAGGACATGGATCAACTGACCGATGCGGACGACGCCCCGAGGACCGAGGTTTTGCGTGCGGAGGAAATCGAAGGGCTGCGGCCTCGCCGCGAGTTCTTCCAGCCCGCCGTGGCTGTGTTCCAGGACTCGACCGCGGTGCTCTCGGCGGAGGCGCGCGGCTTCCTGGACCTGCTCGCGCCCAGCCTGCGCCCGAACCGGGACCAGGTGCTGGTGCTCGAAGTTCGAAGTGGGGATCGCCGCGCCTCCGGCCGCGCCCTTGCCCTTCAGCAGGCGGCGGCCGTGGCCGATCACTTGGTCGATCACCATGGGGTCCAAAGGGACCGTCTGGATGTCCGCCTGTGGCTCGAGACCCCCGCTGGGACCGTTCCCGGCACAGTGGACGCGCGACTGATCACTTCGACCGCCTCCGGCGGCCGATGAGTGCCTGCGAAGCCCATGGCAAAGACGAACAACGACGAACCGCCGGTCGAGGCCACTCGGCCCCCGGTGAACAAAAAGAAGCGCATCATCGGCATCGGTTCCGCGGCCGGGGGTCTGCTGCTGCTTGCCTACATCGCGGTGACGCTGGCCGTGCCCTCGAAGCCGACCTACCGCACCTTCGATGGGCCCTTCACCCTGCCGATTTCGAAGGACCGCATCGAGGTCAATCTGGCAGGCGAGAGCAACAAGCGCTTCCTGGTCATGCACCTGCAAGCGGTCTATGACGCGTACGAGCAGCGCTACCTCGAACAGCGCATGCAGGATCCTCTCTACCAACCTCTTTTGGTCGATGCTTTGCTGGCGGTAAGCAGCGCCAAGACCCGAGAGGAGGTTTATGGGCCCGTTGGCCAGGATGCCTTCCGTGAGGAACTCCGGCGCGCCCTCGATCCGATTCTGTTCCCCGTGCACGTGGGGAATGCGCGCAGCCCCCACCAAAGCGACGGGCCGAGCGGGCTTCGTCCCGGTCTCTCCGCCGATCGCAGCAGCCTGCGTGGGCCGCTGCTCGATCACCAGCTCTTCGTGGATGCCGAGCTGGGCCGCATTCGACTGGATGAGGGGCCGGAGCGAGGCTTCACCCCCGGCGACCGCGATGTGCGCGTGGAGAACGAGCGTGGCCACTTCGTCTTTGTGGACACGGGCGGTTTGAAGTCGTCCTTCCGCGGATCGGTGCACGTGGGTGTGCACGGTCGCGTGCGACAACTCCTGTTCCTCGAATTCCTGGTCCAGTAGCCCCCACCGTGAAGGCCCAGGTCGACAAAGCCGAGTTGGACGCACTGCTGGGGACAGCCCCCCAGCGGCGTACGCTTGAAGTTTCGCAGCGCGATTTCACGCGTCCGCGGCGCTTGAGCTCGGACTTCCGCGACCACTTCGTGCGGCGGTTGCAACTCGCCCTGTCGGAAATCGAGACCCATTGCGCTCAGGTTTTGCGCCATCAGGTGCAACTGGAAATCGGTGCGGTCGGCGAGCAAGCGGTCGAGGATATCGGCGCCTTCGTGACCGACCCCTTCGCGGTATTGAGTTTCCGCGCCGGGCGCCACCCGGCTTGGGCCGTGTGGCAGATCTCCGCGGCCGTAGCCGCCGTGGAGCAGGTCCTGGGAGCTCCCTCCGCCGTTCCCGTCCAACGCGCCCTTTCCGCTCTGGAGCGCAGTGTCTTGGAGCGGGTCTTGAGGGTGCCGGCTGAGGGTGTCTGTCGCGCCTTCGGCCTGGGCGCGGAGGGCTTCGTCGTGCCCGCCAAGCGAGAGCAGCTCGGCTCTTGGAGCGATGTCGAAGGCCACGCCGACCCCCACCGCATGACCTTGGAACTGCACCTGCGGTCCGAGGGACTCTCCAGCACCATCCTCTTTTATCTGCCCGTGCTCGAACTGCGCCCGGAAAGCGGCGAAAGCGGCGCCGGCAGCCAAAGCGCCACACTGCCCGACCACCTGGGACAGGTAGCGATCGAACTCGCCGTGCGTTTGGGATCCGCGGAGTTCGCCTTGGCGGACCTGCTGGCACTCGAAGTCGGCGACGTGGTCGTGCTGGAAGAAGAACACACCGATCCGGTCGCTTTGCTCTGCGACGAGCGCCAGTTCGCCTTGGGGCGATTGGGCCGGCGCCGCGGGCACCTGGCTGTGCAGATCCTCGAACTCAAGAGCGCTTCCGAAAACGACTGACCCCCCCACCATGAGCGAAAAAGACGTGGAAGAAGCCCTCGACCAAGCGGCGGAGGCGATCGAGGTCCAAACCCGACAACTGGACGAGCTCGTCGGAGGTCAAGAGGCCAGCGAGGGGGTCGGCTTGCAGCAGTTGCAGGACGTGCCCGTGCGGCTGACCGTGGAAGTCGGAAGGGCGCGCATGCCCCTCGGCGATCTTGTGCGCATGGGGCCCGGATCCCTGGTCGAATTGGATCGCGAGGCCCACGAACCCGCCGACATCCTGGTCAACGGCAAGGTCGTCGCCCGCGGCGAAGTCGTCGTGATCGGCGAGCACTACGGCGTGCGCATCACTCGGCTGCTCGGCCAGGGTTGACCTCGAACTGCCGCGTAGCGGCTTGCCCCTCCCCGCCCGGGCAGCCGGGCCCGCGGTGGCACCGGGGAATGCGCTCTTCGGTACTTCGCTCCGGCGTTTGCTTCGCCGGGGTCAAAGGAAGAAGTCGGTACGCCACTCTCCCTCTCCCTGGTGGGGAAAACGAGCGGGCGAAAAGTACTCGGGCTCGAAGCCGCTGACCGGATCTCCCAGCAGCATCTGAGCCACGCCCTCGCCGACGGCGGGAGCCAACTTGAAGCCGTGGTCGGCGAAACCCGATGCCACGTACACGCCTTCCATGCCCTGCACCGGGCCGACGACGGCGCGGCCATCGGGGCTGATCGGGAACCAGGACACCTGGCCGCCCATATCCATTTGGCCGGCGTACATGGGCAGTCGCCGCACGAGTACCTCGCGCGCCCAAGCGGCGCGCTCCGGGCGCAGATCGTCGCCTTCAACCGGCTGATCGTGTACTTCCGCGCTGCCGTGGGAGATCGGGCAGACCCGGGTGCGGCGACGCTCCGGCTCCACGCGGGTATAGAACCCGTACTCCAAGTCGATCAGAACCGGATGCCCCACGGCGCTTGCGGCGTCCTGATCCCCCTTGGAGAGTTGCTCGCTGATGCGTTCCAGCGGGTCTTCCAGGTCGACCCGCATCTCGTACTCGTCGTCCGGTTCCTCCTCCGCGCCAGGCAAACCGAAGAAGTACTGCTCCACTCGGGCGACACGGATCGGCAGATCGATGTCGTAGCCCTTCAAGAACCGCGAAGACCAGGCCCCGGCGACGATCACCACCGCTTCGGCCTCGTAATCGCCCTCGCTCGTGCGCGCACCGACGCAGCGCCCATTTTCGAACACCAGGTCCGAGACGGTCACGCCGAGGCGGGTCACGGCGCCGTAGGTGCGCGCCAGGGCAGCGAACTCGCGCACCGTGGCGAACGGATCGACGATGCCGCCGCCAGGCTCCCAGGCCGCGATCGAGCCGTCGGCGACTTCGATGCCCGGCACCAGGGCGCGGATCGCGTCGGCTTCGAGCACCTCCGTGCGGATGCCGATTTCCGCATGCAGGGCCACGTTGCGGCGCAGGCGCTCCATGGTGTCCGGGCGAGAGGGCCCGGCCAGGGTCAGCACACCCGTGCGCCGGAAGCCCACCGTGCGGCCCGAGCGCGACTCAAAGGACGCGTAGGCGCGAATCGAGTCGCGCGCCATGGACGCGATCTGGTAGTCGGCGTAGTGCTGGCGCAGGATCGCCCCGGAGTGGCCCGAGGACCCCCCAGCCAGATCGCCGCGTTCCAACAGGACGACGGGTTCGCGCAGGGGGTCGAGGCGGTGGGCGAGGTTGAGGGCGATGGAGCTGCCCATCACACCCCCACCGACGATCAAGAATTTGGCCTTCACGTGAGGTTTTCGAATGTGCCTTTCCAGGGCGGTCCGGCCCGCTGCTCAGGGCGCGGCGCGGCGCGGCATGAGACCATAACCGCGTCGATCCAGGGAGGGGCCCGGGGCGCCCGGCCCCTTCCGGGGGCCCGGGGGTCCCCCGGCGCCCTCCGGCGCCTATATTCACCCCATGCTTGCCCCCCGGCGTTCCCGAACCATCCACGTGCGCTCCCTGGCCATCGGGGGATCGGCCCCCATCGCCGTCCAGAGCATGGCCGCCACCCGCACCCAGGACGTGGATGCCACAGTGCGCCAGGTCCTACTGCTGGAGGAAGCCGGCGCCGACCTGGTGCGCGTGGCGATCGATTCCCGCGCGGACGTGGAGGCCCTGGCCGAGGTGCGCCGCCGCACGAAGGCGTTGCTTTCCGTGGACCTACAGGAGAGCTACCGCCTGGCCGAACTGGTGGCGCCGCACGTGGACAAGCTGCGCTACAACCCGGGGCATCTGCACCATCACGAGAAGGACAAACCCGCCCGCGAAAAGGTCGGCTTCCTGGTCGCTGTGGCCAAGCGGCACGGATTGGCCCTGCGCATCGGCATCAATGCGGGTTCGCTCGCGCCGGAATACAAAGAGCGCTTCGGCGACGACCACATCGGCGCCCTGGTCGCCTGCGCCGAGGACCATTGCCGTTGGGTCGAAGAGTTCGACTTCCAAAACTTCTTGGTGTCGATCAAGGACTCCGACCCGCGCCTGGTCGTCGAAGCCAACCGGCGCTTCGCGGAAGCGCGCCCCGATGTGCCTCTGCACCTGGGTGTAACCGAAGCCGGTTTGCCGCCCGACGGTGTGATCAAGACGCGCATCGCCTTCGAGCAACTGCTGGCGGCGGGCATCGGCGACACCTTGAGGGTTTCCCTGACCGTGCCCTTCGACGACAAAGGCATGGAGATCCGCGTGGCGCGCGAGATGCTCGACGACATTGCCGCAGGGCGCTTCCGCTCCGTGCCGCCGCGCTTCTTTGACGGTCTGAACATCATCGCCTGCCCGTCCTGCAGCCGCGTGGAGAACGAGCGTTTCATTGAACTCGCCCAGGAGGTCAAGCGCATGACCGCCTATGCGGCCGAGCACGACTTGACCATTGCGGTGATGGGCTGCCGCGTGAACGGGCCCGGCGAAACCGACGATGCGGATCTCGGCCTTTGGTGCGGTCCGCGCCACGTCAACCTCAAACGCGGCACCGAGGAAGTCGGCGCCTTCGGCTACGACGAGGTGCTCGATCGTTTGCGCGCGGAGCTGGATGACCTGATCGCGGCCCGGCAGCCGGCCCGATGACGGGTTTCCGGACCGAACCTTCCACCGCAGCCACCGAAGGCGACCCGCGCCGCGCGGTCATGCGCATGCAGTGGTTCGACCTGCTGTTCGCGCACTGGTCGCCGCCGGTCGAGAAGGTCGCCGCGCTGATTCCCCCGCCCTTCGAGCTGGACACCTTCGAGGGCCGCGCCTGGGTGGCCCTCGTGCCCTTCGGCATGCGTGACGTGAGTCCCGTCGGCCTGCCGCGCCTGCCCTGGCGTGGAGTCACCGACTTCCTGGAGTGCAACGTGCGCACCTACGTGCGCCACGGCAAACGCAGCGGTGTTTGGTTTTTCAGCCTGGACGCGGCCAGTCGTTTGGCCGTGTGGGGAGCGCGCCGCACCTACCACCTGCCCTACTTCCATGCGCGCATCGAAGCCGCGCGCGAGGGCGATCGGATCGAGTACGCCGTGGATCGACTGGAAACTCCGCGCGGGAGCATGTCCTGTGCCTGGCGCGCCGGCCGCGCTTTGGAGCCCTCGCTGCCCGGCACCCTCGTGCACTTCCTGACGGAGCGATATTGGCTCTTCACCCGCGATTCCCGCGGGCGGCCGCTCGGCGCGCGCGTCTGGCACGAACCCTGGTCCCTGCGCGAGGCGACCTTGGACCGGCTCGAGGACGGACTGATCTCGGCGGCCGGACTGGGCCTCCCGGACGAAGCTCCGCTGCTGCACCACGCCGACCACATCGCCGTGCGCGCCTCGCGGCCCGTACGGCCGACCTGAAACACCCGGCGGAACCGCGTCCCTTAGGGGCCTTCCCCCCACCCGCCGGCGGGGCCGGTGTGCCGCGCGCGGGAGAAGGCCGGGCGCCGCGGACCTCGCCCCGCAGGCCCTCCCGCACCCGCGCCGATGGAAGGAGGCAACCCAGTTTCCCTCCGGAGGCCCCCCATGTCCCTACTCAACGTCGACGAGACCCTGCTGGCAGCCGTCGTTCGCGGCACCCTGCGCGGCCTCGAGATGGCCAACGTGCAACCGCCCCCGGTGGGCGCCTCGCGCTTCTTCACCGCGTCGCGGCCGATCTCGGTGCTGGTGGGCCTGACCGGCCCCTGCAACGGTCAGCTCACCCTCAACTTTTCCGAGCGCAGCATGCTCTTCCTGGCGAGCAAGTTGCTGATGGAGGAGCTGAACGAGCTCAACGACGAGGCCGTCGACTCGATCATGGAGGTCGGCAACCTGGTCGCCGGGAGCATCAAGGAGGAGCTGGTGGGGACGCCCTACGAGACGGAATCGATCTCGGTGCCTTCGCTCATTCTGGGCGCGAGTTACAGCGTGCACTACGCGCGCGGATTGTCGACGGTGTCGGTGGAGTTCGAATTGGAAGAGCTGCCCCTGGCGCTGCACAGCGATCGGTTCTTCACCGCGAGCCTGTCGTTGCTTCGGCGCGCGGCTTGAGCGCGGCGCGCCCCGCGGCCCACTGCCTCAGGGGGTGGAGACGGTGCCAGGCTCCAACTCCTCCCC
>JBJHAV010000003.1:33021-45482 GCA_050480685.1 Planctomycetaceae bacterium | reverse complement strand
GGCCAGATCAGATCGCGGGCGCTCAGGCCCTGTTCCTGCACCATCTCGCGCAGGGCGCGGGTGCGGCGCAGACGGCGCATGCGGGCAGCGGGAAAGGGGGCAGGGGTCATGGGTCCGGGCCTCTCAAACAGATGTCAGTGACTTGGTGCCATGCGATGGAGCGGAAGGGAAGCCCTCTCGGCTGGGGTAGGGTGCGTGGTCACCACGCACCCTACGGCGCTTCACCCGATCTTAAGCATTATGCGCGAGGCTTGGCCCATGTCCCAGTATCGCCGCCCCCGCATCCCCGGTGCCACCATCTTCTTCGAGGTCGTTCTTGCCGAACGCCCGAGCGATCTGCTCATCCGCCATATCGGGCTCTTGCGCGACGCCCTGCGCCAGACCCGCGCGGATCACCCGTTCGATATTCTGGCATGGGTGGTCCTGCCCGACCGGATGCTCTGCATCTGGACCCTGCCGGAGGGCGACAGCGATTATGCGACCCGCTGGCGGCTGATCGCCGATGCGAACGCGGTCATCGACCCGCTGCGCCTGCGCCCAGGGTGTGGTCGGCAAGCCCGGCTGCGCCGGCAATCCGGGCCTCCTGAGCGCACCCCAGGGCGCGCCCTCCCTCGGTGGAACCCTGGCGCTGCGCATGACCGCGACCCAGTTCACGAGCGGCGCCGCCCGCTTCTACATGGGCTTCGACGGCACCGACGGCTCCGGCTGCGGCATCCAGCTCTTCGATCTGGGCGAGCTGCTGCTCGGGGTCGCTCCGCTGCCCCTGGAAATCGCCATTGCGCCGGTCGTCGCCGGGCAGGGGGATGTGTTCCTGGGGGTCCCGAGCGAACCCCAACTGGTCGGTCGCAGCGTCGCCTTCCAGTGCGCCGGTATCGACTTCGTCGGCACCCCCGGCTTGATCGAGTTCAGCAACGGACTGGTGATTACGGTCCAGCCCTGAACTCACCGATCCCGGCGGGGTGCGCGGTGGGCCGAAGCTGGCCGATCGCGCGCCCCGCGGGGACGGGGCGGGGCTATCCTCTGGCGGTCATCCAGCCGCCCGATGAGGATCGATCTCACCCAGCCCACCGGCATTCGAACGGGCCGCGAGCGCGCGGGTACCCCCTACGACGTGTGCATCGTCGGCTCCGGGCCGGCCGGCACGACGGTCGCCAGGGAGCTCGCGGGCCGCGGCCTGCGCGTTTGTGTGCTGGAGAGCGGGAACGTGCGGCGCACCCGGCACGCGGACGCCCTCAAGGAAGTTCGCAGCGAGGGCATCCGCATCAAGGAGTACAGCCGCGAGCGGGTGCTAGGCGGGGCTTCGAGCACCTGGGCGGGGCTTTCCAGTCCCTTCGACCCGATCGACTTCGAGCACAGGCCGTGGGTGCCGCACGCCGCCTGGCCATTCGAGCGCGAAGTCCTGCTGCCCTACTACGAACGCGCCGCTCTGGGCTACCGCTTCCCGGCCGCCCAGGCCTTTGGTCCGGACGGATTCGAAAAACTCGCCCCTGCCGATGAGCAGCGCCCGCGCTGGGAGCGCATCGACGAAAAGGTCTTTTTGGCCTGCGAGGAACCCCAGCACTTCGGCCGTGAGTTCGCGGACCTTTGGGAGCGCGACGACACGGACCTGCTGCTCGAAGCCACCGTCGTGCGACTGGAAAGCAATCCCGAGGGCACCCGGGTGAAGGCGGCCCTGGTGCGCACGAGTCGCGGCGAAAAGCTTTCGATCCAGGCGCGGGCCTTCGTGTTGGCGGCCGGAGGCATCGAAAATCCGCGCCTGCTGCTGCTCTCCGAGGACGCCGCAGGGATCGGGCTCGGCAACCGGCGCGATCAGGTGGGCCGCTACCTGATGAACCACCCCAAGAACTACCACGGGGTTTTGCATCTGACGAAGCCGGTGGAATCCCTGCCCTACTACTTCGGTTGCCTCTACGGGGGATTCGCGGGTTACGCCGGACTGCGGCTGCACGAGCAGGAACAACGGGCGAAACGCGTGCTCAACTCCTACGTGCGGTTCGAGCCGCTGTTCCCCTGGTCGGACAACCAAGGGGTGGAATCGCTGGTGTTGCTCGTCAAACGCACCTCCGTGCTCTTGCGCGCCTTTCGCAAGCGCCGCCGCGGCGAAGTGATCGACCTGCGCGACTACTCCGAAACCGGTGACGATTCGGACCTACAAAATCAGCGCAAGGGCCTCTTCGGGTGGTTGGGCGTGCTCTGGAACGTGGTGCGCCACGCCCCCAGCGTGCTGGCGTACGCCTACTACCGGCTGAGCCGGGCCCGGCCGAAGGTGCGGCGCGTGCGCCTGCGCAACTTCCTGGAGATGGAGCCGCGCCCCGAGAACCGGGTGGAACTCGCCGAGCAGCGGGACATCAACGGTTGCCGCTTGCCCCTGGTGCGTCACCACTTGAGCGAGCTCGACCAGCGCAGCCTGGTGGAGTTGCACGGGGTTTTGGTCAAGGAATTGGCCGCGACCGGTCTGGGGCGTTTGGAGACGAAACTCGCGGTCGGGCCGGGATGGCCGATCGACCAGGACGCCTCCCACCACATGGGCACCACGCGCATGGGCAACGATCCCGAAAGCAGCGTCACCGACGCCGATGCCCGTGTGCACGGGGTCGACAACCTGTGGATCGCGGGCGCGTCCGTTTTGCCCACCGCCGGCTGCGCCAATCCGACCTTCACCCTGGTGGCGCTCGCGATCCGCCTGGCAGACCACCTGAAGGAGCGTTTGGCGGAGCCTTCGCCCGCGCCCGAGGTTTCGAGCTCCACCCCCACCGGAGAGTTCCCGTGAGCCCCAAACGCATCCTCGTCGTCGGCTCCGGCAAACGTGTCCGGGAAGCCGTGTTGCCCGTCGTGCGCAGCCTTGCGGACACCTGGGAACTCGCCGGTGTGGTCTCCCGCACGCCGAAGCGCATGGAGTGGTTGGGCGGGGAAGTCGAAGTCACCGCCCTGGACAGCCTCGACAGGGACCGTTTGCGCGAGATCGACCTGGTCTACCTGGTCGTGCTCAAACCGGCGGTGCCGGGCGTGCTGAAGCGTTTGGCCGCCCTGGCCCATCCGGGGCTGGAGCTGCTACTGGAAACACCCGTGCTGCTGCCCAAACACCTGGGGCACGCGGGGCGGCTGCGCGCGTTCCGAGCCACACACGTGGGTGAGGACTGTGCCTACCTGCCCTTCTTGCCGGCCCTCGAACGCTGCATCGCCGCGGGCGAGATCGGCCGTCCGGGCGGCGCGGTGCTGGCCCACTCGGGTTATGCGTACCACGGGGTTGCGATGCTCAAGAGCCTGCTCGGCAGCGGCCGAGTGCGTTCGGCGCGGCGGCGGGCCCTGGGCGCGGGCGCGGCTTACCGCGAGTTTTTTTTCGCGAACGGCACCCGCGGCCTGGCGCTTGAGCCCCGCGACTACTCCGCGGGACGCATCCTGGTGGCCGGCTCGAAGGGTGTGCTCGCGGACCACCCACTCGAATCCGCGGCGCGCCATGTGCCGCTCGCGGCGATCACGGAAGGCGGCCAGTGCACCGGTTTCCGCGCCGGCAAGGCCCGCGAGGACTTGAGCGCGAGCGAGCGCGAGCTGATGGGCACGCCCCGCGCGGGGGAGGGTTTGACCGTCTGGATGGATGGCATGAAACGCGTGGGCCTGGCGCGCATGCTCGGCGGGATCGCCGCGGGAAAGGCGGGGTACGCCGCGAGCGACGCCCTCGACGACGCGCTCATCGACTACCACCTGGAAAAACTAGGCCGCTACCGCGCCAATCCCCTGACCAGCGCCCGCGGCGCCCTTTCGCCACTGCTCTGGAAGGCGCTGACGGCCCTCGCCGGTCGCGCGTGACTCAGTAGCCTGCGCTCAGCCCAAACCGCTCACCAGGGCCAGCGGTGGGTGGCGCTCGCCGAAAAGCGCTTCGCTGCGCACACCGAAGAGCGCCTCCGCAGCGGAGCCGAAGACGGCGCGGAAGTCCGTCGTGTGGACCAGATCGCCGGCGTCGAGTTGCGTCAGGGACGGGGCGCGCCCGAACAGCCCGCCGGTCGCGCACGGACCGGCCACGAACATCGGTCCGGCCGCGCCGTGGTCCGTGCCGCCCGATCCGTTTTGGGCCACTCGCCGGCCGAACTCGCTGTAGACCACGACTAGCGTCCGGGCGGCCTGGGGCAAAACGCGCAGCTCCGCCAAGAATGCTCCCAACCCCGCGTCGAGCCGGGCCATGAGCGCGTCGTGACGGCGCCGTTGGTCGGTGTGGGTGTCAAAGCCGCCGAGTTCGAGCGAGAGCACTTCGGCGCCGACGCCGCCGGCGATCAGGGCCGCGGCGGTGGAGAGTGAGCGAGCAAAGGCGTCGCTTGGGTACTCGACGAGTGGCTTGTGTCCGGCGACCGCGGCGCGCACTTCGCTGGAGGAGGCCTCGGCATCGCGGCGCACGGAGCGCAGGAAGGCCAGTCTGCGGGCTTGTCCGGAGTCCTCACACATGGGCGCGGCGGTTTCTTCCTTCGCCGCGGCGAGGTCGGCCACCTCGCCGGCGAAACGGTAGCTCTGGGGATGCACCAGGGCCGCGGCCGGATGCCGCGAGGAATGCAGCGCGTAGGGCGCCTGACCGCCGATGTGCACCACGCGATTCGGCAGCGCGTCCGCGCCGTGGCGCAGCTCCATCAGGCGACCGATCCATCCCGGACCGGAATTGCGTCCGCTGGGATGACCCGTGTGCCAAATCTCGAGCGACATGAAGTGGGAGCGATTCGGCTGCGGATACCCGGCGCCCTGCACGATGGCGAGGCGCCCCTCGGCGAACTCGGCATGGAGGCGCTCCAGATTCGGGTGCAAACCGATGCCGTCCGCCAGGCGCTGCACACGATCCGCCGGGATCGCGATCCCGGGCCTGGCCCGGTGGTAGGCGTCGTCTTCGTGGGGAATCACCGTGTTCAGGCCGTCGTTTCCGCCGGTCAACTGAATCAGCACCAGGCATGGGGCAGCCGATCGCGCTTCACCCGCCAAGGTCCGAAGCGGCCACGGGGTCGCCCCGAAAGCACGCGCGGGCAAGAGCGCACCGGCGGCGAGGCCGAGGCCGCCCGCGAGCAGCGCGCGCCGATCGATGCCGGAGGATGCCCGGGGCGAAGACGGGAACGGGGTGCGCGAGGGCTTTTGGGGCTTCATGGCATCAATGCAGTTGGGCTTCGGGCAGAGCCAGGATCCGATGGGCCAAACGGCGCAAAAGCGCTTCTCCGTCCTGGCCCCAGGAAGCGATGCGATCCGCGGGAATACTGAACTCTTCACGCGACTCGCGCAGGAACCGCGTCAGTTCTTCGATCGTGTCGGCCGGGGGATCGATGGCCAAAAGTTCGGCGCACAGGAAAACCACCACGGACTCGTCCTCCGCCGCGCCGGACGCACGCAGTGCCCGCGAGAAGTTTTTGAGGTGACGCTGCCTGGCCTGTTCGAGTCGCCCGAGCCCGCGCAGACCCTCGTCCCGGCCCGCCAGTTCCGCCAGGCGAGCGCGCGGCAAACGGGCACCCCCCATTGGGCGCGCGGGGTCCATGCCCCCGTCCCCATCCAATCCGAGTACCTCCGCCAAGCCGACCGCGCCCACGAGCACACCTGCCAGGTTGCCGCGCTGCATCAGCGTGCTGGTGGAAATCCAGGCCTCACCACCCTCCCACCCCTGAACGCTGGGTGGGTGGAACAGGTGTTGACCGAGCACACGCGTGCCGTGCTCCAGGAAGCGCTCCGGGGGCTGGACTTCCAGACGCCGCACGTGCCCCACGAGCCACTCCACCGGGCCCGCGATGCGCGCTCCGACGACCCGCTCCCCGTAGAACTCGGGATCGCTGAAGAGTGTGCGCAGGAAGGGTTCGAAGGCATAGTCGACGGAGCGCAGAAGATCGGCGTACCGCTCGACCCGCTCTTCGGGGGGCTCGACCCCCTCGAACCACTCCAAAAGGCGGCGAGCCAAATGGCGCACGCATGCGGGTTGGCGCAGGATCAAGTCCACCAGACCCTCGGCGTCGAAACGCGCACGTTCCCCGAGGATCGTCTTGAGACCCCCGTCGTGGCGCCCGGGCACGAAACGGTACTCGCCGCGGAACGCGGCGTGCCCCGTCAGTGCTCGCGCGGCTTCGCGCACGTCCTGCTCGCTGTAGTTGCCTTCGCCTAGGGTGAATAACTCGAAGAGCTCGCGAGCCAGGTTTTCGTTGGGCGAGCGGCGCGCGTTGCGCACGTTGTCCAGGTAGACGAGCATCGCCGGGTCGCGCAGCACGGCTCCCAGCAGGGTGCGGAAGTCCGACAGCGCCAGCGCGCGCAGGGTTTCGTGCTGGCGGATCAGCGCGTGTCCGTTGCGCACGGACGACATGGAGCTCGTGAAGTGCCCGTGCCAGAAGAGGGTCAGGTTGTCGCGCAGGGGATCCTCGGCGAGCACCATTTCGGAAAGCCACCAGCGGGTGTAGGCCTCGAGCTGGCGGCGATCCTGGGCGCGCGCCACTTGGATCTCGCGCCTGCGGGCTTCCGCGAGGGATTCGTCGCCGGCTTGCGATCCGTCGTCAGCGGAATCGGCCCCAGCACCGGCCTCCCCCGTGCGTTCCCGGCCGAGGGCGCCCCCCTCCAGCCAGTTTTGGGGCTCGAACGGCGGACGCCGCACGCCGCGGGGCTCGAAGAGCGCATCCAAGGTGGCCGCGAGGCCTTGCTCCGCGGCCAGGAGGGCCTCTTCCCGATTCGCACCGAAACCCGCCCGCTGCAAAAGGTGGCGGGCCGCGCGCTGGTCGAACTCGAAGCTGTCCGTCTGCCCATCCACCGGGGCAAGGGATGCGGCGGGCCCGTCACCCCCGGGCGAGGTCTGGGCGAGGCCGAACCCGGTGAACAGGGCCAGGGCCAGACAGGCCGCGCGCAGCAGGGCTGCAGACAGCAGGGTTGGGGGCAGCAGCGCCTGGGGTAGCGGGGCCGGGGGCAGCGCTCGCCCCGGACCGGGGCCGGCTTCGGGTGCTTGCATGGTTTTCCCAACCCGAGCAGCTCCGCCCGGTTCCGCCGGTTCCGCCGGGAGCACCCTCGAAGGCCGCGCCCGTCCTGGCTACAAGGAGGCTCTATGGGGCGTACCCGACGAGCCGAATCCGCCCCCGCGAACCTGCGGGAGCTCCTGGCGGCGCTGCGCTCAGCCGGCGAGCTCGTCGAAATCGAGGCCCCGGTCGACGCGGACCTGGAGCTAGCCGAGATCCACCGGCGGGTGATCGCGGCGGGCGGCCCCGCCCTGCTCTTCCGCAACGTGCGCGGCAAGCCGTTCCCCGTTGTCACGAATCTCTTCGGCAGCGCGGCGCGGGTCGAACTCGCCTTCGGACGGCGCCCCCAGGAACTCATCGAGCGCGTGGCCCGCCTGCCCGAAGAACTGCTGCCGCCCACCTTAAGCAAACTCTGGCAGCAGCGGCACCTCTTCGGTTCCCTGGCCCGCGTCGGGCTGTCGAGCCGCTCCCGAGCGCCGATCACCGAGGTTGTGCGCGCGCCCGCGCGCCTCGGCGATTTGCCCGCCCTGCGCACCTGGGCTCGGGACGGCGGCCCCTTCGTGACCCTGCCCCTGGTGCTCACCCACCACCCGGAGAATGGCGGGCCGAACCTGGGCATGTATCGCATTCAGATCTTCGACGACGACCACACCGGGCTGCACATGCAGATCGGCAAGGGCGGCGGTTTCCACCTGGCCGTTGCCGAGAAGCTCGGGCGCGACCTTCCAGTGGTCGTGCACGTGGGCGGTCCCCCCGCCGCCACCCTCGGGGCCATCGCCCCCTTGCCCGAGAACGTGCCGGAACTGCTGCTCGCCAGCCTGGCCCTCGGCAAACGGCTGCCCCTGGCGCGCCACGGGTCGACACCGCTGCCGCTGATCGCCGAAGCCGAGTTCGCCATCGTCGGTCGTGTCCGCCCCGGTGCCCGCAGGCCCGAGGGCCCCTTCGGGGATCACTACGGCTACTACTCGGAGGTGCACGACTACCCTCTGCTGGAAGTCAGCCACTTGCTGCACCGGCGCGATGCCATTTTCCCCGCGACGGTGGTGGGCAAACCGCGCCAGGAGGACTTTTTTCTCGGCGACTTCCTGCAGGAGTTGCTCTCCCCGCTTTTCCCCCTGGTCATGCCGGCGGTGCGCGACCTGTGGAGTTACGGAGAGACCGGCTACCACTCGCTTTCCGCGGCCGTGGTGCGAGAACGCTATCGCCGCGAAGCGATGTCCAGCGCCTTCCGCATCCTGGGCGAAGGCCAGCTCTCCTTGACGAAGTTCCTCCTGCTCACGGACCGGTCCGTGGACCTGCGCGACTTCAAGGCACTGCTCACGTGTGTGTTGGAACGCGCCGATTTCCGGCGCGATCTCTTCCTGTTCGCCAATCTCTCGATGGATTCGCTCGACTACGCCGGTCCGCGCATCAACGAGGGCAGCAAGGGCGTGCTGCTCGGGATCGGCGAGCCGATCCGCACGCTGCCGACCCACTTTGTGGGCACACCGGGGCGCAGGGTGCGGGACGTGCAGGTGTTTTGCCCGGGTGTGCTCGTGGTGGAAGCGGAAAACTTCGAGCAAGCCCCCGACGCGCCCAAACAAATCGCCGGTGACCCCGCCTTCGCGGACTGGCCCTTGATCGTCGTCACCGACGACGCAAAGCGGGCCGCCGCCAGCTCGAACAACTTCCTGTGGACGACCTTCACGCGTTTTGATCCCGCCGCCGATGTGCATCCGGCCCAGGTGGAGCACGTCCACCACCACGCGGCGATGACACCGCCCATCGCGATCGATGCGCGCATGAAACCCTGGTACCCCGAAGAGCTCTTCTGCGATGAAGACACGGCGTCGCTCGTCGGTCGCCGCTGGAAGGAATACTTCCCCGCGGGCGGCGTGGCCATGGGGGATTCCGGCTTGGGACACCTGGACCCCACCCCGCGCTGACTCTGGCGACCGGCTGCGGCTGGCGCGGCTAACGCAAGGCGTCCCGCAGGAAACCCAGCAGCACCTCGCGATCCTCGCTGGTGCGCAGCAAACCGCCCTCGTTGTGCCTGCCGCCCAAATCGTGCCAAACGGCGCGCGGGCCGGCGGCTTCGTAGAGGGCTCGCCCCCGGGCATAGGGCACCACTTCGTCCGCGGGAGAGTGCGCGATGAGCAAGGGCGCCCGTATGCGGTCCACTTTGGACGCGTTTTCGTAGCGATGGCGCAGCAGCAAGCCGGACGGAACGAACGGCAACACGCCGCGCGCGACGTGCACCAGCGAGTCGAAACCGCTCTCCACGACCAGCGCTCCCGCTTCGCGCCTCGCGGCGAGTTCGATGGCGACCCCACTGCCCAAGGATTCGCCGAAGTGTGCGATCCGCGCGGGCGCAAAGCCGCGCTCTTGCACCAGATGCCGCCAGGCGGCCTCGCCGTCCAGGTAGGTGCCGCGCTCGCTCGGGCTCCCTTGGGAAGCGCCGTAGCCGCGGTAGTCGTAGAGCAGCACGGAGAAGCCCGCCTGCACCAGGTGCCTGGCCCTGGGCAGTCGACCGCCGACATCGCCCGCGTTGCCGTGGTGGAAGAGCACCGCCCCGGCCTCCGGGTCCCCCGGCAGGAACCAGGCGTGCAGGCGAACGCCGTCCTCGGCCACGAGCCAGACTTCTTCGCCGACCAAACCCACATCCCCGGGGACCAGGTCGCTGGCAAAACCGCGCACGTAGACCAGGCGCTCCTGCAACAGGAACGCCGCGCCGCAAAGGGCCGCGTACACGGCGGCGAGTGTGAAGAGGAAGCCCATGGCTCGCCGGAGGGCGGGGACAGGCCTTCCTGCACCGGCTCCCGCAGGCGTCAACGCTTCGCCCGAGGCACGTGCGTGTGCAAGGCGTGGCGCACGATTTCGCCCTCGACCATGTAGATCACGTCCTCGGAGATGTTCGTGGCGTGGTCGGCGATCCGTTCGAGGTTTTTCGAGACGGAGAACATCTGCATGCCCGGCTCGACGCTCTCCGAATCGCTCTCCATGGACTTGATCAACTCGCGCACGATCTCGCGGTGCAGGCGATCGACCTCCTCGTCCTCGCGGCAGATGCGCCGAGCCGCATCCACGTCGCCATTGACGAAGGCATCCAGGCTCTCGCGCAGCATACGCATGGCTTCCTCCATGAGGGCCTTGAGCTGGTGCGGCACCGGGAACGGGCGAACCGTGGTCAAGAAAGCCGCGCGCTCGGCAATGTTGACGGCCAAATCGCCGATCCGCTCGAGATCGTTGTCGATCTTGAGGCAAGCGGTGATGAAACGCAGGTCCGCGGCGACCGGCTGGTGGAGCGCGAGAATTTTGAGGCAATCCTCTTCGAGCTCGACCTCCCGGCGATCGATCTGGTGGTCCCCGGCGATGACGTCGAGCGCCACGTCCTGCTTGCGGTCGAGCACCGCGTGGACCGCCTTGCGCACGGCGTCCTCCACCTGAGCGGCCAGGTAGAGCAATTGCTTTTCGAGACGTTCCAGGTCGTGTTGAAGGTGCTGCGCCATCGTGCTTCGATCCTAACCGAGGGGAGGGGCTGTCCTTCCCCGGGTGGTCCCTGAAACGTGGGGGGCCGCACCCCCAGGGGGATGCGGCCCCGCCCATCCATGAAACCGGGCCCAACGGTGGTCGGCCCGGAGTCGAAGCCCCCTGAGGGGGGCAGCCCTCACCGGACCGCGGCCAGGTAGCGCTGGACGACCCGTTCGTCCGGGCCGATCACGGTGCGGCCCCCGGGGCCCGCGCCCACCCGGCGGTAGTCCTTGGCGGAGGGACCGTTCTGGAGGAACTCCACGTGGTCGCCGGACCCGTGGGTGAAGACGTAGATGCGCCCGTCCCGCAGGAACGAGGCAAAGCCCTCCACGGTCACGCTGTAGGCGTCGAGCACCTCGGCATCGACCGCCCGCAGGCTGCCGCCGGGCACCACACGCGTCACGCTGCGCGCGGACGGCCCCTTGGTGTCGTAGGCGGCCAGTTCGGGGCAGCCCTCGGGGAAAATCCAGCGCACGTTGTCCCTGTGGCGGACGACAAAACCGGGCCGCCAGGCCAGGTATTCCTCCAGCTCAGGGGTGTCGAGGGCCATGACGGTCGCGCCCAGGGGGCCCGCGCCCACGCGCACGACCCGGCGCGCCGAGGGTGTGGCTCCGCCGCGCAGGGCCTCGGCCTCGGGTGCGCCCTTGCGGAAGACCCAGATGCGACCGTCGACGATCACCGTGTCGAAGCCCGGGCGCTGGGCGGCGTAGGCGAGGATGGTGTCCGCATCGAGGGCCCGGAACGTGCCCGACGGGGTGACCTTCGTGACCGAATGCACGGGCTCCTTGCCAGCCACCATGTCATAGGCCTCGGGAGCGTCGTCCGCGAAGATCCAAAGCCGCCCGTCCTTGTGGAAGGTCACAAATCCCGGCTTGTCGGCCGGACCGACCGGCAGAGTGCGCGAAGCAGCAGCGGGAGTCGTCGACACGTCCGTGCCGAGTCCCACGTGGCCTTCCCCCTCGGCGGGGTGGGCTCGCCTCCAGGCGGCCATGTAGGCGTCGATGGTTTCTCCATCCACGGCACGGATCGTGCGGCCCCCGGGCCCTTGGCCGACGCGGGTCACGCTCTTGGCGGGTTCGCCGTCCGCCAGGTAGCTGGCCCAGTCGCTCGAACCGGCCCGGAAAACCCACAGACGACCGTCGCGCACGGCAACCTCAAACCCTTCGAGGGCGTGCAGGTAGGCTTCGATGGTCTCGATGTCGCTCGCCCGGACGGACAGCCCCATCGGACCGACACCCACGCGGGTGATGCTGCGGGCGGGTTCGCCGCGCTCTTGGTAGTCGGCCCAATCCTTGGATCCAGCCCGGGAGACCCAGATGCGCCCGCCGCGGATGACCGTTTCGAAGCCCGGACGCGCCGCCATGTAGGCCTGGATGGTCTCCAGGTCGGCAGCGCGAATGGAACGACCTCCGGGGCCCTGACCGACGCGCGTCACGCTCTTCGCCGGAGGGCCGTTCTTCAAAAAGTCCTTCCAGGAATCGCAGCCGGCGGGGAACACCCACAGGCGTTCGCCCTCCAGCGCGGCGGCGAAGCCGGGCTTGGCGAGCAGGTACGCGTCCAGGGTCTCGCGATCCGTGCCACGCAGGCTGATGCCACCCGGGCCTTGACCGGGCAGGGTCACACTCTTGGCCGGTTCACCTTGCTTGCGGAAGGCCTCCAGGTCCCTGCTGTCCTCGCGGAAGACCCACAGCCTGCCGCCGACCTCGTAGGTGACGTATCCGGGGCGGTCGTGACCGGTGACGGTCTGCTTCGCCTCCAGCGCGGTCGGGGCCGCGCCCTTGGCTCCAGCGCTGTGGGTGTCTTGGCGCTCGAGGGCGCCGCAACCCGTGGAGAGGAAGGCGAGGAGCAACGCTGTGCTGAGTGCTTTCATGGGTTTCGATGGCTACGCGGGGAGGCGGCGGTTTGATTGCTCAGGGTGCGAAGGGTGCTGCGCACGGCTGCTTTCCGATGCCGTTGCGGCTGGGTGGCGGCCCTTGAGGCCACGGAGGGATGCGGCGGCGGGGC
>JBJHAV010000003.1:0-33011 GCA_050480685.1 Planctomycetaceae bacterium | reverse complement strand
CGGGATTTCTTCCGACCTCTCTGGGTTTCGTTGTGCTTGCCGAAGAATTAGCTCAGCCGAAGCGACCGGTGACGTAGTCCTCGGTCTCCTTGAGGTGGGGGTGCAGGAAGATGTCCTCGGTCGGCCCGTACTCGATCAGGCGGCCCAGGTACATGAATGCGGTGTAATCGCTGGTGCGTGACGCCTGCTGCATGTTGTGGGTCACGATCAGCACGGTGTAGTGACCCTTCAGGTCCTGAATCAGGTCCTCGATCTTGGCGGTGGCGATCGGGTCCAGGGCCGAGCAGGGCTCATCCATGAGCAGCACCTCCGGCTCGGCGGCGATCGCCCGCGCGATGCAGAGGCGTTGCTGCTGCCCGCCCGAAAGGCCGAGCGCGCTGTCGTGCAGGCGGTCCTTGACTTCGTCCCAAAGGGCTGCGCCGCGCAGGGAACGCTCGCAAACCTCCTCCAGCACGGACTTATTGCGCTCGCCGTCGATGCGCAGGGCGTAGATGACGTTCTCGAAGATGCTCATCGGGAACGGGTTCGACTTCTGGAACACCATGCCCATGCGCTTGCGCAGTTCGATCACGTCCACCGACTTGCTGTAGATCGGGTCGCCGTTGAGCAGCATTTCGCCGCCCGTTCGAACGGTATCGATCAGGTCATTCAGGCGGTTGACCGAACGCAGCAAGGTCGACTTGCCGCAGCCCGAGGGCCCCACGAGGGCCGTGACCTTCCCTTGCGGGATGATCATGTTGATGTCGTGCAGCGCTTGGGCCGTGCCGTACCAGAGGCAGAAGTCGCGCACGTCGAGCACAGGCTGTTCCGCGCGCAGGGCATCGTGGGTGACGGTGGCGTGGTCAGCCCGGGTCAACAAACCGGCCAGGCGGTTCTCCGCCTCTTGGCGCAAAACGGCCGGAGACTTGGGGGCCTCGCCGACGGGCGTCGTCGTCAGGTTGGATTGGCTCATGGAGGTCACCGAATCAGAACTGGTTGGAGACGAAGCGCCGGCGCAGGCGGTTGCGCAGCAGGATCGCCGTGATGTTGAGGAAGGCGATGATCACGACGAGCAGCAACGTGGTCGTGAACACCATCGGCTTGGCCGCTTCCGAGTTCTGGCTCTGGAAACCCAAGTCGAAGATGTGGAAGCCCAAGTGCATGAAGCTTCGCTCTAGGTGGAAGTAGGGGAAGTGCCCGTCGAAAGGCAGTTCCGGAGCGAGTTTGACGGCTCCGACCAGCATCAGCGGAGCCACTTCACCCGCGCCGCGGGCCATGGCCAGGATCGCTCCCGTCATGATGCCCGGCATCGCCCGCGGAAGAACGATGCGGCGGATGGTCTGCCAGGTGCTCGCCCCGCAGGCGTACGAACCCTCGCGCATCGAGCGCGGTACGGCCGCCAGGGCCTCTTCCGTGGCAACGATCACCACGGGCAGCGTCAACAACGCCAGAGTCAAGGACGCCCAGAGGATGCCGCCGGTGCCGAACGTCGGACTCGGCAGCTTGGCGCTAAAGAGCCACTGGTCGATGCCCCCGCCGACCACGTAGCAGAAGAACCCGAGGCCGAAAACTCCGAAGACGATGCTCGGCACACCCGCCAGGTTGTTCACGGCGATGCGCACGGCGCTGATCATCGGACCGGCCTTCGCGTACTCGCGCAGGTAAAGGGCCGCGAGCACACCAAAGGGCACAACCGCGACGGACATGATCAAAGTCATCATGACCGTGCCGAAGATGGCGGGGAATACACCGCCCTCGCTGTTCGCTTCGCGCGGATCGTCGGTCAGGAACTCCCACCAACGGGAGAGATAGATGCGCAGCTTCTCGGTCCAGGAGAGCTGATTGGCGGGGTAGGCGCGCACGATGTCGGCCAGACCCAGTTCGACCTCACGGCCGTCCGCGATCTGCATCCGGACGCGGTAGCGCGCGTTTTCCGTGTTGAGGGCGGTGATGCGCTCGCGCAAGCGCATGAACTCCGCTTCGGCCTCGCGCTTGGTCGATTCGTAAGATTCTGTGGCGGCCAGGGCGCGGGGTGAGTCGGCACCATGGCGCAGCTCGGCGGCACGCGCGGCCAAGCGGTCGCGTTCCTGGCGGTGATTGATGCGTCCGATGTCCCGGATCTCGAGCGCGCGGCGTTCGCTCCAGCGATCACGCACCTCGGGGTGGTGGCGCACGAATCGCTGCCAGGCGGCCTCCGGGCTATCCGCGACCACCTCACCGTCCACGATGAAGGCCACGGGTTCGCCGTAAAAGCGCCCCCACGACTGCCGTTCGACGACAACGCCCCACTCGGGGAGTCGCTCCTCGGTCACCTCGAAATCAGTGACCCAGTTGAAGTGATCGTTGGTCAGCTCGTAGTTGCCCGTGCGGAACAGCCGGCGGGTGGCTTCACCTCCCAGGGCCTCGACCTCGGCCTGGATTCGTTCACGGTGCTCGGCCGGAACACGTGCGAAGGCGAAGTCGCCGGGGCGGAAGTCGTCGCGGCGAGTGACCTCACCGACGAACTCCGTTCCGTCGAGGGTGCTGACCCGCACGAGCGGCTTCGGCCAGAAGGTCAGGAAGCCCTGGAGAAAAATCAGGGTCAAGAGCCCGATGATCATGACCAGGCAGATGCCGAGCCCTCCGCCCGTGAGCCAGATCATCGGTTGGCCCTGGGCCAACATCGAAGCCGGGCCGCGGGTGCGGCGCCGCCGGGCGCCTCTGCCGGGAGCCGGGCTGGCGGGCTTCGGGTCCGAAGCCTTGCTGGGGGGAGCGGCGATGGGATTCATGGCAGGCTCAGAGCTGGTAGGCGCGCTTGCGGAACCTCAACCGCACGGCTTCGGCCACGGTGTTGAGCACGAAGGTCATGGCGAACAGGGTCAGCGCGGCCAGGAACAGCATCCGGTAGTGCGTCGAATGGATCGCAGCTTCAGGCAGCTCCACGGCGATGTTCGCGGAGAGCGTGCGGAAGCCGTTGAAGATGTTCCAATCCAGCACGGGCGTATTGCCGGCGGCCATCAGCACGATCATGGTCTCGCCCACGGCCCGGCCGAAACCGATCATGACAGCGGAGAAAATGCCGCTCATGGCGGTCGGGATGACGATCCTGGCCGCGGTCTGCCAGGGCGTCGCGCCAGCGCCCAGGGAGGCTGCGCGGAGCTGTTCCGGGACCGCCGAAAGCGCATCTTCGGAGATCGTGTAGATGATCGGGATGACGGCGAACCCCATCACGAAGCCGACCACCAAGGCATTGCGCTGGCTGTAGGTACCCAGGAAGGACTCCCGTGGGTCGAACAGCACCTGCGCGACGAGAGCCGAAAGCAGGTAGGCGACCACCAGCGTCGCAACCGCGCACACCAGGAACTTGCCCAGGTCGATGACCGCCAGTTGGGTGCGCGACCAATTCTCCGAGGCGGTCCGCAGCCACGGCGTGACCAGGCGGCTCGAAAGGATCCCCACCGCGATGGCGCTGAGCGGCAGCATCGCCAACATCCAGCCGCCGGTCGCTGAAGCGCCGGGCCGCCCGGCCAACCAGCCTCGGATATCACCAACCGGGCCTTCTTCCGTTTCGATCCAGAAGAAGACGCGCTCGAACAGCGGCCCCATGAGGATCGCCGAGTACACACCGAGCGGCAACATCAGGAGCACGGCTGCCAGCCTCCAGTCGCCGTACCGGGCTGCGGTTCGCTCGGGCAGCAACTGCCAGAGGTAGGCTCCCAGAAGCACGGTGAAGGGGATGGTGAAGAAGAGGCACAGAATCTGAGGCACGATGTCCTCGACGAACGGCGCGATCACCAGTGCCGCCACGAAGCCGAGCACCACACTGGGTAAGGACGCCATCATTTCGATGGTCGGCTTGATCTTGGCCTTGCGCCGGCGGTGCATGAACTCGCTGGTGTAAATGGCGGCCAAGAGCGCCAGCGGCACACCGATCAGCATCGAGTAGAAAGTGGCCTTGATCGTGCCGAATACCAGGGGCACGAGCCCGTACTTGGGCTCGAAGTCGTCGGTTCCGCTCGAGGACTGCCAAACGTGCCTCGGTTCGGCATATCCCTCGTACCAGACCCTGCCGAACATGGTCTGGATGGTGCTTTCCGGGTGCGGCGCGTCGACGCGCCACATGTGCAAGTTGCCCCCGGCGACGGCCACCAACTTGTCGTCCTTCGGAGTCAGGGCCAAAGCCTGGATGGGAGCCCCATCGGGCACCTGCCCCACGTCGAGAAGTTGCCGGCTGGTGACGTGGTAGAGACCGACCTTGCCGTCCTCGAAACCCGCGGCGATCCGGCGATCGCGCACCGAGGTGGCGATGGCGGTGACCGGCGCTTGTGTGGCCATCGGGAGCTCGTGCGCGCGCACCAGGGTGACGCCGTCGACGGTCTCCACGCCTTCCGGGCGGGTGCGAAACCAAGCGGCCAGGTGGCCAGCCGTATCGCCGATCAGGATCGTCGACTTGCCGATCTGGGAGCGCATCACGCTGATCGATGCGCGCTCTCCCTCCAGCAAGTCCAGGGACTCCGCGCGCATGATCTCATCAGGATCCCGCGTGTCGTACCGGCGCATGCTCCCGTCCGGCCACACCAGGAAAAGCGTGTCGGCGACTCCGGAGAGCAAGAGCTCGGAAGGCAGCAGCCCCTCCGGGTGCGGATCGGGGGTGAAGTCCGACCCACGCAGAGTCCGGCGAACTTCGCCGGTCATGATGTTGCGGCGGGTGCTGACGCGTTTGTAGCGCACGCGGCCATCCTCCGTGATCATCACGATCACGGGTCCCTCCGGGCGAAGGCTGAAGTCGATCAGCTTGCCCGGGGACGGATCGTCGAGGGGGATCGGGTCCTCGAAGCGCGAGATCAAGCGCTGCAGTCGAAACTGCCCCTCTGGCGTGCGCTCCAGTAGCCCGTCCTCGAAGCGCACCACCTCGCCTTCCGCGAGTTGGCGCAGCTCGGCGGGGATCTCCTCCCTCGGCACAAAGCGCGGAGAAAAACTGAGGCTACCGAACTGTACGGAGCCGTCCGCGAGCGCGACCGCCAAGTCGCCCCCCGAAGCCCCGAAGCCTCCGGCGGCTCCGAAACTGACGGCTCGCATTTGACCCGGCTCGAAGAGCTGGCGCCGTTCGAGCTCGCTTCCGTCCTTGAGGCTCAGGACGACGACCTGCCCGCTCGGCAGCAGCGCCCAGGCCATCAGACCGTACTCGTCCGCGGCCATCTCCAGGGGAGGCTCGGAGAGCGCTGCCGCCTCGACCTGAACCATCCTCCAGTCCGTGATGCGATTGCCCTGGAACAGGGGAATCACCACGTAGACCAAGAAGAAGCAGACCAGAGAAACGGCCAAAATCGTGCCGATTCCCCCCGCGGTGATGACCGTCCGAGCCACGCGATCCGCGTAGCGGACCGCCTTCGAGGTAGTGCGCCTACGCGCGCGACCGGTGAAGGACTTCTGCGTCATTGGGGGGGCCGTTGTGGACGTGGTGCGGCCCCACCCTGGTTCGGGCGGGGCCGCACGGGAGTCTCGCTGGGATCAGTTCGACCCGGTCGGAATGCCGAGCATCGCCAAATCTTCGTTAGCGATGGTGGCCGTGATCGGGTAGTAGCCGTCCCGCAGGACGTCGAGCTGCCCCTGGCGGCTGAACATGTAGCGCACGAACTCGCGGCGCAGCGGATCGAGCTGGGTGCCCGGGCGGTGGTTGATGTAGACGTACAGGAACCGGCCCAGGGGGTAGTCGCCGCTGTAAGCGTTCTGCGCCTCGGCTTCGACGTACTCATTGCCCTCGATGGCGAGCGGCACGGGGCGCACGTCAGCGGTGCGGTATCCGATGCCGGAGTAGCCGATCGCGAAGCGGTCGCTGGCGACACCTTGGACCACCGCCGACGACCCCGGCTGCTCCTTCACTTCATCCTTGTAGTCGCCGCCGAAGAGGGCGATTTCCTTGAAGAAGCCGTAGGTGCCGGAAGCGGCGTTGCGGCCGTAGATGGAGATCGGCTGGTTGGCCCACTCGCCGGTCAGGCCGAGCTGCCCCCAGGTGCGGATGTCCTCGCGGAAGCCGCCGCGGCGGGTCTTGGAGAAGACCGCGTCGAGCTGCTGGAGGTTCATGCCGCGGATCGGGTTGTCCTTGTGCACATAGACCGCCAGCATGTCGATGCTGGAGCGCAGGGCGGTCGGCTTGTAGCCGTAGCGACGCTCGAAGTCGTCGATCTCCCGGCCGCGCATCTCACGGCTCATGGGGCCGAAGCTCGCGGTGCCGGCGATCAGGGCCGGCGGAGCGGTCGAGGACCCTTTGCCTTCGATCTCGATCGGGACGTTCGGGTAGAAGCTCAGGAAGCCCTCGGCCCAGAGGGTCATGAGGTTGTTCATGGAGTCGGAACCGACACTCTTGATGCTGCCGGAGATGCCCTGAACGGGCTTGTACTCGGGCAGGCGCGGGTCGACTTCCACACCCTGGGCGAGAGCGGCGGGGGCGGCGAGCACGCCGACGAGGGTGGCCGCGCGCAGAAAGTTGGTGAACATCGGGTTCTGGGTCGGGGTTGGATGGCGCCAGGGATCGGGATTCTAGCGACAGCCTTGAGCTGGAGCGCTGGTGGGGAGCCGCCCACGCCCTGGCCGGGGTGGCATCCTTGAACAGGATTGGATGCTCCCGAGGTGAAGTGCCCATCAGCCCCCCATAAAGATCACTTAAAGCCGATGCGGAGGGCTGCTCCCCCTGCCCGGCCCCCCTCAATCCGAACTCCTATGCGCCCGACGTCTGCGCTCCGCAGCGGACCTGTCGGCATGGGCTCACCATCGACGGATCTTCATCCACCACCGCCGCGCGCGCCCCCCCGGCCTCGACTGCACTGGCACCCGGACGATCGACTTGACGATCGCTTGAACAAAGGTTGACGGGAACCTGTTTGGGCGCTCCCGGGACCATCGATTTATCGTCCCGGCCTCACGTCCCCTTTCCAGCTCTCAAGAAGGGATCAACCACCCATGCAGATTCACACTCGAGCCGGCTTCGGCTTGCTCCTTCTCACCGGTCCGGCTTTTGCCTTCGGCGGCACGGAAGCCGCTGAAGCCCCGGCTCCGATCGCCGCCGCGCCCGTCGCCAGCGTGCCCGTCTCCAGCACCGATATGCGTGTGTTCTGGAACGGCGATCTGCGCTTCGAGACCGCGGACAAGATGTACAGCTACCGCCTCGGTGGTCGCATCCATCTGGACGCCACCTGGGTAACAGCCGACGACGACGTGAAGTTCGGCTTTCCGCAGCCAAACCCCGACGCCGCCACGCCCGGTGTCGACACCCGCGACAAAGTCGACTTCCGCCGTGCGCGCCTCTACCTGCAGGGCGATCTGGGCGAGACCTTCGCCTTCAAGGCCCAGTACGACTTCGGCGGCGCCGCGGTCGGTTTCCGGGACGTCTACCTTCAGATGAAGGATGTGCTCGGAGCCACCCTGACCATCGGCCAGTTCAAGGAACCGTTCAGCCTCGAAGAGCTGACCAGCTCCAACGACATTTCCTTCATCGAGCGCTCCGCGCCGGTATCGGCCTTCTCTCCGAGCCGCAGCGTCGGTATCGGGTTGAACGGCAACGTCGCCGGCGACATGCCCCTGGCCTGGGCCGTGGGTGTGTTCCACTCGAACACGAACTCCAACAGCGGAAACGCGGTCGGTGACGGCCAATACGCCCTGACCGGTCGTGTGGCATGGGCTCCGATCTTCCAGGACGGCGGCAAAAAACTCGTGCACGTGGGTGCCGCGGCTTCCATGCGCAGCGTGGACGGCTACAGCTCTGCCGCCCGTCCGGAAGCACGGACCGTCGGCAACTGGATCTCCACCGGCTCCATCGGCGACGCTGACAGCGTGATGCTGCTTGGCGGTGAACTCGCCGGTGTCTGGGGCCCTGCTTCCTTGCAAGCGGAGTACATCCAGGCGGCGATCGACAGCGACGGGGCCGACGACCCGACCCTGCGGGGCTGGTACGTCTACGGCAGCTACTTCCTCACCGGCGAGTCGCGCTCGTACCGCAACGGCGCGTTCCGCCGCCCGCGCCCGAATAGCCCCTTTCAGGGTTTCGGCAACGGCACGGGCGCCGTCGAGCTCGTCGCGCGCTATTCGATGCTGGACTACTCGGACGTCGCCGACGACCTGGAAATGTCCGTGCTCTCCTTCGGTGCGAACTGGTATCTGACCCAGAACGTCGTGCTGAAGGCCAACTACATGCTGGCCACCTTGGACGCCTACGGCGACCTGAACGGCGATCAGGGCGAGGCCCTGGCGCTGCGCTTCCAAGTGACCTTCTGACGGTTGCGACGGCTCGAGCCTGACGCCCGAGCGGGCGATTCGGGCCGGGCTCTTCCGGCGGGCGACCAGGGGATCGGTCGTTTGCTCGGGAGGGTCGGGCCGAACCGACGGCCCTGCGGGGCCACCCACTCGCGTAAGGGCTCCATTGCGGACCTGGGAACTCCACGCACTCCGGCGTTCCCTTGCGCCGACCCTGCGACCCACTCGCGTCGGCGAGTGGGTCGCTCGCGTTTTGGACGCGCACGCTGGACTTGGACAACCCCACGCGTGTAAAGAAGCCATCAAGAGGCAATGGCGGCGTGCGCCATCCGGAGGGGCCCGGCCCAGTGCAAGGCCCTCTTTCCCAAACCACGAACGTTCTGAGACATGTCCAAACTCCCTATCCGCGCCGCTGCCCTGATCGGGCTCGGCGGCATCTGCGCGGCGAATCCGGGCTCCGAAGCCACGGAAACACCCGCTCCCATCGCGGCGGCGCCCACGGCCGCCGTCCCCGTTTCCAGCACCGACATGCGCGTGTTTTGGAACGGCGACCTGCGCTTCGAAACCACCGACAAGCTCTACCGGTACCGTCTGGGGGGACGGGTGCATGTGGATGCGACGTGGGTGACGGCCGACGACGACGTCAAGTTCGGCTTCCCTCAACCGGACCCGGACCCGGCCACCGCCGGGGTCGATACCAGCGACCGCTTCGAGATTCGGCGCGGCCGGCTGTACCTGCGCGGCGATTTGGGCGAGGCCTTCGCCTTCAAGGCCGAGCTGGACTTTGCCGGCGCGGCCGTCGGATTCCGGGACGTCTACCTGCAGCTCAAGGACTTCGTCGGCGCCACCCTCACGGTGGGTCAGTTCAAGGAGCCCTTCAGCCTGGAGTGGTCCTCCGGCTCCAACGACATCACCTTCCTGGAGCGTTCCGCGCCGGTGTCGGCCTTCAACCCGGATCGCAGCACCGGACTCGGCCTGGCCGGCTCGGTCGCCGGCGACATGCCCCTGACCTGGGCCGTGGGTGTGTTCCACGCGGAGAGCAACCCGAACAGCGGCAACGGCGTCGGTGACGGGCGCTACGCCCTGACCGGTCGTTTGACCTGGGCGCCGATCCACAAGGACGGCGGCAAACAAGTCGTGCACGTGGGTGCGAGCGGGTCCCTGCGAGCGGTGGACGGCTATTCCGCGGCGACGCGGCCCGAAGCCCGCACCGTGGGCAATTGGCTCTCGACGGGTACCTTGGCGGACGCCGACGGTGTAACCCTGCTCGGGGCCGAGTTGGCGGGGATTTGGGGGCCCGCTTCCTTGCAGGCCGAGTTTTTGCAGGCCCGGGTGGACAGCGATTCCGCCGATGACCCGACCTTGAGCGGTTGGTACGTGCAGGGCACCTACACCCTCACGGGCGAGTCCCGCGTCTACCGGGACGGCATCATCTCGCGTCCCCGGCCGAACAGCCCGTTCCAGGGGATCGGCAACGGCACGGGAGCGATCGAGTTGGCCGCCAGGTACTCGCAGCTCGACTTCTCCGATATCGCGGACAACCGCGAGATGAGCGTGGTTTCCTTCGGCGCCAACTGGTACTTGACCCAGAACGTGGTGCTCAAGACCAACTACATCCTGGCCACCCTGGACGCCTACGGCGACCTGAACGGCGACCAGGGCGAGGCCTTCGGGGTTCGTTTCCAAGTGACCTTCTGAGCCCGGCCGCTGGCCGGCGCAAATCCTCGCGGGCGGCCAGGACGGCCCCCGCCTACGACGGCCCATCCGCTGACGCGGGTGGGCCGTCTCACTTTCCCACAGGGGATAGGCTTGCCCGGGACCCCGTCGCACCCGATCCTGGCGGCGGATGAGGCCGACTCTCAGATTCCCCCGCCGCGGGCGCGAACGAATGGGCGCCGCCGCGCTCCTCTTGCTGCACGGCTCCGCGGCCGCGGCCCTCGGCGGCGGCGGTGTGCAGCCCTCCGGCGAAGGGCAACCCGCCCAGATCGAATCCGCCGAGGTACGCACCCACTGGGATCGGGAGCTGCGCTTCGCGATCGGCGATGGGTCCCGCCGCTGGCAGATCGGCGGGCTGGCGCAACTGGATGGCACCTGGATTCAGGCTCCTTCGGGCATCACCGACGCCCTCGGTCCGGAGGCCGACGCCGACGGCATCGCCTTCCGCAACATGCGGCTCTTCGTGGACGGCATGCCGGAGAGCTGGCTGCGCATGCGCTTGCAACTCGAGTTCGCCGACGCCCAGGTCGCCTTCCGCGATGCGTTCCTGGAGACCCCGGCGCTGCTCCCCGAGGGTCGCTTCACCCTCGGCCAGTTCCGCGAGCCGTTCGGTATGGACCAGCTCACCGCCGCGGCCGACACGACGTTCCTGGAGCGCAACCTGACCGACGCGCTTGCCCCCGGACGCAGCCTCGGATTGGCTTGGTCGGGACCCGCGGCCGACTCGCGCCTGTTCCTGAGCACGGGCCTGTTCCATGCCGAAACCACAGCCGACGGGAGTGATGCCGTGGGCGACGGGCGCTACGCTTGGACGGGACGCATCGCCTGGGCGGTTCACAACGTGCCCGAAGTGCAGGAGTTGCTGCACATCGGCGCCGCCGCGAGCTACCGCAGCGTGCGGGGACTCGAACTGGAGGTGAAGCGGCCCGAGCTGAGCGCATCGCCGGAAGTCGGTGCCTGGCTTTCCAGCGGACCGCTCGATGACGCCCGTGCCATGCGCATGGCGTCCCTGGAAGTGGCCGGGACCTACGGCGCCCTCTCCTACCAGTCCGAACTGCTAGCCGCCGAGGTGGAGCGCAGCGACTCCGATGATCCGCGCCCGCGCGGGCTCTACGCCCAGGTCGTGTACGGGCTCTCGGGAGAGTCGCGACCCTACCACCGCGGTGTGCTCCAACGCCCCATACCCGACAGTCCCTGGTGGGGTTTCGGTACGGGTACGGGCGCTTGGGAAGCCGCGCTGCGCTACTCGCGCCTCGACCTGGACCTGCCCGGTGTGGACAGCACCCTCCAGTCCTGGACCGTGGGAGTGAATTGGTACGCCAACGCCAACTTCGCCATGCGCGCCAATTGGGTCGTGCTCGCGGGCGACGCCCTGGATGGAACTGCGGTCGGTTGGGGTTTGCGCTTCCAGTGGCGCTTCTGATCGGCGCGGGGGTAGCCCAAAGCCGCCACTCGCGCGCGCTTCGGCGCCGCGCCTCAGTCCGTCGCCGGTTCGTTGCCGCCCGGGACCTCGGTTTCCTCGGGATGCACGAGGGGAAGCGCGACCGTGAAGGTGCTGCCTTGGCCGAGTTGGCTGGCGACACTCACGCTGCCCTGCATGGCCTGCACCAGGTGCTTGACGATCGACAATCCCAAACCGGTGCCACCGATTTCGCGTGAGCGCGCCTTGTCGACCCGATAGAACCGCTCGAAGATGCGCTCCAGGTCGTCCTCGGGGATGCCCAATCCCGTGTCCGAAACTTCGATTTCAGCCTCCGCGCCGCGCCGCGCCAGACTGACGCGGACCGCACCCGGCGCCGGCGTGTACTTGATGGCGTTGTCCAGCAGGTTGTCGAGCACCTGGGTGATGGCTTCGGGGTCACCGAGCACCGTCAGGTCGCCTTCCCCGGCCAAGAAGCGGCCTTCGAGGCCCCCGAGGCGCAGGGCCTCCTCGTGGCGCCGCACGGCCTGGGCCGCCAGACGACGCAGATCCACCGGTTGCCTGGGCAGGCCGGCCTCCTGGGACTCGATGCGCGCCAAGCTCAAAAGGTCCGTGACCAAGTGCGCCAGGCGCTCCACGTGCACGGCGATTTTGCCCAGGAAGCGCACGTTGTTGCGCTCGTCCCGGATCGCACCGTCGAGCAAGGTTTCGACGTATCCCTTGATCGAAGTCAACGGCGTCTTGAGCTCGTGGCTCACGTTGGCCACGAAGTCGCGGCGCACCCGCTCCAGGCGGCGCAGCTCGGTGACGTCGTGGAGCACGATCACGAGACCCTTCGCGTCTCCGCCGTCAAACCGACTGACGTGGGCCTCCAGCACGATTTCCCGGCCCGAGCGCTGCAACACAACTTCCCTGCGCACCACGCGCCCGGTGGTGTGCCCTTCTTCAAGCAGGCGCGCCAATTCCGGCGCCCTGAGCAGTTGCCACATGGGCCGGCCGATGGCGGAGCGCTGCGCGACACCCAACATCCTTCCGGCGGCTTCGTTGGCGAAGACCACCCGATCCTCGTGGTCGACGGCGATCACACCTTCGACCATCGCGGAAAGCATGGCGCGCAGACGCGCATCGTCGTTGGAAATGGTCGCGATGCGGCGCGTGATCTCGTCCCCCAGTCGGTTGAGCGTGTCGCCGAGCAAGCCGATCTCATCCGGGCGCGAGGTACCGACGCGCCGACCGTACTCCCCCCGGCGTAGACCTTCGGCGACCAACGTCATCTCGGAGATCGGCGTCGTCAGGCGCCTGGCCACGAAGAGAGCCAGTGCCAGGGCCGCTAGGGCGCCCAAAGCCGCCCCGAGCAGCAAGCGAACCCGCAAGGCGGCCATTTGTTCGCCGACTCCGTGCAGGGAACGCGCCAAGCGATACACGTGCACGGGCTCTCCGGGAGCCGCGGACAGCCGGCGAGCCGTGAAGAGCGTCGTTTCGCCGGTCAAGGCGCTGCGCCGACGGCTGCGAGCCGAACCGTGTTCGAGCGCTCCGGCGATCTCCTCCACAAGGGACTCGTCGATGCCCCGCGCGTCGGGCCGGTGGGAATCCGACAGCACACGCCCTTGCCCATCGAGCAAGGTCAAGCGGACATCGAAGAGCTCCGCCAGGGAGCGCACCGGGTCGGCCGAGGGAGCCGGCGCGCCTTCCCGCGGCGGTGCGAGCAAGGAGCGCACGGAGGGCTCCAGACGCGCTGCGCGCTGGAGCAAGTCGCCCTCCAGTTCGCTCACCAGCGAACGCTGAACTTGACCCAAAAGCAGCGCGCCGGTGACGAAGACCGTCAGCAGCACGACACCCGCGTAGGTCGAGTACAGCCGCCAGAAGAAGCGCGATCGGAAGGCGTTGCCCTGGGCCCCTACCGGTTCGAACGCTTGCGGCGACGGCGCCGGCTCGGCGCGTCGCCGGTGGACCGGCACATCCGTCGAGGGCCTGGGCCCGGGCGGTTGTTCCTCGGAAGCGGCTCGCGGATCCCGGCGTAGGTCGTGCACGGCAGTGCGTTCGGCTCGAACGTGTCCTAGTTCCCGCTCTCCGCTGCCCCCGGGGCCGCGGACGGACGGGCATTCAATCCAGACACTTGTAGCCGATTCCGCGCACGGTGGAAACCAGACGGCCCTGGTCTCCGAGCTTCTTGCGGATCGAGCTCACGTGCACATCCACGTTGCGATCCAGGATGTAGCTCTCCCCGGCCGTGATGCGCTCCACGAGCTCGTTGCGCGTGAAAACTCGCCCCGGCTGCTCCATCAGGGTCCAAAGCAGGCGGAATTCCGCCCGTGTGAAGTAGATCAACTCGCCGCCCACGTAGACCTCGTGGCGCTCGGAGTCCAAGAGGACTTCGCTGACCTCCAGCCGACGGGCCTGGCCCCCTTGACCCTTGCGCTTGGCCCGGCGCAAAACCGCACGCACGCGGGCCACCAACTCCTTGGGGCTGAAGGGTTTCGCAACGTAGTCGTCCGCGCCCATCTCCAAACCGAGCACCACGTCACTCTCCTCGCCCTTGGCGGTGAGCATGATGACCGAGCAGGGCACCGAGTCCTCGCGCTGCTTCAGCAACCGGCAGACTTCGAGCCCGTCGATCCCGGGCAGCATGAGATCGAGCAACACGAGGTTGGGTTTGCGCGTCGTCGCCTCGCGCAGCCCGCTCTCCCCGTCATTGGCCGTCACGACCCGGAAGCCCTCACGCTCGAGGTTGTACTGGACGAGCTCGACGATGTCGGGATCGTCCTCGATGATCAGGATCGTGTCCTTGGTCGCGCCGCCGGCCTTCTGGGGTGGGTTCCCCTGGGAGGACGGCGCGCCGGTCCCACGGCCCGCTCCGGGTGTGGAGGAAGGTCTGCTCACGGGGCGCTGTTCTTCCATGGCGTAGGTCCTTCGATGCTATGCCACCCGAGCAAAGAAAGAATAAAGAAGCGGCCACCCGGCCGAGAAAGCGCCTGGGTGCCCCCTTCCCTGGGAGTTCCGGGGGCGGAGGTCAGCCGTTGCGGAAGCCGTAGAACGACGCCCGCGCCAGGCTGGGATTGGCCTCGGGGCGGATCTGGAACGTGCGCACGGCCCAAAGGTCCCGGAAGACCCGGTACTCCAAAGCCGTCTGGTCCAGGTAATCGACGCCCGCGCTGCCGCCCGTGCCGGTGCGCCGCCCGATGACCCGTTCGACCATGCGCGCATGGCGTTGGCGGAAAACCGTGAAGGCCTGCTCCAGTTCGATCAGCGCCTCGACCAGGGTGGCCGGCCAGGCCAGAAGGGGCAGCTCCCGGTAAGCGAGCAGGAAGAGCAGCGCGGCCCGCACCCGGCGCCTGCGGGCCCCGGCCTCACTGCCGTCGCCGGCCAGGAAGTCGACCAGGGCCTGCTTCTCGGCGGCGAAGCGGCGCTCCAGGCGCTCGCGATCCGCCGCGTCGTCCGTGTGCCGCAGGGCCCCTTCGGCGGTTTGGTCCACCTGGCCCGCGTGGGCCGCGAGGTAGGAGGCGATGAAGCGGTCCAAAGCCTCCTCCGCCCCCTGCTCACCGGCCCCCACCCCGTCGATCGGGGTGCGCAGGAGCCAGTTTTCCAGGGCCTCCTTGAGGGAAGGCCCGGCCGCCAACTGCCGGCGCACGCGCTCGAGTGCCGGGGAAACCGCGCCCCCCTCGCCCTCCAGCGCCTTGAGGTAGCTGCCTTCGAAGCCCAGCGGTATGCGCTCCGATTCCTCCAGACCGAGCAAAACCTCCATCTGGCGCATCTGGGCGCTTTGAAAACCGCTGGCGGGGAACAGCTTGTCGCGGAACGAGAGATACGCCTGGGTCGGCATCGTCTCCATGACCGCGAAGTGATCGACGCAACGCCCCAGAATGACGGTGATGCGGCGCATGCGCTGGACCGCGCCCGACATCTCGGCCTCGCGCACGTGTTCGGCGTCGAAGAGGTCGCGGATCGACGACAGTTCGCGCAGGATGAGCTTGAACCAGAGTTCGTAAACCTGGTGGACGACGATGAATAGGACCTCGTCGTCGCTGAGCCGCGCTTCCTCCCCTTCCAGCCCCCCCTGGAGCGAAAGCAGTTCCTCGACGCGGATGTATTCCCAGTAGTTCGGGCGGGCGGCGGACATGGGGCTCGGGCCGGTTTTGCCTGGACGGGCGTTCGAGGGGCGGGAAAGGGCGAGTCCGGCCCCTTTGGGGAAAGCCGGGCGGGGCCCCTGGCGGGGCAGTAGGATACGCCCCGAGACGCCCGGCGACCAAGCGCCCCCGCACACCCCATGAGCCCCACGCCCCCCCGCACCGAGTCCCTCCGGGATCAGGCCGACCAAACCGTTTGCGCCCCGGCCGAAAGGAATGGCGCGGCATCCGCCGCCCGCACCGAACTCGGTGTGGAAGCAGTGCATGAGCTCTTCCGCCAGCCCCTGCTCGAACTCGTCCACCGCGCGGCTCGGGTCCACCGCGATCACCACGACCCGCGGCGCATGCAGTGCTCGCAACTGCTCTCGATCAAGACCGGGGGATGCCCCGAGGACTGTTCCTACTGCTCCCAAAGCGCCCACCACAGCACGCCGGTGGAGCGCAAGCGTCTGGAGCCGATCGATGAAGTTCTCGCCACCGCGCGGCAGGCGAAGGCCCAAGGCGCCGACCGTTTTTGCATGGGCGCCGCATGGCGCGAAGTGAAGGACGGCCCCGAATTCGAGCGCGTGCTCGAAATGGTGCGCGGAGTCAAAGCCCTGGGGCTCGAAACCTGCGTGACCCTGGGCATGCTCGGCGGCGAACAGGCCGAACGCCTGCGCGAAGCGGGGCTCGACTACTACAACCACAACCTCGACACCGGCGCCAGCCACTACGGCAACATCGTCACCACGCGCACCCTCGACGACCGTCTGGGGACCCTGGCGGCGGTTCGGCAGGCGGGCATCCACGTCTGCTCCGGCGGCATCCTGGGGCTGGGCGAAGGAGTCGAGGCGCGCGCCGAATTGCTCTGGCAACTGGCCGTGCTCGACCCGCAGCCCGAGTCCGTGCCCATCAACGCGCTCGTGCGTGTGGAAGGCACGCCGCTGGCGGACGTGGCGCCGCTGGACTGGACCGAGATCGTGCGCGCCGTGGCCGCCGCGCGGATCCTGATGCCGAAGAGCGTGATTCGGCTCTCGGCGGGTCGCACCGAGATGCATGAAGCCGCGCAGGCCCTGTGTTTCCTGGCCGGCGCCAACTCGATCTTCGTCGGCGAGGAGTTGCTGACGACCCCGAACCCGAGCCCCGGCAGCGATGCGGCCCTGCTCGCCAAACTGGGTCTGATGGAACAGGGAACCCCGGTCCGCACGGCCGGGGGAAGCTGAAATCGTGGCGGAGCCCCTCTCCGCCCGCCTGGCCCAGGAACGCGCCAAGCTCGAGGCCCTGGGCCGCTGGAGGACGCGCCCGGAACCCACGTCGGGCATCGACTTCTGCTCGAACGACTACCTCGGTCTGGCGCGCGATCCGCGGGTCGTCGCCGCGGCCCGCGAAGCCCTGGAAGAACACGGCGCGGGGGGACGCGCGGCGCGGCTCTTGGGCGGAGGTGGGCCCTGGCAGGGACGGGCGGAAGTCGCAGCGGCCCGCTGGCTCGGGGCCGAGGATGCGCTGCTCTTCCCCAGCGGCTACCAGGCGAACCTCGGTTTGTTGGCCGCACTCGTGTCCCCAGGCGATTCCGTGCTCTCGGATGCGCTGGTGCATGCCTCGTGGATCGATGCGATCCGTTTGGCGCGCGCCCGGCGCTTCATTCACGCCCACGGGGACTTGGGATCGGTCGAGCAGCAGCTTCGTGCAGCTCGCCATGCACGCACGCGTTTCCTCGTCACCGAAGGCATCTTCAGCATGGATGGCGATCGACCGGATCTGATCGGCCTGCACGATCTGTGCGTGCGCTACGACGCCTGGTTGATCGTGGACGAAGCGCACTCGGCGGGACTTCTGGGAGCGGCGGGCGCGGGTGCGGTAGCCGAAGCAGGGCTCAGCGCGGGCGCCCGATTGCTCGCCCGGATCGTGACCGGGGGCAAGGCCCTGGGAGCCGGCGGCGCTCTGATCGCGGGCACGGGCGGCCTGATCGAACACCTGGTGCAGCGCGCGCGAGGATTCGTGTTCACGACGGCCCCGCCTCCTGCTGTTGCCGCCGCCCTTTTCGCCGGGATCGAACTGGCCGCCGCGGCCGACGACGAGCGAACACGTGTCCTCGGCCATGCGCGCCTGCTGGCCGAGCTGCTTGGCACATCCGAACCGGATGCCGCCATCGTGCCGCTGGTGCTCGGTTCGGAAACGGCCGCCATCGACGCGGCCGGGGCCCTCAACGCCGCCGGTTTCGACGTGCGCCCCGTGCGCCCCCCGACGGTGCCCGCTGGCGCATCGCGGCTGCGACTCGTCACCCATGCGCACAACACGGACGCCGAGGTTCGCGCCTTGGCGGCGGCCTTGTCGCAGGTGCCGCGCGAGAGGACCGCTCTGGCCACGCTCCCGCTCGTCAAGCCGAAGACCCTCGGGCAGCGCACCTTGGCGGTGATCGGCACCGACACCGGCATCGGCAAAACGGTCGTGTCGGCTCTCGCCGTGGCGGCCTGCGCTCGGCTGGGGCCGGTTTCTTACTGGAAGCCGGTGCAGACCGGCGAAGAGAGCGACACGCGCACGGTCGCCGGACTCGTGCCTGAACTCGCCCGCGATTGGCCCGAACCCCTGCGCCACTATCCGTTGCCCGCGTCTCCGCACACCGCGGCCGCGGCCGCGGGCGAAGAGCTGCCCCATGGGGAACTCGGGACCCGCTTGGAAGCCTGGCGCCGGGATCACCCGGAACAGCGCCTGGTCATGGAGTTCGCCGGCGGACTGCTCGTGCCCTACTCCGACGATCGAACCCAAGCGGATTGGATCGCCGAGCTGCGGCCCAGTGTGCTGCTCGTGGCGCGCGCTGGACTGGGCACCTTGAACCACACCCTGCTCACGGTGGAAGCCCTCGCCGCGCGCCACTTGGCACCCGCCTGCCTGGTGCTCGTGGGCGAACACCATCCGGCGAATGAAAGCACCCTGGCGCGCCGATTGCCCCACGTTCCGGTGCTTTCCCTGCCCTGGCTCGACCCCGTCTCTGCGCAGGCTCCCGCGGCGCAGGAGCTGATCGACCGCCTTCGTGAAGTCCTTGAGGAACACCTTCCGTGAGCAAAGCACACGACCTGGTCGCCCGGGATGCGCGTGTCACCTGGCACCCCTACACGCAGCACGGATCGGACCCCGCGCCCTTACCGGTGGCCGCCGCGCGCGGGGCCAAACTGATCCTGAGCGACGGACGCGAGTTGATCGACGCGATCAGCTCCTGGTGGACCTGCTTGCACGGACACGGGCAGCCGGAACTGCTCGAAGCACTCGCTCGCCAAGCGCGGACCCTGGACCACGTACTCTTCGCGGGAGCAACCCACGAACCCGCCGTGGCCTTGGCCGAGGCGCTTTTGTCCGTCGTACCCCAAGGGCTCGAGCGCGTGTTCTACAGCGACGACGGTTCGACCGCCGTGGAGGTCGCGCTCAAGATCGTGCTGCAAGCCTGGAGCCAACGGGGCGAACCCCTGCGGCGCACCTTCGTGGTGCTCGAGGGCGGATACCACGGGGACACCTTCGGCGCCATGGCGGTGGGCGACCCGAACCCGTTTTTCCTCTCCTTCGCCGACCTGCTGTTCGCCGTGCGCCGCGTTCCGGCGGAGGCAAGTGCGGTCGAAAGGGCCCTTGACGAACTGGGCGAGCGCGCCGCCGGTGTGCTGCTCGAACCCCTAGTCCAGGGCGCCGGCGGCATGCGCATGCACGGCGAGGACTTCCTGCGCCGCGTGCGCGCCGCGACCCAGGCCGCCGGCGTGCCGCTGATCGCCGATGAGGTCATGACCGGCTTCGGCCGCACCGGAGCGCTCTTCGCCTGCGGCCGCGCCGGCGTCTCGCCGGATGTGATGTGCCTCGCCAAGGGCCTGACCGGCGGTCTGATGCCCTTGGCCGCCACACTGGTGAGCGCTCCGCTCTTCGAAGCCTTCCTGCACGCGGATCGTTCGCGCGCGCTCTTCCATGGGCATTCGTTCACCGCCCATCCGATGGCCTGCGCCGTGGCCCTGGCTTCCCTGGGGCTGGTTCTGGAACACGATGTTCCGGGCAAACTCGATGCCCTCGGACGTTCCTTGCTGGGGCAACTCGAACCGCTGGCGAGCGACCCGCGCGTGCGGAACCTGCGCCAACTCGGCGGTATCGTGGCCTACGACCTGGTGCTGCCCGAAGGCACGCAGGGCGGCTACCTATCGGAGCTCGCGCCGCGCCTGCGCTCCGTGGCCACCGCCTCGGGCGTGCTCCTGCGCCCCCTTGGGCCCGTGGTCTACGCCATGCCCCCGGCCTGCACGAGCCCTGAAGAGCTGCGCACCATCGCGCACGCCATGGCCGCTCTCGTCGAGCAGCTTTGAACGAGCGCCGACCTTAGAACTGGAAGTAGATGTAGGGCGTGTCGCCCACCACCAGGACGGCGACACAACCGGCAGCGACGCCGACCAGCACACCCACGACCACGGTGGGTGCGCGCAAGAAGGCGCGATGGGCGGCTTGGGTGATCGCCGGGGGCCAGAAGTGAGTTGCCGCGCCGCCGATCAGCGCCAACCAGGCGTAGGTGGAGACGGTCTCGACGCCGCTCGTGCCGAAGTCCGTCAGCATCGCCCACAGCTTGGGCAGGCTGTCGGAGCGGATGAAGAGGCACGACAGCACGATGAAGTGGAAGGTCAGGAACCAGGCGATCAGGCTGCGCACCCGATCGGTGGCGAAGGGACGCCCACCGCGGGCTCGCTCCAAGGCGCGCTCCAGCAACATCACGAGGCCCTGCAAGATCCCGTACATGGCCCACAAGGCACTGGCCCCGTGCCAGATCCCGATCAGGAACATGGTCAGGATCAGGTTGCGAGCGACCCGCATCTCCCCGCCGCGCGAGCCCCCCAGGGGGAAGTAGATGTAGTCCCGCACCCAGCTCGACAGGGAGATGTGCCAGCGCCGCCAGAACTCGCGCACGGAGCGCGAGCGGTAGGGCGTCAGGAAATTCTCGGGTAAGTCGAAGCCGAGCAGCTTGGCCGTGCCGATGGCGATGTCCGAGTACCCCGAGAAGTCGAAGTAGATCTGGAAAGCGAAGCCGTACAGCGCCAGCAGGTGCACGGCAGCCGAGTACTGGTCCGGCTGGGCGTAGACCGGGTCTACCAGGTAGGCCCCGAGCACGTCCGCGATGGCGACCTTCTTGAGCAGGCCGGTTGTGATGCGCCAGAGCCCCTCGTGCATGCGCACGCGGTCGAATCTGGGGCGCAGTTCGAACTGCGGCAGGAAGGTCACCGCACGCACGATCGGACCGGCCACGAGCTGCGGGAAGAACGCCACGAAGAGGGCGAACTCCCGCAGGTTGCGGGCGGGCTTGAGCTGCCCGCGGTAGATGTCGATCGTGTAGGAGAGGGTCTGGAAGGTGTAGAACGAAATGCCGACCGGCACCGCGATGCGCATCAGGTCGGAATCGAGCACCGCATCGGGCAGGAGCGAGGTGCGCAGCGCCCAAGGACTTGCCCCGAGCCCTAAAGCCCCTGCGATCGCCTCCAGGCTCTCGAAGAGCCAATCGGTGTACTTGAAGAACCCGAGCACACCGAGGTTCCCAAGCAAACTCAGCAACAACCCGCGCAGCTTGCCTCGCTCATCCCCGCGCTCGGCTGCCCGGTGGATCATGTTCCCGCAGCCGTAGTCGAGCACGGTCGAGAACAGGATCAGGCTCAGGTACCACAGCTCGTAGCTGCCGTAGAAAATGTAGGAAGCGACGAGTAATAGCCAGGTGCGCGTCGCCGGGCGGTTCGACGCCAACCAGAACAGCGGCAGTACCGCCGCGAGGAACACCAGGAAACCTACGCTGTGGAAGTTCACGGCTGTCGGTCCTGGGTCACTCCGCCCGGGCGGGGCGGACGGCGAAGGGGCTGGGGCCGAAGGCACGCGTGCGCGGGTTGGCCGCGCGCCGCTCGCGCAGTGTTTCCAACAGGCCCTCCTCTTGGATTCTCCGGCTGACGCCGCGGGCGATCACCTCGTGACCCCGTTGGTTCCAGTGGGCGTTGTCCGGCATGGTGAAAGCCGCCCGGTCGACGCCCATGTGCGACACCTCGTCGAAGAAGTTCCAGGTGCGGATGCCCCGCTCGCGCAGCAACTCCTCGAGTACATCCACCGGCTCACGCCGGGGTGTCCCGATCGGAGGCGCGCCGCTGGCCTGGTTGTTGCGCAGGTACTGGGCCCAGGTGCGGTCGTTGTCCATGTCGTTTTCGGGCAACACGAGCATGCGCAGCTCGATGTTGCGCCTCCGACAGATCGCGTTCAGGGCCTCCGCTTCGTCCAGAAGCGCGCGCAGCATCTCGTCCGCCACCGGCGGCCGCGGCGCGCGCGACACCGTCCAACGCAGGATGTCCTGGCCGCGCTCTTCATTGACTTGGAACCTGGCGCGGTGCCGCCGGTAGATGCCCGAACCGGAGTTCATGGCCCGGTGCGCCATCGCGACGAGCGGAAGGGCCGCCCGCGGCCAACCCTCGGCCACGTCCGCTGGGATCAGGTCATCCGGGTCGAGCCCCACGCGCACCCACTTGCGCGCCGCCGACGGGTCGAGCATCAACTGCGCGCCCGGGGAAACCGAGACGAAGATCAGGTCCGGTTCGAGGGCATCGACCAGCATGGCCGCCCGGCGACAGGCCTGCAGCCCCGAGTAGGCCATCACACCGCCGTTGAGCACGCGCAGGGGATGTTCGCTGCGGGTGCTGAGCAGCTCTTCGAGTTTGTAGTTCCAGAGCCATTCCTGGCGTGCCCCCCCGGCGCCATACATACGCGAGGCGCCGAACCCGGCGATGCGCACTTCGTCCCGCGGTGCGTTCTCGGGGATCTCCGGGCTGCGCAGGCCGAATCGATCGAGCCGGGTGCCGAACTCCGGATTCTCGAAGTGCGGCCTCGGGATCCAGCTCAGGGTCTCGTGCATCACGATCCCGCGGGTGCCGTCGTCGGCGCCCTGGTCCCGATCCACCCAGGCGACCACTTGATCGACGGCCGCCATGCCGAAGAGCACGCCGACGAAGACGATGGCCAAGCCGCGCAGGATCGGCGCCCGAACCACCGGCGCCGAACGATCGTCGGGCACCGCGTCGCCGGGGGCGGGCATCGGGGAAACTCGCGGATCGTTCATGGCCGTCTGCCGCCGCGGCGAGGGGTGCCTGATGGCGCCCCGCTTGGGCTCAAGGCACGAGGATTACCTTGCCGGTCGTGCCGCGCGATTCGATGGCCGCGTGGGCCCGGGCGGCTTCCTCCAACGGGAAGCGCGGACCCAAAAGCGGTTCGAGTCGGTGCTGTTCGGCGAAGGAGACCAGCTTGCCCCAGATGTCCTTGCGGCTTGGGAAGTCCAGGTTCTCCACGTTGAGGCCGAAGAGACCCCAGGAGCGCAGGAAGATCTGCAGCGGGTGAACCCGCTTGATCGCCTCCGAGTGATCGCGCTCGATCGAGGAGAAACCGATCAGCACGAGTCGCCCCATCGGACCCAAAGCGCGCAAGCTGCGCTCGAAGACTTCTCCGCCGATGGACTCGAGGCAATAGTCGGCTCCACGGCCGTCAGTCGCTTCGGCAACCAGGCTGGCGAAGCAGGTGCGCCCCGGCCCATTCTCCACGGCGCAGCCCATGGCCCCGAGGCCCAGCACCACCTCCGCCTTGGCCGCGCTGCCGACCGCGCCGATCACGGGACCGCAGCCCCGCGCCAGGGCCAGTCGAACCGCCGCGCTGCCCGTCGCGCCCGCCGCTGCCTGGATCAGCACGGACTCACCCGGTCGCACCCGCGCGAGTTCCTCCTGTGCGTACCAGGCCGTTGCGTAGCTGATGGCGAAAGCAGCGCCTTGTTCGAAATCCAGATGCTCCGGCATCGGGAGCAGATGACGATCCTCGGCGGCCACACGCTCCGCGTAACAACCGCCCTCGAAGCGGATCACGATCACCCGCTGGCCCAGCTCGTAGCCCCGCGCCTCGGGGCCGCGCGCCACGATCACGCCGGCGGCTTCTTTGCCCATTTCGTAGGGCAGGCGCTGGTCCTTGCGGTACAGGCCGCGGCGCTCGACCAACTCGGCGAAGTTGATGCCGATCGCGCGCAGCTCGACCACGTAACCGCCAGCGGGCGGCAGCGGGTCATCCACGTCGACCGGGCGCAGCACCTCGGGCGGTCCGAATGCGTCGAGAACGATCTTGCGCATGGCAGGCGATCAGCGGCCCGAGTCGATGCGCCGCAGCAACACGCTGCCGTAGGTGAAGCCGGAGCCGAAAACGGTCAAGAGGAACAGGTCCCCGTCGCGCACCTCGGCTTCGTGCTCCGCCAGGCCGGCGCAGAAGGCGGTGATGACACCCGCCGCGCCCTGATTGCCGCAGGTGGAGACGTTGTGCCAGTGCTGCTCGGAGCGCACGCCGAGGCGCTGGGCGACCTCTTCCAGCACGCGCAGGTTGGCCTGGTGTCCGCAGAAGGCGCGCAGTTGCTGGGGTTCGAGCCCATGGCGACCGAGCATGTCCCGCGCACTGGCCTCGAAGCAGCGCAGGGCGTACTCCTTCACGCGGCGCCCATCCTGCCGGAAGGTCCCGCCCACCGGTGTGGTCACGAAGTCGGCGCCTTCGTTGACGTTGCCCATGGTCAGATCGAGCACTTCGAATCCCACCGCCGGACGCTCGGGCGTAAGCAGCACGGTCGTGGCGCTGTCGCCGAAGAAGATGCACGTCGAGCGGTCGTCGTAGTCGGTGACCCGCGTGTACATCTCGGCCGTGCAGAGCGCGGCGCGGCGGTAGCCGAAGGACTGCATCATCGCGCGGGCCGTGGCCAAGCCGTAGACGAAGCCCGAGCAGGCCGCGTTCACGTCAAAGGCGATCGGATCGATCCCGAGCTTCTGGCCGATGTAGGAGGCCGTCGCGGGGATCAGGCGATCGGGCGTGCTGGTGGCGCAGATCAGGAGCTCCAGCTCCTTGGGATTCCACCCGGCCCGCTCCAGGGCGTCGCGCGTCGCCGCCGCGCCCAGGTCGCTGGTGTTCCAGCCGGCCGGCGCCCTGCGGCGCTCGCGCACCCCCGTGTGGGAGAGGATCCAGTCCTCGCTGGTTTCGACGCGGGCGATGATGTCCGCGTTGGTGATGACGTCGGGCGGAACGAAGGTTCCGAGGCCGCAGAGATAGGTCATTGGGGGGGGCTCCGCCCGGGCGCGGAAGGGCCGGATCCGCCCTCCGGGTGACGGTTCGAGGCGCGGAAGTATACCCCCCGTCCAGGCCCAAGCCGCCCTGCCCGCGGCGCGGCTCCGCACCCATGGTGCCCCAAGTCAGCGGGGCGCCCGGGCTCAGCGGGGTGGCCGAAGAAGGTAGACGCGGCCCTGCTCGGTACCCGGATGGAACGGCCAGGCCAGGGCCCCTGCCAAGACGTCGCCGGCCCGGGCCCCGCCGTCCCCGGTCAGGGCCGCCGCCGGGGCCAGGGCGAAGCCCAGGTGATCGCGCACACCCTCGCCGACCCAGGTGGCCTGCCGCACCGGTTGGCCGCGACCGTCCCAGCGGAAGAGGTGCACTCGGCCCTTGCGGAATCCGGCCGGATCGACGGTGGCCGGCGGGAAGGGGCCCGTGCCCCCATGACCGTTGGATTCCCCGACCGCGAACAGGCCTGGCTGCCCGGTCGCCGCCACGGCCCAGCCGAAGCGAGTGAGGTGCTGGTCCCCCTCGATCCGGAAAACCTCGCGTCCTTCAGGGTCGAAGGCCAAGACAGCGCCCGGTCGGTGGTCTTCGCGGGGTCCGTGGAAGGGGGCCCCGGCCAGCACCAGGGGTCCGCTGAAGGTCTTAAGGACGGCCGAACTTCGCCCCAACTGGCTCCCAGGGACCAGGTCCGCGCTCAGACGCCGGAGCTCGCCGCGCTCGCTGCCGTCCGCTCTCCAGAGCACGAGGTAGCCCGGGCCGCCCGCATCCCACCCGTCGAGGGCCGCGCTCCAATGGGCCTGGATCGCCCCGGCGATGAGCCCCGCGCCCTTGCCATCCGCGGTGGCCGGCCAGGGCGTGAGCGAGGTCCCCAGGGCATCCCCCGCGCCGCCCTCCAGCAGGGTGCGGGCACCCAGCCGAAGATCGTCCAAGGCCACCTCGCGCACGCCCTCCGCGACCAGGGCGCGCAGGTTGGCCCCCGGCAAGAGCAGGACCCTGCCCGGGGCCGCCGGCCACAGGCTGCCCCCCGGCGCGCCGGCCGCCAGGTCCGCGATCCCGTCGCCGTCCACATCCCCCGGCGCCGCGACGGACAGGCCCAAGCGCTCCCCACGCCGGTCCCCGCCGATGGTCAATCTCGCCCGCAGGGCCGTGATCGAGGTCCCCGCCGGAGCCCCATCGAAGTCCCCGGCCGCGAACAGATGCACTCGCCCGCGCTCGCTGAACAACCCGCCGTCCGCTTCCGCGACTCCCGGGGGTTCCACGGGCCCACGGGGCGCGCCGACGAAAAGATCCGCGCGCGGGCCGGGGGTCCCGGCAGGTCCCAAGAGCCCCTCGCTGAAGGTGAGCGCAAACCCGAACCGATCGTTGGGTTCGCTGCCCTCGATGCGCAGGTGGGCCTGCTCCGACCCATCGCGCGCCGCGGCGGGACCGCGGAAGAGGCCCACCGCATCCCGGCGTCGGCTGCGCACCTCGGCGACTTCGACCCACGGGTTGCCGCCGCCGACGGCGATAGCACTCTCTCCGCCGATCAAAAATCCAATCGCGGGCGCGGCCAAAGCGTGCCCAAAGTGATCGTCGCGCCGGTCCGTGGCACCCTCGAGGATGCGAACCGCAACTTCGCCCGCGGCGAGTTCGACGTCCGCCGCGTCGGGAGCACCGCCGCAGGCGATCAGGGCGAGCGCCGCCGTTAGGCCCAGCGCAGCGCGGCGCCCGGCCGCGGCGTTCCGCGTGTGACTCGAAACCAACATGGGGCCAGCCTACCGCCCGCGCCCGGCCCAGTGCCTCGGCGGTCGCGCATCGGCGTTAGGCTGGGCCCCTTCGCCCCCCCTGAGCCGATGACGGACCCCAAACGCCTCTCCCTCGACTTCGCTCCCCCCCGCGTGGACGTGCACGAGCGCCCGGACGGCAGCCGGGTGCTGCGCTCCCCGCTCGCGCCCCAGCCGGCCGAACGCCAGGTCGGCCTGTGGCTGCGCCGCCACGCCGCAAAGGCGCCCGAGCGCACCTTCCTGGCGGAGCGGCGCGATGGAGCCTGGTACGAACTTTCCTACGCCGAGGCCCGCCGCCAGGTGGACACGCTCTCGGCACGGCTTTTGGAGCTGGGCCTGGGCCCCGAGCGCCCCCTGGCGATCCTCTCCGACAACTCGGTGGATTCCGGCCTCTTGCACCTGGCCGCCATGCAGGTCGGCGTGCCGGTGGCGCCGATCTCGCCGGCCTACTCCCTGGCCAGCCGCGACTTGGCGAAGCTCGGCCACTGCCTCGATTTGCTCTCCCCCGGCGCGGTGTTCGCCGCCGAAGGCAAGCTGTTCGCGCGCGCCCTCGAACGGGTGCCGGCCGATGCCCGGCGCATCGTGACCAGCTCCCCCCCGACGGGCGCCCAGCCCCTGTCCGAGTGGCTCGCCGGCTCGGACGAATCGCCGAGCGCCGCGGTCGAACGGGCCTTCGCCGCCACGGGCCCCGATTCGATCGCCAAGTTCCTGTTCACCTCGGGCTCCACGGGCACCCCGAAAGCGGTCATCAACACCCAGGGCATGCTCTGCTCCAACCAGGCCGCGATCCGCCAGGTTTGGCCGTTCTTGGGCGCCAAACCGCCGGTTGTGGTCGATTGGCTGCCCTGGAGCCACACCTTCGGGGGCAACCACAACCTCCACATGGTGCTCGCCAACGGCGGCTCGCTCTACATCGACGGCGGCAAACCCCTGCCCGACCGCGTGGGGCAAACCGTCGAGAACCTGCGTTCCATCGCGCCGACCCTCTACTTCAACGTGCCGCGGGGTTTTGGGCTGCTGCTGCCGTTCCTGGAGAGCGACGCCGAACTCGCGCGCCACGTCTTCCAGCGCTTGGACCTGGTGTTCTACGCGGGCGCGGCCCTGTCCCAGGATCTTTGGGAACGGCTGGAAGCTGTTTCCCTGGCGGCGCGGGGCGCGCTCGTGCCGCTGGTTTCCGCCTGGGGCTCCACCGAAACCAGCCCGCTCGTGACCAGCGTGCACTACCCGATCGAGCGCGCGGGCAACATCGGCCTGCCGGTGCCCGGGGTCGAACTGAAGATGGTGCCCTCGGGTTCCAAGTTCGAACTGCGCGTCAAGGGCCCAAACGTCACGCCGGGTTATTGGAAGCAGCCCGAGCTGACCGCGGCCGCCTTCGACGAAGAGGGCTTCTACCGCATCGGGGACGCGGGCCGACTGGAGGACCCCGCCGACCCGTCGCGCGGCGTGGTCTTCGACGGGCGCGTGGCCGAGGACTTCAAACTCTCCAGCGGCACCTGGGTGCACGCCGGACGGGTGCGCATCGAAGCCATCGCCCACTCCGGCGGTGTGCTGGGCGACGCGGTGGTCTGCGGCCACGACCGCGACGGTGTGCGCCTGCTCGGCATCCCGGCCTGGTCGCGGATTGACACCCTCTCGGCGGACCTGGGACCGGAGGCCTCGCCCGCGGAAAAGCTCTGCCACCCGGCCGTCCGCCAGGCCCTGCGCGCGGGATTCGCCGCCTACAACCGCAGCCGCGCCAACGGGGCCGAGTGTGTGCACGGGGTGCTGCTGCTCGCCGAACCCCTTTCGATCGACGCCGGCGAGATCACCGACAAGGGTTACATCAACCAGCGGGCCATGCTCGAGTCCCGGGCCGCGGACGTGGAGCGCCTCTACTCCGGCGAAGACCCGGCCATCGTCACGTTTTCCTGATCGCTCGCGGCTCGCGCGTCAGCCGGCGCCGTTCGCGGCCAAACGTTCGGCCTCGCGCCGCACGAAACCCTCCGCGGGCCCGGGTTTCATCCCGATGCGGCGCGCTTCCGCCAGGGCGACCTCCAGCGGCAGACCCTCGTTCACCACACGCCCCAGGGCAAACAGCGCCGCCGCGCGGCCCGCGCTCGCGCAAAACATCAGCCGCTCCCCGTCCCGGCGCAGTTCCTCCAAAAGCCGCGCCACCTGGGCCGGATCGGGATCGGCGAAGTCGATCGCCAAACGCACGTAACCGAGCCCCTCGCGCCGCGCGGCCGCCGCCAGGTCGAAGGGCGCCGCTTCCCCCGCTTCGCGCACGTCGATCAGGCCCGCAAACCCGCGGCGCGCGGCCAAATCGAATTCCGCGGGCCCCGGCAGGCTCGAAATCCAAAGCGGCCCGCAGCGGAACACCGTGCGCGCCTCGCCCAGATCCGCGATCTCCACCTCCGGCCACGTGGGCCCGGGCGGATCCGCCGGAAAGCTCGCGCACCCGGTAGCCCACACCAGAGCCAAAGCCCCCGCCAAGGCCCCCGCCCACAACCGCCTTCGCCCACCGCACCTCACGGCTCCACCTGCTCCCGCGCCCCGCCCAGCGCCCGCCCGAAGAGCCCCAACCAACCCGCGATCAACACCAAACCGCCCAGGGGCGTCACCGGCCCCGCCACCCTCGGCAACAGGTCCAACGACAGGGCGTAGAGCGACCCGCTGAACAGCAACACCCCAAGCCCAAAGCTCCAGCGCGCAAACCCTCCCCCAAACCGCTCCCCCGCCGCCGCCAACGCGAGCAGCGCCAGCCCATGCCACATCTGGTAGCGCACCCCGATCTCAAACGCCGCCACCCGCCGCTCTGGCGTCTCGGCATCGAACAGCGCATGACTCCCCAGCGCCCCAAGCACCACCGCCGTCCCCCCCAGGGCCAGCCCCAACACCAACGTCCGCCGCTCCACCATGCCCCCGAGTGTGTCCGTTTGGGGCGCGCCCTGCCAACCGAGAAGAAGCACTTCCGCCGCGCGGCATCCCGCCCGGTCACCCCGGCTCACTCATCTTCCCCGTCCAACCTGACCATCGCGGGGAAACTGCGTCCGGATCGGAGTTCGGCGAGAAAGGGCTCCGGACGATCCGCAAGGTCCGCAAAGCACAGATGCACGCGCACCTGGCCCTCGTAGTAGGCGCGGTACGTGATCACCCATCCCCCGTCGACCGCACGGGACCCGATAGGTTCAAGGGGCGCCTCGCGACCCGTAAAGGGTCCCGCCACAAACTCGATCTCGGAGCGCCCCCTCGACAGCGCATCCTCGAGGATTCGCCCGTCGACCGCGAAATCGGGCAAGTGAACCTCAACCAAGGTCGCTGCGGGCAAGGACCAGGCGAAGGAATTCTCGCCGGGCTCTGCCCAGATCACCTCGGCATGGACCAGCAACCGAGGATTCCAGGCGCGCACCTCGTACCAACCCGACATGCCTTCGACCTCATGCACACCCTCGGCAAAAGTGGCCGGGTAGCTCCCTTGCAGCAAAAGGTCCGCGGCTGCGGACGGATCCATACCCAGGTACTTGACACTGACCCTACCCTCGAAGGGTTCGCCACTCTCGGCCTCGAACAGGGTCATGGACAGCTTGGCTGCGGGCGCCGTCGCTACATTCACTTCCACGGTTCTTCCGCCTTCCACCGTGAACGGAAAGGAGTAGCTCAGAGCCGCCAACTGCAGAACGTAGTGCCCCTCCAGTAGGCCCGCCTGGGGGGGCAACCTCGACTCGTAGACCCGCTCCCTGCCATCTCCAGGGGAACCCTCGCCACCGGAGACCAGAGGGATCCAGAGCATCTGGAGGGGCGACGCGAAGCTGGGCCTTATCTCGCTGACCTTGGGCTGAATCAACGCCGAGATCGGTCCTGCTCCCAAACTGGGCAATCCATGGGCATCGCGAATCCGCACGACGACCCCGCCCTTGCGGACCGCGGGTTGGGTCGTCACCGCGGATAGGGAGCAAAATGCGACCGCATCGGGCTCCACGACCACGCTCTCCACATGGTCAAGAGCCGTCCATTCCTTGCCCTCGACGCTCCCGGTGCTGCTCGCTAAGGAAACCCGGTACAGACCGGGCAGCAACCCGTGAATTCGGATGGTCTCTCCGTCGCGTTCCGAAACGTCGTATTCAAGTCGGCCTCGGCGTTCGTGGGAGTGAACGATCAGAACCGTACGCTGTCCGGCTCCCGCCGGCGCGCCCCCCAAAGAAACCGCAACCTCGAGTCCCCCTGCGCGGGGAACCTGATGAAGGGCTGGCGACTCGCGCAACGATGGGATCGGCACCTGCAAAAGACCGTGGCCTTCCGCCCAGAGATAGGCCAAGAGCCGAGCTTGATCTTGCCCGAAGGAAAACCAGCCCGACTCGGAAACACGCCTCCACGGGAATGCCGTCAGATGGCGATCCACCTGCTGGAGGGCTAGATCGATGAGCTTCGGCCTTGCGAACATGCGCGTGCTTCCCAGGGAGGCCCTCGCGGAGGGCAACGGGCCAAAGCTGTCGGGCCCCACCAGAAACAACCGCAGCTCGGTCGCGGGCGAGCCGGTCAAGGTGTGGTCGGAGGGCACGCCCTTTTCAATCACCGCCCGGTCGAAGTGAAAGATTCGATCCCCGGCGATCCAACGCCGCAACAAAACGCGCTCCTCGTCTCCAAAGAGCTCTTCCCACCCGTGGCTGCCCCGACCGATACCTGACCGCGTGGCGAGTTGATACCCACCGCCCACAACCTGCCCCCACCACTCCAATCGCCCCTCCTCGTCCTCCGGAAGCCCCCGCAGGGAAACACGTGCCTCCAAGCCAGCAGGCGCCCTCCCAGCCTGCAAGGATTTTGAAGGAAGCAGATCCTCCGTGACACCACCCACGCCTTCCTCCGGCGCTCTGGATGCACTCTGCCCGGCCGGAGACTCTTCCCCACGCCCCCGCTCTCCACCCCACCTCGTGATGACGACGAAAGTCCCCATGAGCAGTAGGACCAATATCAAGCCGGCAAGAAGACGCTGCGATTTCATGGAACCTCTGCTGTCGTGCCTGTGGGCCTGCGCATGAGGACAACGGGCCCTTCGGGGCTCTTGCGGCTTCACCGATCAGGTGGACAGCACGGACCATCGGATTGGCGCGACTGCCGCATTCGCCGCATGCCCATCCGGTCTGCCATCCCGCGGCGACATGGTAGCGAGAGGCCGCTGTGCGGCATTTCCCATGCTTCGGGCCGTGGACGATGGGCGATCAGTGGCCGCCGGCGCGGGTGCGCAGGAGGGTGCGGGCTGCGGTGAGGTCGGCTTCGAGGGCGGTTAGGTGGTTGGGGGGGGAGCCGGATTCGCGGGCGGCGGCTAGGGCGTGGGCGGCGCGGCGCAGGGTGGCGGCGGCTAGGTCGGGGGTGGCGGCGGAGGCCAGGCGGCGGTCGAGTTCGGCGAGGTGCTGTGGGGTGGCTTCGAGGCGGGCCAGCCAGGCGTCGCGCTGGGGGTGGTTTGCGGGCAGGGCGGAGACGGCCTCGCGGGCGGCCAGCCAGGCCGGGCTCAGGGGCAGGTCGCCGGTGGAGGGCAGGCGCTGGATGCGGGCGCGCAGTTCGGCGAAGGCCGCCAGCACGCGGGCTTCGGCCAAGGCGGGTCCGTCGAGGGCCAGCGGGGGGTCGTACCAGGGTCCGAGCCACGAGACGCCTGCCGAGGCGGCATGCCGCGCCTGGAGTGCGGCCGCGAGCCGATCGGGTGCGGCGGTGGGAGCCTCCTCGGCAGGATGCAGCAGCTCCCAAATCCCCAGGTGGCTCGTGATTCGGGCCGCCCACTCCGCCTCGGGCTCAGCGAAAGCGGACGGGGCCGTTGTGGAGGCCCAACGCCAGAAGGCCACCGGCCGAGCGGATTCGGCTTCGGCGCGCGCCGGATCGAGGCTGTCGGGCTCCAGGGGTTCGATGCCGCGCCACAGGGCGACCAGGTAGCTCCGTCCGGCCCCCTCGACGGGGATGCGGGCGCTTGCCCGGATCGGCCACGGGGACCAGGCGCCCTCGAGCCGATCGGCGGCGGCGGAAAAGAGGTCCGCCACGCCGGCCGGCGCTTCCAGGGGCGCGGGGGTGGACACCGGCGGCGGGGTCCCGAACAGGCGCCGATGGAGGTCGTCGGCGCTCTCCCCGTCGCGGGGCGCGGCCGTTTCGAGCTCGTATTCGATGCGCTCCGCGCTCCAGGGGGGCTCGGGCGGCTCCAGCGGAGCCAAGAGGACCGCGAGCCCGTCGGTCCCAGGCTCCGCCGGCGGAATGGCCGCGAGCGAGGATGGGGTGACCACCCCGGCGCCGGGCGGGACCGTGTCCCCCGGGCCGCGGAAGCCGCGCGCGCCCGCGCGCAGGAGCTCGTCCAGGGGATCGAGCGCGCCTTCTTCGGTACGACGATCCGGAGCAACTCCGTCCTTGGCATCACCTTCCCCGGCGTACCCCAAGACGTCCAATTCCGGATCCCCGGCGAGCTGCGCCGATGCGCGGGCGGGCGCGCCGGCTTCGGGCTCTTCCCCCGGCGCCGCCGGCGGCTCCTCCAGCCCGCCCGCGCGGGACCGCGGGGCCGCCGGCGGCGGTGCATCCAGCCGCCGGGCCAGGTGCTCCGCGCCCCCCGTGGCCGGCGGTTCGCGGTCGAGCCCAAAAAAGTCGCGGTCGAGCAGCGCCAGCGCCACACACACCGCCGCCGCGACCGCCAGGGCGCCCGGCGGCGAAGCCAGGCGGCGCCACCCCCGGCGCAGAGCCCCT
>JBJHAV010000002.1:0-52119 GCA_050480685.1 Planctomycetaceae bacterium | reverse complement strand
GGCGAGGAACAGGCCGTGGCCGCCTGCCTCGAAACCTACGGCGGGCTGATTTGGTCGGTGGCCCGGCGCCTGTCCCTGGGCCCCGCGGACGCGGAGGACGCGGTCCAGGAGATCTTCATCGACCTGTGGCGCAGCGCCGCGCGTTTCGACCCGGCCGTGGCCTCGGAAGCGGCCTTCGTGACCATGCTGGCCCGCCGCCGGGCCATCGACCGCCGCCGCCGGGCCCAGCGCCGGCCCCAGGCGGAGCTGATCTCGGAAAGCCTGCCGGAGGATGCCGACGGCCCCGATGCGGTCGCCGCCCTGGCCGACGAGGCCGATGCGGCCCGGCGCGCGCTGGAGCAACTGCGCCCGGAACCCCGGCGGGTGATCGAACTCGCCGTCTGGCACGGCCTGACCCACACGGAGATCGCCGAGCGCTTGGACATGCCCCTCGGCACGGTCAAGACCCACGCCCGCCGGGGGCTCCAAAAGGTGCGGGAGGCCTTGGCCGCCGGCAACCGGTCTTCCGGATCGGAGGCCGAGGCGTGACCCCTTGGCCCCTGGCGGGTGGGCGCTCCGGGCGCGAACGCCTGCTCGAGCTGCTCGGAGAGCAGGCCCTCGGCCCCCTGGGCCGCCGTCAGGAGTTGGAGCTCGAAGTCTTGCTGCGCCTGCATCCGGACGTGGACGCGCACACCTTCGAGCGGGTCACCGCGGCCCTCGAATTGGGGCTGCTCGCGCGTGCGCCCCGCAGTTGGCCGGCCGCCGTGCGGCGGGGCGTCGAGGCCGACGCGGCCGCCAACCTGTTCGCCCGCGGCCCCGCCAGCGGGGCCAAAGGCCGCGGTCACGGCCGCGGCTTGCGGGAAGGCTCCCACGGCGCCCTGTGGCTGGCCTTGGCCGCGGGGGCGATGCTGGCCCTGGCGCTGGTCGTGTTTTGGCGCCACTACGAAGAGCCTGCGCGCCCGGACGCGGCCTTGGCGGAGGGGCGCTGGATGGGCGAGCTGGTCGCACCCGGCGGCGGTCCGGCCCTGGGCACCTTGCATTGGGACGCCCTGCGCGGGTCGGGCACGCTGCACTTCGAGGGGCTGGCGCCCAACGATCCCGGGCGGCAGCGATACCAACTTTGGCTGCAGGATGGGGAGCGCGGGCATGCGCCGGTTTCCGCCGCGCTCTTCGATACCCCCGCGGACGGTCGGCCGTTCAGCGTGGCCCTGCGTCCGCACCTGCCCGTGGGGCGTTTGACGGGCGCGCTCTTGACCCTCGAAGCTCCCCGGGGTGCGCTGGCCATCGAGGGCGAGCTCGTGGGCGCCTGGGCCTCTGAATCCCTGTCCCTGGCGCCCCGCACCGAATCCCCCACACGCCCTTCGGCATCGCCCACCCGCTGAAACCCTCCAACCGATGAACCCGTTCCGCCCATCCCGGCTCACCGAGCGCACCCGGCGCCCCGCCGGCCGCGTTTTGTCCCTCACCCTGGCCCTGCTGGTCGGCAGCCTGTGCGCCGGTTGCAGCTACTTCTTCGAGAGGCGAGTTCCCGTGTCCGCTGAAGCCCAACAGCAGTCCTTCCACGACCTGTCCGCCGAACGCCTGACCGGAGGCGAGTTTTCCTTCGCCGAGCTGCGCGGCAAGGCCCTGCTGGTGGTCAACGTCGCCAGCGAGTGCGGCCTGACGCCCCAGTACGCCGGCCTGCAGGATCTCTTTGAGACCTACGGCGAGCGGGGTTTCGTGGTCCTGGGTTTCCCGAGCAACGACTTCGGCGGCCAGGAGCCCGGCACCCACGAGGAAATCCAGGCGTTTTGCTCCGAAAACTTCGGGGTCACCTTCCCCATGTTCGCCAAGGTGCGCACACGGCCCGGCGAGGACCAATCGCCCGTCTACGCATTCCTCGGGGGAGCCACCGGGTCGCTGCCGGGGTGGAACTTCGGCAAGTACTTGATCGACACCGAGGGGCGTGTGCTGCGCTTCTTCGATCCCCGCACCCGCCCCAACGATCCGGAGTTGATCGCGGCCATCGAAGCGGCCCTGCCCTGATGCACCGAGCGCTGGGGCCGCCATGGAGATCGGGTAGGCTCTGCCCATGCTCCAGGCCCTGCGCGCGATCGTTCCGGCACTTTCCTGCTTCGCCCTCGTCTCCTTCGCCGCGGGCTGCGGCGGCGGCTCCGAGGAGAGCGGCGACACAGCCGGCGCGGCCCTGACCGAAGCGGAGTTCGCCGCCTTGCACAGCCTCAAGGAAGACGCCGCGCCGACGCCGCGCGGCATCCCGCTGACTGTGGGCGCGAGCGGCGGACGCGCGGGTTTCGAGGGGTACCTGAGCCTGCCCAGCGGCGCCTCCGAGAATGTCCCGACGGTGCTCGTGATCCACGAGTGGTGGGGTTTGAACGACCACATCCGCCACTGGGCGGACCGGGTGGCGGCCGCCGGTTATGCCGCCCTGGCGGTGGATCTCTACGGCGGCACCGTGGCGACCACGCGCGAAGAAGCCATGCGCGCCATGGGTGAAGTCGACCCCGAAGAAGCCCGCGCGCGCCTGGCCGCCGCGCTTTGGTATGCGCGCAACCACCCGCGCCTCGGCGCGCCGCGGGTGGTCGCCTTGGGTTGGTGTTTCGGCGGCACCTGGTCACTCGAAACGGCGCGCATGGATCCCGATTTGGACGGCGCCGTCATCTACTACGGTCGACTGACCCGGGATCGCGAAGAGTTGGCCTCGATCCGCGCGCGGGTGCTCGGCATCTTCGGCACCCAGGATCCTTCGATCCCGAACGCCGACGTGGACCGCTTCGAAGCCGACCTCGCCGCCCTGGGCATCGAACACCGCATCCTGCGCTACCCGGCCGCCCATGCCTTCGCCAACCCCTCCGGGGGGAACTACGACGCGCCCCACGCCGAGGCCGCCTGGACCGAGGTGCGCGCGTTCCTCAAGCAGGTGCTCGGGCCGCCCGTCGGAGCCGACTGAGCCGTGGAAACCCGCGATGTGCCGCCCGACGGGCAGCTCGACTTTGAGGTCGAACTCGTCACCCGCTGGTCCGACGAGGACAATCAGTCGGTGCTGAACAACGCGGTCTACCTGACGCTGATCGAAGAAGCTCGCCTGGCGTACTTCCGCGCCCTGGACCTGATGGACGGCGCCAGCTTTCCCTTCGTGCTGGCCCAGTGCGGCCTTCGATTCATCGCGCCCGGCCGGGGCGGCGCGCGAGTGCGCGTGCGGCTCGCCACGGTGCGCCTGGGCACCAGCTCCTTCGAGCAGGTCTACCGCGTGAGCGAAGTCGAGAGCGGCGCGGTCTGGCTGGAAGCCCGGGCCCTGCTCGTGGCCTGGGATGGGGCCGCCCGGGCCAAACGCCCGATGACGGAGACCTTCCGCGCCGCCCTCGCCGCGCGGCTCTCGGGCTGATCGCCGCGCCCCCCCTTGCGGCCTGGGGATCGTCGGGCACACTGGACCCGAAGGCGCACGTGGCGCCTCCTCGCCCCCCCCTACCCCGAAGCGGTCCCCATCGGGCCGCAGCGACATGCAATCCACCCCGCTGGCGCTCGCCTTCGCGGCCCTACTCTCTCCGGCGGCCGCCGCCCAGGGCTTCGAAATCTTCAAGGTCGTCGAACGCGGCGACGTGATCCCGGGCTTCGGCACGGTCAACTTCGTCGACGCCGCGGCGACCAACGAGCGCGGCGACTGGACCGCGCGCGTGCGCCTCCAAAATCCGGGGCCGACGATGGTGCTCAAGAACGGCTCGCCGCACCTGGTCTGGGGGCAGTCCCTGGCCCAGCCTGTCGGATCCACGATCAGCTCGGTGCAATCGATCGAGATCAACAACCACGGCGACATCGCCCACAACATCTTCCTGAATGGAACCCAGGGTTCCTTCGACGATTCCGGGGTCTACCTGAACGACACCCTGGTGCTGCAGGAGAGCGAACTGTCCTCCTCGCCGGCCTTCTCCGCGGGCACTCCCTACATCGGTTTCTTCCGGCTGAAGTTCAACGACAACTACCAGTGGCTGCTGGTCGCCAGCGTCAACGACAGCGCCCTGCCCAGCAGCGTCGACCGGGCGTTGGTGCGCCTGCAAACCGACACCCAGGGCAACATCCTCTCGGAGACGGTGCTCTACAAAGAAGGCGACATCCTGCCGGGGCAAACCGAGGCCGTCGTCGACTTCGGCACGAATCCGCACACGAACGCCTTCAACGAAGCCGGGCAAGTCATGTACGTGGCGACCCTGACCGGCCCGACGGCGACCAACGCCGCCATCTACATCGACGACACCCTGATCGCGCAGAAGGGATCGCCTTCACCCATTGCGGGGCGCAACTGGGGCAGCATCACGACCTCTAGCAAGGTCGACCTCAACAACTTCGGCGGGTACGTGCTGAATGCTTCGCTGGACGGCGACACGGCCACCAACAACCTCATCGTCACCAACGGCGTGAAGGTGATCCAGCAGGGTGACCCGGTTCCCGTGCCCCACCTCAGCCAGTGGTCGATCACGGGTTATGGCAGCGGCCCGGTGCTGATCGACGACACGAATAGCATCCTGTGGTACGGCATCTGGAACGAGCCCAACAACGCGGTCAACCGCGGTTTGTTCCTCAACTACCAGTTGATCGTGCAGCAGGGCGTGACCCAGATCGACGGACGCACGATCACCACCCTGCGGGGCATCCAAGACGGCTACACCATGAGCCGCAATGGTGAGTACATCTACTTCCGCGCCGTGCTCGACGACGGCACGGACGGGCTGTACGTTCTCAAGCGCCCCGGCCAAATCACGGCCATCCCGGGCTGCACGGCGAGCCTTTCGAGCCTAACCGCCGCGCCTTCGTCTCCGACGATCGGCTCGGGCCTGACCCTGACCTCGGTCTCGAGCGCCTACAGCACGTCGGCCGAGGTGATGCTCGTCGGCTCCGCCACCCTCAACCTGGGCGGCGGCTGCGGCCTGCCCCTCGGCGGCGTGGGCGGCGAGCTGCTGCTGGACATCGGTTTGCCCTACTTCCAACTCCCGGTGCAACTGACCGCCGGGGCTCCGGTGGTGCGCAACCTCGCGGTCCCGCAGGTGCCGGCCTTCATCGGCGCCAAACTGGTGTTCCAGGCCCTCTACGCGGACCTGACTGGACTGGCCCCGACCCCATTCGACTTGACGAACGCGATCGAAGTCACCGTGGGCGCCTGACGGGCGAGCCGCTTACCGGGCTCCACCGACGAGAGCGGGGGGCGAGGGCCAACGCCCTCGCCCCCCGCTCCATTGTTTGCCTGCGCGGTGCGCGCCCGCCGACTCACCAGGCGTACTGGACCCGGACCGAGGCGAACAGGGAGGGATCGGAGTTTTCCTTGTTCACCAGTCCGCCGAACTCGTTGCGGCGCTCGAGCTGCTGATAGAGGTACACGCCGCCCTCGGTCCAAAGGGCCGCATTGGTGCCCATGGTCCAGCGCACGCCGCCGGAGAGCCGCACACGTTCGTCGTGCATGGCGTCGTGCTCCAGCGGGCCGTTGCGCTTGGTGCGGAACTGGCGCAGTTCGTAGCCCACGGCGCCGTAGATCGAAAAACGATCGTCGGGCTCGAAGAAGATCGCACCACCCGGCAGGCCGGTTTCGGCCGTGGCGATGCGCCACTCCGGGCTGATGCGCCAGTCGATGATCGGGTAGATGAAAAACGCCGTGCTCTTCTTGAGGCGGTCGATGGTCCCGACCGCGAAGCCCAAGCGCAGGTTGTCCTGGGCCTGGGCGGTGCCGCCGGCCGTGAGCACCCAGGATTGGCCGTCGGCGGGTTCGGAGCCCTCCTGCCAGCCCATGCCGAAGGCATAGGAGGCAAAGCCCGTGAACTGATCGTCGATTTGTTTCCAAACCGACCCGAACAGGGAGGCGATGTAGACCGAGCGGAAGACGTTGCCGCCGCCGAATCCTTCGGCGTTGTCGAAGTGGTAGTAGGAGTATTCGAAGAGGCCGCCGATCGACATGCCGGCGCCTTCGCCCAGGGCGATGTCCGCGCCTAGGTCCACCCCGGCGCGGTCGACGGCCAAGTCGCCTTCGGAGTCCGAAAAGCTGCTCTTGGCGGCCGAGAGCAGTTGGGCGCCGACGCGGTAGCGCACGGGCACGCGGCTTTCGGCGGCGAAACGGGGTGCGCCGGTCGCGCCGTAGATGAAGTCGCCGTAGACCGGGTCCTCCACCACTTGATTGGGTGCCGGCCCGAAGCGCCAGGCGCGTTCAGCGCCCGTGGGCGGGGGCGCGCCGTAGTTCTCGTCGTAGCCGTCCGATTGGGCGGAGGCGACCCCTGCCAGTAACAGGGCGGCGGGCACGGCGAGGAGCGAAAGGGACAGCAGGCGGAGGGAGGCGGTCATGCCGGGGGCGAGGACGGGGCCAAAAACTGGCCGAGGACGGATGTCGGGCGGTGCCGGGGGCGCGGAGCGCCGGGCGGGAGGGCGAGTATGGGGACCGGGCGGTCCGCGTCCAAGCACGCGGCGTCCCGCGGGGGCGTAGGCTCTCCGACGTGCGCCGACTCGATCCCGAACTGGAAAGCTTCTTGGAAGGCCCGGGCCGCAGATCCATCCCGGGCGCGGCGCCGGTGGTGTCCTGGCGCGAGGACGACGATCCCGCCTGGGGTGAGGCGCTGATCGCCGCGGGGGCCCGCCCGATCCGGCTGGAGCGGCGCGGCCGCGACCACGGCCGTGTGGCCCTCTTGCCCCGCTCCCTGGCCCAGCCCCCCGCAAAGCGCCGGGAGGACCGCGGGCGCTGGGAGCGGGCCCGGCCCGTTTTCCTGCCCCGGGCCCTGGCCGGGGCCCTGCCCCTGTGGCGGCCGGAGATCTTCCGCTCCACGGCCGATGGGCAGCACCTGCAGACGGCGCCGGGAGCCCTGCGCGCCCGCCTGGAAGAGCGGCTCGGCGGCAAGCGCTCGCGTTTTGCCGTCGAACCCGATCCCCGGGAGCCGGCCGACGCGGAGCGGGATATCGAGGTGGTTGGGGTCGCCGACCGCAGCGGCGCCGGGCGCGACCTGTGGGTCAAGAGCGGCCGCCTCTCGACCCACCCCCTCGACCGGTCCCTGCGGGTGCGTTTCGGCTTCGGCAGGGAGGGCGCGGACGACGACAGCCGCCACGGGCCGAGCCACCGGGCCCTGGCCGCGCTGCTGGGCGAGGTCGTGCCCGAGGCCGAGCTGATCGAGGGGGCGCGCGAGGTCTGGACCCACCTGGCCGGGGTGGCCGGCGAGCGCCTTTACGCCACGGGGGCGATCCAGTACTGGAACCTGCCCCAGGGGGGCGCCCTGTGGCACCACGACGCCTTCAGCGCCGACGATCGGGCGGGGCAGCGGGGGGTGTTGTTCGCCCAACTGGCCGGGGCGACCTTCTGGCTGGCGCTCTCGATCGCCGAGCTGGCGGGCAGGCTGGCGGAGTTCGGGGCGCTCCTGGCGACCGGCGAAATGCCCTGGCTGGAGGAGCGCACCGGACCCGAGGCCCTGGTCGCCCTGGCGGAACTCGGCCGGCGACCGGCGGAGCTGATCACCGAGCTCGCCCTGCCCGGCCAAGGCCGCCTCGGCCCCCTGACCGAGTGCGGGCCCGAGTTCACCCTGTTCCTGGTCGACTGCGGCCACGGGCTGGTGCTGGAGGCGGGCGACGTGCTCGTCCTGCCGAACGGCGGCCTCGCGAAGACCTGCATGCACAGCGTGTTCTGCGCCTCCCCGGGCCCGACCTACGCCCTCAGCCTGGGCCTGCGCGCGGCCGATCCGCCGCGCCGCCGGCGGCCGGGTTAGGGGCCCGTGGGCCGCCCCACCGGAGCGCGGGAGCGTGCTAAAGTCCGCCCCGCTTGTCCCCCGCCGGCCCCCCCGAACCGCGCCTCGAACTCCTCCTGGACGCCGAGGTCTACGCCCCTGAGCCCCTGGGCCGCCGGCACCTGCTCCTGGGCGGCGGGCGGGTGCTTTGGATCGGCAGCGAGGTCCCGCGCATCGACGGTCCCGAGGTCGCCGTGCGCCCTCTGAACGGTCGGCGCCTGGTGCCCGGCCTGGTGGACCTGCACGCGCACCTGTGCGGAGGCGGCGGCGAGGCCGGTTTTGCGAGCCGGGTCCCGGCGCCGGCGCTTTCGCGCTACACCCTGGCCGGTGTGACCACCGCCGTGGGGCTTTTGGGCACGGACGACACGGTGCGCACGCCCGGGGAGCTGCTGGCCGTCGCCCGAGGACTGCGCGAGGAGGGGCTTTCGACCTACCTCTGGGTCGGCGGTTACCACCTGCCGCCGGCAACACTGACGGGGAGCGTGCGCGGCGACCTCGTGCACATCGACCTGGCCGTGGGTGTGGGCGAGTTGGCCTTGAGCGACCATCGTTCGAGCCAGCCGACCTTGGACGAACTGTTGCGCATTGCCGCCGACGTGCACGTGGCCGGGCTGATGACGGGCAAAGCCGGTGTGCTGCACCTGCACATGGGGGATGGCGAACGCGGCCTGGAGCTGGTGTTCGCGGCGCTCGAGTGTTCCGAACTGCCGGGAAGGGTGTTCCATCCGACCCATGTCAACCGCCGGCGCGAGCTGTTCGAACAGGCCTTGGAGTTGACCGCGCGGGGCTCGGCCATCGACGTGACCGCTTTCCCGGACGAGGACCCGGACGGCCTTTCCGCGGCCGACGCGTTCCTCGCGCACGCCCGGGCCGGCTGCCCGCCCGCCAGTCTGACGATCAGCTCCGACGGCGGCGGCTGTTTGCCGAGCTTCGACGCCGAGGGCCGGGTGAGCGGCTTCGCCGTCGGCACGGCGACCACCCTGATGGCCACGGTGCGCGAGCTCTTGGCCCGGGGCGTGCCCCTAGAGGCCGCGCTGGCCCCGGTCACGTCGAATCCGGCGCGCCTGCTGCGCCTTCGGAACAAGGGGCGCATCGCGCCCGGAATGGATGCGGACCTTTTGGTCCTGGACGACGACGGTTCGCCCGCGGAAGTGATGGCGGGCGGCCACTGGCACGTGCGCGGCGGAGAGCTGCTCCGGCGCGGCACCTTCGAGGCTTGGAATCTTGAGCGGTAGAGACTTCGTCGAGAACCCCGATCGGGGTTGGATCGTTCCCATCGGCGGCGCGGAAGAGAAGACCCGCGATCCGGCTATCCTGGAGCAGTTCGTGGGCCGTTCCGGCGGGCGCAAGGCGCGTGTCGCGATCATTCCGACCGCATCGCGCCTCGAGGACACCGGGCCGCGCTACCGCGAACTCTTCCGCGATCTGGGAGTGCGCTCGGCCGAGGTGCTGCCCTTCGAGTCGCGCACGGACTGCGAGCGCAAGGAATGGCTCGATGTGCTCGCCAAGGCGGACGCTGTCTTCCTGACCGGCGGCAATCAACTCAAGCTCTCCACCACCATCGGCGGAACCCGCGTCGGCCGTGTGCTGCGCGAACGCAACGCCGCCGGAATGACGATCGCTGGCACGTCGGCGGGAGCCGCTTATCTGTGCGAGCACATGATCGCCTACGGCGACGAGGGTTCGACTCCACGCGCGGACATGGTGCAACTGGCGCCGGGTCTCGGCCTGACCAACACGATCGTGGTGGACCAGCACTTCCGCCAGCGCGATCGTTTGGGCCGATTGCTTACGGCCTTGGCCTACAACCCCTTCGCCACCGGCGTGGGCCTCGACGAGGACACCGCCGCCTTCATCGCGCCTGATGAAACCCTGGAGGTCATCGGCAGCGGGGCGATCACGGTCGTCGACCCCTCGGAACTGACCTACTCCTCCATGGACTCCGCGCGCCGTCACGACCCGGTCTGCCTGATCGATATCCGCATGCATGTGCTGATCGAAGGCGGAACCTACAACACCCAGACCCGCAAGGCAGCCGCCAAGCTCCCCGAGAGACGCTCCAAGTGAAGATCCTTTCCAGTTCCGTCTACCTGGGCCCGAACCTCTACGCGCACTTCCGACTGGTCGGGATGACCCTGGATCTCGGCTTCCTCGAGGAGTGGCCGACCGGAAAGCTCGGCTCGGAGTTCGTGGATCGCCTGACTTCGGCGCTACCCAGCCTCGCGGAGCACGGTTGCAGCTACGGCGAACCGGGCGGATTCGAGCGCCGCATGCGCGAGGGGGACGGCACCTGGCTCGGACACGTGCTCGAGCACTGTGCCATCGAAATCCAAAACATCGCCGGCGGCGACGTTACCTTCGGAAAAACCCGCTCGACCGGCGCTCCGGGCGAGTACCACATCGTCTACGAGTACGACGAAGAACAGGTCGGCCTGGAGGCCGGTCGCCTGGCGCGCGACCTGCTGGTTTCGCTGCTGCCGAAGGATCTGCGCGAACGCTGCGAGCTGCCGAGCGACTTCGACTGGAACAGCGCGCGTGATGCCTTCATCCGCATGGCGCAAAAGCTCGCCCTGGGACCGTCGACCGCATCCCTGGTGCGGGCGGCCGAAGAGCGCGACGTGCCCTGGCTGCGCCTCAACCCCTACAGCCTGGTGCAGTTCGGCCACGGCAAGCACCAAAAGCGCATCCAAGCCACCGTTACCAGCGAAACCCGTCACATCGCCGTCGCGATCGCTTCCGACAAGGAAGAGACCAACCGTATCCTGGCCGATCTTGGCCTGCCGGTGGCCTTCCAGCGCCTGGTGTACGACGCCGACCGGGCCGTGAAAGCCGCCGAACGCATCGGCTATCCGGTGGTGGTCAAACCCCTGGACGCCAACCACGGGCGCGGGGTTTCCATCAACCTAGTCGACGGGGATCAGGTCCGGGTCGGTTTCGAACAAGCACGCCAGCACAGCCGCGGGGTGCTGGTGGAAAAGTTCATCGAAGGGCTCGACCACCGCATGTTGGTGGTCAACGGCAAGTTGGTCGCGGTGGCCAAGCGCGTGCCCGGGCACGTGGTCGGCGACGGGCGGCACTCGATTGGCGATCTGATCGAAATCGTCAACCAAGACCCGCGCCGCGGCATCGGCCACGAAAAGGTCCTGACGCGCATCGAACTGGACCATCAGGCCCGCCGCTTGCTGGAGCAAAAGGGTTACGACGCGAACACGGTTCCGGAGGCCGGCGAAGTCGTCTACCTGCGCTCCACGGGCAACCTTTCCACCGGCGGCACTGCGGTCGACATGACCGACGAAGTCCACCCGGACAACCGCGAAATGGCCGTGCGCGCCGCCAAGGCGATCGGTTTGGACGTGGCCGGCATCGACTTCCTGACCACCGACATCACGCGCTCCTACAAGGAGACCGGCGGGGCGATCTGCGAGGTCAACGCCGCCCCCGGCTTCCGCATGCACGTGGCGCCCAGCGAAGGCACGCCGCGCGACGTGGCCGGGCCCGTGATGGACATGCTTTTCCCTCCGGGCAGCCCCAGCCGCATTCCGATCGCCGCGATCACCGGCACGAACGGGAAAACCACGACGTCGCGCATGACCGCGCACGTCTTCAAGCTCGCCGGCCACACGGTCGGCTTGACAACCACCGACGGCGTGTACATCGACGGCAACTTGACCGTCGAGGGCGACATGACCGGCCCGGTGGCGGCGCGCATGGTGCTGCGCGACCCTTCCGTGGACGTGGCGGTGCTCGAAACGGCGCGCGGGGGTCTGCTCAAGCGCGGCATGGGCTATCGGCGCTGCACGGTCGGCGCGGTGCTGAACGTGCAAGCGGACCACCTCGGCCTGCGCGGCATCGAGACCATCGACCAATTGGCGCGGGTCAAGCGCATCGTGGTCGAGGTAGCGCGGGACACGGCCGTGCTCAACGCCGATGACCCGCTCTGCCTGCGCATGGCGGCGCACACGAACGCGGAAAACCTTTGCTATGTGACCATGAATCCGGCTCACCCCCTGGTCAAGGAGCACGTGCGCGCCGGCGGCCGCGCCGTGGCCTTGGAAGAGGGCATGAACGGCCACATGATCACGATCTACGACAAGGGTGCGCACATGCCCTTGATCTGGACCCACCAGATTCCGGCCACCATGGACGGCAAGGCGCTGCACAACGTGCAAAACGCCATGTTCGCGGCGGCGGTCTGCTTCAGCATGGGCGTGACCCTGGAAAACATCCGGCTGGGGCTGCGCACCTTCGACATGACCTTCTTCCAGGCCCCGGGCCGGATGAACGTCTACGACGAGCTGCCCTTCAAGGTGATCTTGGACTACGGGCACAACCCGGCCGCGGTCGAAGCCATGGTGCGGCTGGTGCAGCGCTTGGAGGTCAAAGGCCGCCGTTTGGTCGTGCTCGCCGCCCCCGGCGATCGGCGTGACGAGGATATCCGGCAAATCGCCGCGACCTCGGCCGGCACCTTCGACCACTACATCTGCCGCCGGGACGACAATCCGCGCGGGCGTGGGCAAATGGAAGTGCCACGTTTGCTCGAAGCAGCGCTGCTCGAAGCCGGTGTGCCCGCCGAGCGCATCACGGTGATCGAGCGTGAGGTACCCGCCCTGGAGGCGGCCCTCGCCATGGCGAAACCCGATGACCTGCTCTTGGTTTTCGTCGACCAGATCGAACGCTCCTGGAAACAGGTGACCGAGTTCCAGCCCAGCGGTGGACGCACCGCCCCGGCCACCGCACCGGAGAGCGCCGACTGGTCCCTGGAAGGATCCTTGCCCAAGGTCGTGCTGCCGGTGGGCGAAAACTTCATCCGCGACGGGCGCGGGGTCCTGTTGCCCGCCCTCGAAGAGCACGACGAAGAAGCCGACTAGGGCCCCGGGACCTGCCAGCCGACCGCCAGCCATGCGCGCCGAGCACGTGGAACTCCTCGATTCCCGCCGATTGACGGGTGTGAACGCCCTTTGGGACGCACCCGGGGCCGTGCTGGAGTTGCGCCTCGATCCAGCCGCGGCGCCGCGCCTCGCCGAGCGTTGGCAGGGCCGCGCCCGCGCCATGGCAGAGCGCCTCGGTTGGCCCGAGGTGCGCACGGCAGAGCAGCTCCACCCGGTCGGTGTCAGCCTGGCGATCGCCGCGCCGATCGATGTGCTCTACACCGCGACCGAGGTGGCCGAGTGGGCCTTGGCCGACGTGCTGGCCGAGTACGGCGGGCCCAAGGCGGAGCCCTTCGAAGCGGCCGCCGAACGACTCTCCGCCGCCGCCGCCGAAGAGGCCTCAGCACCCCTCTTGGCCCTCGCGCAAGCGGCTCGGGAACGGGGCAAGCAGTTCCTGTGGGATGACGATTGGGTCTCGGTGGGTTCGGGCGGCGGGGCGCTGACCTTTCCCAAGGCCGAACTGCCGGATGCCGATACGATCGATTGGGATGCGGTGCACGACGTGCCCGTCGCCCTGGTTACGGGCACCAACGGCAAGAGCACGACCGTGCGTTTGTTGGCCGCCATGGCCGCACGCGCCGGCCTGACCCCGGGCCTTTCCAGCACCGACTGGATCCGGGTCGGCCAACGTGTGCTCGATCGCGGCGACTACTCCGGGCCCGGCGGAGCCCGGCAGATTCTGCGCAGTCCCGAGGTGGAAGTCGCTCTGCTGGAAACCGCCCGCGGCGGCCTGGTCCGACGTGGTTTGGCCGTGGAGCGAGCCGAAGTGGCGGCCGTGCTCAACATCGCGGCGGATCACTTGGGCGAGTGGGGTTGTTGGAGCCTGGAGGACCTGCTGCGCGCCAAACTCGCGGTCACACGGGTGGTCGGACCGGGCGGGCGCGTGGTGCTGAACGCCGACGATGCGCTGCTGGTCGCCTCGGCCGCGGGGATCGCCGCTCCGATTGTTTGGTTCTCCCTCGACGCCGAAAACCCGGTTCTTTTTGAGGCGCGCCGCACTGGGGGCGAGGTCGCTTTCGAACGCGACGGATCGCTCTGGCTGGCCGAAGGTCCGACAGAGCGTCCCGTGGCCCGACTCGCGGACATCCCGATCACCTTCGCTGGCGCCGCTCGCCACAACACGGCCAACGCCCTGGCCGCGCTGTTGATCGGCCAAAGGCTCGGCTGGTCGGACGAAGCCCTGCGACTGGGCCTCGCCGACTTCGGCCGCGACCCCGAGGACAACCCCGGCCGGCTGGCGTCATTCGATCTGGACGGGGTCCGGGTCGTGGTCGACTTCGCCCACAACCCCCACGGCCAGGAGGCGCTGCTCGACATGGCCGCCTGCATGGACGTGAAGCGGCGCCTGGTGGTGCTGGGACAAGCGGGCGACCGGGACGACACATCCATCGACGAGTTGGTGCGCGTCACCCTGCGCTACGCACCCGATCGGATTCTGATCAAGGAAATGGAACGCTATCTGCGCGGCCGTCAGCCCGGAGAGGTGCCCGCGCGCATCGAAGCCAACCTGCGCGCGGCGGGCTTTCCCGAAGCACACTTCGAGCACGTGCCCAGCGAGTCCGCGGCCCTGGAACGCGCCCTGGCCTGGGCGCGGCCCGGCGACCTGGTGCTGCTCTTCGCGCACGCCGAACGCGAAGCCGTCCTAGAGCGGCTCACCCAACTCGCCACCCCGCGCTAAACCCGGTGGGTGGGGACGGTGCCAGGCTCCAACTCCACCCCCCTCCCACGGCAGCGACCCGGCTTCCGCCGGGTCGTTACCGCAGAGGGGGGGGGAGGGGTTGGCGCCAGGCACCGTCTCCTCCAACCCGGCACCGCGCCCCTTTCGCGAACTTCGCCCATGACCGCCCGCGCCCTTCGTCTGCTCGTCGACTCCCGCGCTTTCCAGAACACGATCCTCGGCCTGATTCTGCTGGCCGCCGTGGTTGTCGGACTCGAAACCGACCGCGACCTGGTCGCGCGCCACGGGGATCTCTTGCACGGCCTCGATCGGGCGATCGTGTGGGCTTTCGCCGTCGAGATCCTCCTCAAGATGGGCGCCGAAGGCCGCCGCCCGTGGCGCTACTTCCGCGATCCCTGGAACGTCTTCGACTTCACGATCGTGGTGCTGTGTTTCGTGCCCGCGGTCGGACCCTATGCCGCGATTGCGCGCCTCGCACGGGTGCTACGGGCCCTGCGCCTGGTGACCCAGATCCCGAAGCTCCAGATCATCGTCAACAGCCTGCTGCGCGGGCTGCCGTCGATGGGCTACGTGGGGCTGCTCCTGATGCTGCTCTTCTACGTCTACGCGGTGCTCGGGGTGTTCCTGTTCCGCGACAACGACCCGGTGCACTTCTCCGACCTGGGCACCGCCATGCTGACGATGTTTCGCGTGGTGACCCTGGAGGACTGGACGGACGTGCTGTACATCCAGATGTACGGCTCCGACAACTACCCCGGCTACGCGGAGCTGAACCACACGGGCATCGCAGCAATCCCCGTCGCCATGCCCCTGGCCGCCGTGGGTTTTTTCGTCAGCTTCGTGCTGCTCGGCACCATCGTGGTGCTGAACCTGGTGATCGGCGTGATCATCTCTTCCATGGAAGAGGCCCAACACGAGCGCGAACAGCAGGAGTTGGCCGAGCGCCGCGAGGCAGGTGTGGCCCTGCGCGCCGCCGAGGAACTGCGCCTGTTGGAACACGAGCTGGCTTCCATGCAGAGCAAGTTGGCCTCCCTGCGGCGCCGTGTCGGCGACGAATTGGCGGCCTGTGATCCGCCCGCCCCGGAGGTTCAGCCCCCGGCCGAACGTTCGCCCGTCGGCGCGTAGGCGATCGGATCGCGGCGGCCGGCCGCCCGGAAACCCTCCAGGCGCAGGAGGCAGGCGTCGCAGCGGCCACAGGCCAGGACGCGACCGGCTCCATCGATGCTCGGGGCATAACAGGTGTGCGTCAGCCCCAGGTCGACGCCCAACTCTTCCGCGCGCAGCACGATGCCGGCCTTGTCCAGTTCCATCAGGGGCGCATGCACCCGCAGGCGCTTGCCCTGCCGAGCGCCGGCCGCCGTGGCCTCCCGGGCCAGGGCCTCGAATGCGGTCAGGAACTCGGGCCTGCAGTCGGGATAACCGGACGTGTCGATGCGGTTGACGCCGCAAAAGAGATCCTGGGCGCCGAGCACCTCGGCCCAGCCCATGGCGATGGTCAGGAATATCGCGTTGCGGGCCGGGACGTAGGTGCTGGGCACACTGCTCCCGATTTCCTCCCGCGGCCTGTCGAGGGGCACCGGGATTTCGTCCGTGAGCGACGATCCTCCCAGGGCCGCCAGGTCGACGGACACCACCCGGTGCTCCGCCGCTCCACCCGCCTCCGCCACGCGCCGAGCCGCTGCCAGCTCGACGGCGTGGCGCTGACCGTAGCGCAGGGAGAGGGCGTGGGCCCGAAACCCCAGCCGCAGGGCCTCGGCCAGGACAACCGCCGAGTCCATGCCGCCCGAGAGCAGCACGACGGCGGGCAGAGGTGCGGGAGCGGGGCCGGACATGGCCGCAGAGGTTACGGGCGCCCGGACGAGCTTCCAACCCGGACGCCACCGCCGGAATCCGATCCCCCGGCGGCTGGCCCCTTGCTCGGGCGCGCCCGGACCCTATGTTCCTGTTTAGCGGTGAGCCGCGCCCTCCCGGGCCCCCCCACGCCGCCGCTGCTCCCCCCCCCACTTCGGTACCTGTTTCCCCCGCCCCCCGTGAGCACCGCCACCAAGGACGCCGTCCTCGACGCCCTGCGTCAAATCATCGACCCCGACCTGGGTCGCGACATCGTCAGCCTGGGCTTCATCACCAAAAACGCCGTGTGCGACGGCGTGGTCAGCGTGACGATCAACCTGACGACCCCCGCCTGTCCGGTGAAGGATCAGATGAAGGCGCGCGCAGAGGAGTTGCTGCGCGCCCTGCCCGGTGTGCAGAAGGTCGAGGTGGAAATGACCGCCGAAGTGCGCGGGGGGCCGAAGACAGCACGCCCCCTGGCGCCCGGGGTCAAACACATCGTCGCCGTCTCCAGCGGCAAGGGTGGTGTGGGCAAGAGCACCACCACCGTGAACCTGGCGGTCGCCCTGGCGCGCACGGGTGCGCGGGTCGGTGTGATGGACTGCGACGTCTACGGTCCGGACATCCCGATGATGATGGGCTTGACCGGCGATCCCGAGACAACCCCGGATCGCAAACTCCTCCCCAAGGAGCGCCACGGCCTCAAGACCATGTCGATCGGCTATCTACTCCCGGAGGAGAAGCCGGTGGTTTGGCGGGGCCCGATGGTGCACAAGCTGATCGAGCAGTTCCTGTCGGACGTGGCCTGGGGTGAGCTCGATTACCTGCTCGTGGACATGCCCCCGGGCACGGGCGATGCCCAGCTCTCCTTGGCCCAAATCGTGCCGCTGACCGGTGCGGTGCTGGTCACGACCCCGCAGGCGGTCTCGACCTTCGACGTGGGCAAGGCCATCGCCATGTTCGCCCAGGTGAACGTGCCGATCCTCGGCATCGTCGAGAACATGGCAGGCTACACCATCGAAGGCCGCGTGGAAGGTATCGCTGCCGGCCGCCGGGTGGAGCTCTCCACGGGACTCGGCACGATCTCGACCGAGACCGACGCGGAGGGACGCTTCCGGGCGGTGGTCGACGTGTTCGGCTCGGGCGGCGCCGAGGCCCTGGCCAAAAAACACGGCTTCCCGGTCCTCGGGCGTGTGCCCCTGAACCCTGCCGTGCGCCTGGGCGGGGACGCGGGCGACCCGGTCGTGGTGGCCGATCCTTCCGGCGGAGAAGCGCGGGCTTTTGCCGAAATCGCGGGACTCTTCGCCCAACGGGTGGCGATCCGCGAACACGCCTCCCTGCCGATCCTGCAGTAGGGTCCGCCGCGCTTGGGCTCGCCAGAAAAAGAGGCTGTGCGACTCACCCGCGAGGACCTCGCGCCGGCTTTTCTCGAGGCGGTCGAAGCACTCGACCAGCAGCGCGCCGTGGGTGAGCGGATAACCGCCGTTCACCCGGGAGTCTTCGCCTTCGAGCTTCTGCGGCCCGCCGCCGCGCGGCGGTTGCTCGACGAAATCGAGCGCCGCCGTGCCCGAGGTTTCGCCGCCGCGCCGCCCAACTCCATGCACGAGCACGGAGCCGAGTTGGCGCCCCTGGGCCTGGGGCCGCTGCTCGACGATCTGCTCGCGCGCTGGATCGCGCCCCTGGCGCGCGCGCTCTTCCCCGAGTGCGGCGCGCGGCTCGACGCGCACCACGGCTACCTGGTCGAGTACCGGCGCGACCTGGACGAGGATCTCGGCCTGCACGTGGACGACAGCGAGGTGACCCTGAACCTCTGCCTCGGGGAGGACTTCCAGGGTGCCGAACTGACCTTCCTGGGCCCCCGTTGCCGCCTGCACAGGGACGATCGGCCCGGGCCCGGGGAGACCTTCGAGTTCGAGCACCGGCCCGGGGTAGCCGTGTTGCACGCCGGAGCCCACCGGCACCAGGTCGAGCCGATCCTCTTCGGCCGGCGCAGCAATTTGATCCTGTGGTGCCGGGACTCCGGCCTGCCTCGACCCGCGGAGCACCCTCCGGGACCCTGGTGCCCGGCCTGCACCCGCGGTCGCGGCTGAGCACCGACGGGGCCCGCTGCGCCATGCGGCCCGATGCCCGATCCAGCCTCGCGCTCGGCGCGACTCAGCCGGCGCCCAGGTGCTCCAGCACCCGGTCCACCTCGTCCGGGCTGCCGAGCACCACGGGGGTGCGCTGGTGCACGCTGGTGGGCCGCACGTCGAGCAAGCGCTGTTCGCCCGTGTGGGCCTTGCCCCCGGCTTGCTCGATCAGCATCGCCATGGGATTCGCTTCGTACATGAGCCGCAGCTTGCCCTGGGCCGCCTTAGCCGTGGGCGGATAGAAGAACACGCCGCCCTTGAGCAGGATGCGGTGCACGTCGGCGACCATCGCCCCGGCGTATCGACTGGAGTAACCGCTGTCCTGGGCCCAATCCAAATACCGCTGGTAGCCGGCGGGGAACGACTTGCGATGCCCTTCGTTGGTGGAATAACTCTTCGCGCCCCGGGGAATGCGCACGTCGCCGTCCACGAGCATGAAGGCGCCCACGGCCGGATCCAGCACGAACATGCGCACTCCGCTGCCGGTGGTCAGCACAAAAACCGTCGAGGAACCGTAGAGGATGTAGCCGGCGGCGACCTGCTCCGTGCCCGGCTGTAAGAGCGAGTTCTCAACCGGCTGCGCACGACGATCGTGGCGCAGGATCGAGAAGATCGTGCCCACGCCACCGCACACGTCCAGGTTGGAACTTCCGTCGAGAGGGTCGAACAGCACGCAGTAGGGCCTGGCCCCGTCGCCCCCCTGGGTCACGATCACAGGCTCATCGTTTTCCTCCGAAGCCAGGATCGCGACGCCTGAGCGGGCGCCTAGGCAACGCAGCAGGATCTCGTTCGAGATCACGTCGAGCTTTTGCTGTTCTTCGCCCTGCACGTTCTCGGCGCCCGCTTGGCCGAGCACGTCCGAGAGCCTGGCGGTGCGGATCTTGCTCGCTATGATTTTGGCCGAAATCGAAAGCGCGGACAGGATCCAAGAGAAGGTTCCCGTGGCACCCGGGTGGCGGCTCTCTTCCGCCAGGATGTGGCTCTGCAGGGTGACCAGGTTCTCGCGCGCGGTGAACTGCGCGGTCGGTACGGCGCTCTCGGGGGTCATGGTGACGGCGTGGAGGGAGGAGGTGAGTCGCAAGGTCGGACTCAGAGCCTTCGCAGCGCGGCCAATATGCAGCGTGTGGAGTGGCTCTTGTTGAGGGTGTAGAAGTGAATCCCGGGCGCCCCCCCTTCGAGTAGGCGACGGCACTGCAGGATCGCGTGTTCGATGCCGATGGCCATGACCACGCCCGGATCTTCGCGGCCCGCGTCCAAGCGCGCGCGCAGATCGGCGGGGATCGCGGCGCCGCACATCTTCGTGAAACGCTCGATCTGCGACACATTCGTGATCGGCATGATGCCGGGAATGATCGGTGCCTCGATCCCCGCTGAACGCGCGCGCTCCACGAACCGGAAGTAGTCCTGGTTGTCGAAGAAGAGCTGGGTGACGAGGAAGCTCACCCCCGCTTCGACCTTGCGTTTGGTCCAGTGCAGGTCGTCCGAGGCGGTCTTGGATTCCGGGTGGATCTCCGGATAACAGGCTCCGCCCACATCGACAGGAAATTCCTCCCGCAAGTAGGCCGCCAACTCGTCCGCGTGGGCGAATCCGCCGGCCGGTGCCACGAAGGCGGTTTCACCCTTGGGGGGATCCCCGCGCAGGGCCAGCACGTTCTCGACTTCGCTCTCCACCAGGCGGCGAGCGATCGCGCCGATTTCCTCGACCGTGTGGCCCACGCAGGTCAGGTGGGCCATGGTCGTGATGCGCAGCTCCCGCTGGATGCGTGTCACCAGCTCCAGGGTGCGCTCGCGGGTCGAACCACCGGCGCCATAGGTCACCGACACGTAGTCGGGCTGGTGCATGTCACGCAGCTCCGCCACGGTGCCGAGCAATTGATCGGCCGCCTCCGGACTCTTGGGCGGAAAGAATTCGAAACTGAACACCGGCCCCGGCCGGTCGAGCATTTCGCTGATCTTCACTGCCCCTCCTCCAAAACGCCGGCGGCGCCTTCTTCCTCGACCTCCAGGATGCGCGCGAAACGCTCGCGCCAGAAGGGTTCGATCTCGCGGCTCTTCAAATCGTCCAGCCCTACACAAACAGTGGTCATGCGCGCCTCCAGGCACAGGCGCTCGTCGAGGGTGTAGCGGTAGCGCAGACCCAGGGACGAACGTCCGAGCTGAAAGCAGGTGATCGTCACGATCGGCCGATCCCCGAAATGCAGCGGTGAGCGGAAGTCGACCTCCGAGTGCACCAGCGGGAATCCGATGCGGCGCTCCCCCACCAGGTGGTAGTAGCGCTCCCCCACGTGCACATCCCAAAGCTCTTCGAAGGCCTCGTGGATGTAGTCGAAAATGCGCGGGTAGTAGGCGATCCCGGCCGGGTCCACGTGGCCGAAACGGACCTGCTGCTGGGTCTGGAAGCTCAAGCGGGAGCGGCGGTGCGGAACCATGCTCGCTCAGGGTAGCGCCTGGCCCTCGCCCCCGAACAGTTCCGGCCAACCCTCCCGCACCGTGGCCACGGCCATCTCGGCCAGGGCCTCGATCCACTCGCGGCCCTCCTCGGCCGTGGCCGAGGCCGGGTCGCCGCAATAGGCCTCGGCCGCCCCGATCTGGCGGAAGCTGGTGGCCCCGGCGCGCATCTGGTCGATCAGATCCACCTTCACCGCCGGCAGGGCGCGGCGCTCTTCCTCCCGCACCGCACCCGGGTCCTCGGCCAGCACGATGCTCGTCTCATAGCGCCCGGCGTGGCAGTCCCCGCCCTGGAATTCCTCGCCCAGGGTGCCCGCCCAACGGCGCCGGGTGTTGTCCGGGAAGAGGATGCGCCCGCGCCCGACCGCGGCATCGGCCCGGTCCAGGGCCAGCCCGCGCAAAACCTTCACGTGGGCCCCCTCCAGGTGGCCGTTGGCGAGCACCAGGTGGGTCACTCCCTGTTCCGCCAGGGAGTCGCTGATGTCCTCGATCACCGCCCAAAGGGTGCCGGGATGCAGGCTGACGCGCCCTTCGAACCCCTCCGTGAAGAAGGTCACCCCGTAGGCCAGGGGAGGCAAGAGCAGGGTCGGCAGCCCCAGTTCCCCCAGGCGCTCCGCCGCGCGTCGGGCCTGGGCCCGGGCGATAGTCACATCCACGTCCAGGGGCAGGTGGGGCCCGTGGGGTTCCGTGGAGCCGATCGGCAAGAAGGCCACCGTACGCGGGCCGAAGCGCTCGCGGGCCTGGGGCCAGGTCAGTTTGGCCAGTTCCGCGGGCTGCACGGGTTCCGCGCCGCCCACGGGCTCATGCGCGCTCATCCACGCCGCTCCTCGAGTTCCATCTGGAGTTCCTTGCGCGACACCTTGCCGCGGTCGTTTTTCGGCAAGACATCGCGCCATTCGAACCAGCGCGGGTACTTGTGCGGAGCAAGGCGCGCCTTGAGGTGCGCCTTGAGTTCCTCGGCCAAGGCCTCTCCCCCGCGCCGGCCGGCGGTCGGCACCACGAAGGCCAAGGGCTTGACCAGGCCGTCGCCCGGATCGTGACCGACCACACACACCTCGCCCACCGCCGGGTGGGTGAGCAGCGCGTTTTCGATCTCCACCGGCGAGACCCAGATGCCGCTGACCTTGAGCAAATCGTCGCTGCGGCCTTCGTAGTAATAGTAGCCCTCTTCGTCGCGCCGAAAAATGTCGGCGGAGGTGCACCACTCGCCCGCGAAAGTCTCGATCGACTTTTCGCGCTCGGCCCAATAACAAATCGCCGTGCTGCCGCCGCGCACCCGCAGGCGCCCGGGTTCGCCGATCGGGACCTCGTGACCTTGCGGATCCACGATGCGCGCTTCGTAGCCCGGCACAACTTTCCCCAGGCTGCCCGGCCGCACGTCGCCGGGATAGTTCGAGATGTAGATGTGGAACATCTCCGCCGAACCGATACCGTCGAGGATCTCCACGCCGGCGCGCGCCAACCAGGCCTCGGCCAAAGCCTGGGGCAAAGCCTCGCCCGCGGAAAGGGTGACCCGCAGACTGGACAGATCCGCCTCCGCCATGCGCGGCGACTGGAGCATGTGATTGATCATCGTCGGCACGCTGGTAAGCAGCGTCGGCCGATGCGCAGCGATCTGGTCGAACAGTTCGTCGGCCGTGGAGCGCCCGGGGAAGAGCACCGCGCTGCCGCCGAAGCGCAGGGGGAACATCAGGTTCGTGCCGGTGGCATAACCGAAGAATAGCTTGGGCACCCCCAAACACACGTCGTCGTCGCGGTAGCCGACCACCTGGCGCGCGTAGGTCTCGGTGGAGTAGGCGAAGTCCCGCTGGCGATGCACGCAGGCCTTGGAACGCCCGGTGGACCCGGAAGTGAAGAGCCAACCGGCCAAGTCGTCGGGCCCGGTTGGCTCGGTTTCCGCCAAAACGCTGCCCGGGTCCTCGCCGCCGAGCAGTTCTTCATAGGGGGTGAAGCCCCCTTGGGCGCCGACCACCACCAACTCGCGGGCCGTGCGCGAAGCTTCAAAAGCCGGGGCGAGTTCCTCGGTCACCGACTCGTGGCACAGCACCACACCCGCCTTGCTGTACTCGAGGTAAGCCGCGTACTCCTCCCGCTTGAGCAGCGGGTTGAGCATGGCGAAGACACCCCCGGCGCGCAGGATGCCGAAAAAACTCTCCGCAAACTCGAAGCCGTCGGGCAGCACGATCAGCACGCGCTCCTCGGGCCGCACGCCCAGTCTCCTCAAACCCGCGGCGAGTCGCTTCGAGCGCTCCACGAGCCGCCCGTAGGTACGCGCTTCATCCCCCACGTGTAGGGCGATCTTGCCGCCGCGGCCCTCGGCCAAGTTGCGGTCGAGGAAGTACTCCGCCAAGTTGAAGCGCGCGGGAAACCGACCGGCCTCGACCTCCTCGGGCGTCGGCAGATCGAAGGGTGCGGGTTCGTCGTGCGCGGCGGAATTCATGGGATCGGGCGGCGCCAGCAGGGTCGAGGAAGCAGTACGCGCGGCTCGGGGGACGTTTTGCCTGGGGAGCGCGAAGGGCCTATCCGGCGCAGGCGGCCAGTTGCTCGCGGAACGCGGCCGCGCTCGGGTGCCTTTGGGCGCGTTCGGCGGCCATGCCCGTGCGCACCACGGCTTCCAACTTCGGATCACAGCGCACACCCGGGGCACGCGCGGCCATGCGCGGCGGTTCCTTGGCCAACTTGGATTGGAAAACCTCCAGGAACGACTTTCCGGCCCAGGGCTGCACGCCCGTGACCAATTCGAAGAGCAGCGTGGCGACGTTGTAGACGTCGGTCAGCACGTCGGGAGCATCGCCGCCGAACTGCTCGACCGGCGCGTAGTAGGGCGTTCCGATCAGGGCCGTGCGCTCGCCCAAGTCCTTGGCGCTCCAAAGACCCGGAGTCTGGCCCCCATCCACCAAGACCAGCCCGCGCAGGCGGCGCGCCGGCAGGAAACAAGTGCGCGGTTTGACGTCCCCGTGCACCAAACCGGCGGCGTGCACGGCCTCCAGCCCGCTTAGGATTTCGAGGCCGAGCTCGATCACATCCGCGCCCTCGAAGGTCGCGCCCGCGTCGATCAATGCGCGCAGGGAAGTCCCCTCGGGCAGGTCGGTGACCAGCACCGGCGAACCGCCCTCCGCTTGAGCCACTTCGCGCACCCCGAGCACGTGGTCCGAGCGCACCAGGCACCAGGGTTCGAAGGAACGCGCGAAGGACAGCGCCTGATCGCCGCCGTCGAAGAGGCTCTCCGGGAAGAGCTGCAGTTCGCACTCGTCCCCCCGCTCCAGGTCGCGGGCCGCGAAGGCCACCGCCAAACCGCCCTGGCGATGGGCTCGCAAGACCTCGTAGCGCTCGGCCACGCGTTTGCCCGGCCACAGGCCGTGTTCTCCCAAGCTTTCCAGCATGTCGACTCCCTGCCTTCGGAGCGCGTTTCGCCGCCCCTTCCCGGAGCCGGCGCGCGCGCATCCCGAGCATTCTAACCGCCGCCGAGCCCGGGCGGAGCGACGGGGTCCGGCGCCGGCCCGGGCCTCACGCCTGGGGCGCGGGGGGCTCGATTCCGGTCAGCTCGCCTTCGGGAATGCGCAGGCGCTCCACGGGCCGGCCGCCGACCACGTGGCTTTCGATGATCTCGTCCACGTCCTCGACCCGCACGCCGCCGTACCAAATCGCTTCCGGGTAGACCACCACGGTCACCCCGCGCTCGCACTGGTCGAGGCAACCGGACGCGTTGGAACGCACGATGCGTTTGAAGCCGCGCGCATGCAAACGCGCCTTGAAGGCGGCCACGACCTCCGCGGCGCCCTTGGAGGCGCAGCAACCGCGGGGGTTTCCCAAAGGGCGCTGATTGGTGCAGATGAAGATGTGGCGCTGGAACTGGGCCATGGGGCGGTTTCAACCTGCGGGGAAGCCTCAAGGGGAATCAGGCGGGTGTCGGCCCCTCGCGACCGAGCACGAGTTTGCCGAGCACGAGCTTTTGGATTTCACTGGCGCCCTCGTAGATGCGCAGGGCGCGCACCTCCCGGTAGAGCGCTTCGACGATTTGACCGCGTCGCACACCGAGCCCACCGTGGTGCTGCACGGCCCGGTCGCAGATCCAGCCGGCGACCTCGGTCGCGAAGAGTTTGGCCCGCGCCACCTCGGCCCCGGCATCCCGCCCGGAATCGACCGCGCCGGCCGCCTCCTCCACCAGGAGCTGCGCCGCCCGCAGGCGCACGTCCATCTCGGCCAGGTCAAAGCGCAAACCCTGGTTCGCGCCCAGGGGCCGCCCGAATTGGCGGCGCGCCGAGAGGTGTTCGCGCGAAGCGTCCAAGGCGCGCCGCGCGAAGCCGTTGGCCGCGGCGGCCACGGTCGTGCGGAAGCGCCCTAGGGTTTCCAGGGCCAAATCGAGCCCCGAACCCTCGGGTCCCAGCCGCCAGGCGTCCTCCAGGCGCACCCCGTCGAAATGCACCTCGCCGATCGGATGGGGCGCGATCACCTCGAAGGGCACGACCTGAACCCCGGGCAGCGAACGCGGCACGTAGAACATGGTCAAACCGCCGGGCACCCGATCCCCGGGCTCACCCGAGGTGCGCGCCAACACGGTGATAAAGTCCGCGAGCGGCGCGTTCGACAGAAACGTCTTGTGCCCGTCGAGCCGCCACAGGGCGCCGTCCCGCACGGCCCGCGTGGCGACCTCGTCCAGGTTGGAGCCCGCGCCCGGCTCGGTCAGCCCATAGGCCGCCACCTGGCGTCCGCCGATCACCTCGGCGAGCACGGGGCGAGCCACGTCGGCCCGCCCGCCGCGCGCCAAGGGGAACGAACCCAACCCCTGCATCACGAACATCAGGTCGAGCAGGCCGTCCGCGTAGGCCAACTCATCGCGCAGCCAGCACAGGGCGCGCACGGACACATCGTCCTCGCCCGCACCCCCCGGCGCGCCGCCGAGCCCGGCGGGCACACACCAGCCGAGCAGTTCCGCCTCGGCCAAGAGCGCCAGGGCTTCGGCCGGCCCTCCGCCGCCGCGGGCGGCAAAGGTTTCGCCGACGGCGCGCGCCGCGGCCCCCAGGGTCTGCTTGTCGAAGCTGCGATCCATCGCTCAGCGCGCCTCGGGCCGCGGGCGGAAAACCGGCGAGCGTTTCGCGAGGGCGGCCTCGTAGCCCATGCGGTACTCCGGATGCCGCATGCACTCGGCTTGGATCCAACCCTCCTGGGCCAACGCCTCCTCGAAGGGCAGGTTCGCTTCGCGCTGCAGCATGCGTTTGGTGATCGCGAGCGCGTGGGCCGGACCGTCCGCCAGGCGCTCCGCCAAACCGCGCGCTTCTTCGACGAGCCGATCGGCGGGCACGACGCGGTTGTAGAGCCCGATTTCGAGGGCCCGGCGCGCGTCGACGAAGTCCCCGGTCATGAGCATCTCCGTCGCGCGGCCGAAACCCACCAAACGCGGCAAGAGCCAAGCCGCGCCCATGTCCGCGCCGGACAATCCCACCTTGACGAAGAGGAAAGCGATCTTGGCTTCTTCCGCCGCCACGCGCAGATCCGCCGCCGCCGCCATCACGGCCCCCGCGCCGCAGGTGGTGCCGTTCAGGGCCGCCACGATCGGCTTTTCGAGGGCGCGCATGTTGCCGATCAGATCGCAGGTCAATCGCGTGAAGGCGAACAGCTCGGCCTCGGGCACGTCCATCAGCGCGCCGATGATGTCCTTCACATCGCCGCCCGAACAAAACGCCCGGCCGCGGCCCGTGAGCACCACGCTGCGCACCTCCTCCCGAGTGCCCAGGTGCGCGAAGAAGTCGGTCAACTCGCGGTAGGACTCGAAGGTAAGCGCGTTGAGCCGGTCGGGCCGATCGAGGGTGATCGTGCCGACGCCGTCGTTCAGGTCGAATCGGAAGTGCTTGGGCTGCATGGGTTCGGAACGGGACTCGGAACGGGCGTATGAAACCGGATCAGTCGATCGGCGACGCGGGAGCGCCCGCCGCGGTCCCGGCCGGAGGCAAGGCCGCGGTGGCTTCGATCTCCACCAGCGCCCCTTCTTCCAAAAGGTCCGCCACCTGCACCAGGGCCATGGCTGGATAGTGCCGGCCGAGCCGCTCGCGCCAGGCCGCGCCCAATTCCTTGGCCGCCGCCAGGTAGGCGCGTTTGTCGGTGACGTAGACCGTCATGCGCACCAGGTGTTCGGGCGCTCCGCCCGCGGCGCGCACCACGGCAATCACGTTGTCGAGGGCCTGGCAAAACTGGGCGGCGAAATCGCCCGGGCCCACCAGCCGCTGCTCGGCGTCCCAGGCGATTTGACCCGCCACGAAGAGCCACGGGCCGGCTCCCTCGACGCGCACGCCGTTGGCGTAGCCGCGCGCCGGAGCCCAGCCCGCCGGGTGGATGACTTCGGTCCGCATGGGCGACCAGACTACCCGCCCCGGGACGCCCGCGCTTCAGCGCTCCGAGCCGGGATCGAAACCCGCGTCGACCTGGATCCGGGCCGCGCCGTCCAGTTCGAGCACCTGCCCCGTGCGCGGATCCTCGGCCAGATCGGCAACGGCCGCGGCCACCTCCTCGGGCTCCACCAGCCGCCCGCCGGGGTTTTGCGCCGCGAAAAACGCGCGCGCTTCCTCCTCGCTGCGGCCGGCGCTCACCACCAGGCGGGCCACGGACGCTTCGAGCAGCGGCGAGCGCACGTAGTGCGGGCAAATCGCGCCGACGCGCACGCCCTTGGGCGCCAGCTCCAGGGCCGCCGCCCGGGACAGCCCCAAAAGCGCGTGTTTGCTCGCGCAATAGGCCGCCACGTAGGCGTAGCCGCGCAGCCCCGCGCTCGACGCCACCTGCAAAAGCGCCCCGCGGCCGCGCGCGACCATGGCCGGCGCCAGGTGTTCGATCAGCCGCCGCGGCCCGTGGAAGTTGACCGCCAGGTGCCGCTCGAAGGGGTCGACCTCGGGCTCCCGTCCCGGACGGGGCAAAAGCGGCGCGCTCTCGGCGATGCCGGCGTTGTTCACGACCAGCTCCAGGGGGCCGAGCTCGCCCGCGGCCGCTTCCGCCGCCTCCGCCAAACGCGCGCCCGCGTCCCGATCGGCCAGGTCCTGGGGCACCGCCCGCGCCCGGCCGCCGCCGCTCGCAATGCGCTCCGCCAGCGCCTCCAGCCGCTCCCGCCGCCGCGCCACCAGGATCACCCCCCAGCCCCGCCGCGCCAACTCGAGCGCCACCGCCTCCCCGATGCCGCTGCTCGCCCCGGTCACCAGGGCCGCCCGGCGGCCGTCCTTTTCGCTTCGAGCCTGCATCGGCGGAGTTTAGCCCGAACCTGGAACCCGCCGCGCCCGGGCGGCATCCATTCCATCATGCGGCTTCCTATCACCGTCCTCTCCGGGTTCCTCGGCGCCGGAAAAACCACCCTGCTCGGCCACTTGCTGGCCAACTCCGAAGGACAGCGCATCGCCGTCCTGGTCAACGACATGGCCGAGGTCGGCATGGACGGGGAGATTCTGCGCGCGGCCCGGTCCCAGGGGGTCGAGGTCGTGCGCGCCGAAGAAAAGCTGGTGGAGCTCTCCAACGGCTGCATCTGCTGCACCCTGCGGGAGGATCTGATCGAAGAAGTCGGACGCCTGGCGGACGAGGGCCGCTACGACGCTTTGGTGATCGAATCCACGGGCATTTCGGAGCCCCTGCCCGTGGCGCAGACCCTGTGCATCGATCTCGAGGACGGCACGGGCGTGGCGGATCGGGTGCGGGTCGACGCGATGGTGACCGTGGTGGACGCCGCGCGCTTTCCCGTCGACCTCCAATCGGGGGAGGACCTGGGCGATCGCGGCCTGGGGCTCGCGGAAGACGATCTGCGCGGGATCGGGCAACTGCTCGTGGAGCAGGTGGAGTTCGCTTCGATTCTGGTGCTGAACAAGACGGACCTGGTGAACGAAGCGCAGGCCGATCGCCTGGAGAGCTTGCTCGCCTCCCTGAACCCCGGCGCGCGCATCCTGAGGGCGGAGCGCGGACAGGTGCCCGTGCGCGAACTCATGAACTCGCGCAGCTTCGACATCGAACTGGCCAGCGCCTCGGCCGGCTGGAATCGTGCCCTGACCGGCGAACACCTGCCCGAGAGCGAGACCTACGGCATCGGCGCTTTCGTGTTCCGCGCCCGCCGGCCGTTCCATCCCGAGCGCCTGCTCGCGTTCCTGCGCTCGAACACGATGAAATCCGTGGCACGCATGAAGGGCATCGCCTGGATCGCCAGCCGGCCCTGGTACCGCTGCCTACTGCAGACCGCCGGCCAACACGCCACCCTGGATCCCGCGGGCCTTTGGTGGGCCCTCACGCCCGAGGAAAGCTGGCCCCAGGACGAAGAAAATCGCGAAGCCATCGCCCGCTCCTGGGACCAAGAGATGGGCGACCTGCGCCAAGAACTGGTCCTGATCGGCGTGGACCTGGACCGCGCACGCCTAGAACGCGCCCTCTCCCGCGCACTCCTGCGCCCCGCGGAAATGGCCCTAGGCGAGGCCGGCTGGGTGCACCTGCGCGACCCCCTCCCCCCGTTCGAAGTACCCGAAACCGCCCCGACGCCCTGAAACCGCGCCGCTTCAGGTCCGTGCCTTCGAAGTTCGCCCGGCCCCCCTGCCGACCCAATGGCATTGGCCCCCCCGGCGCCTAGCAGGCCCGCTGCGTGGTCCTGGGCGGAAGGCTCATTGCCGGTAGCTTCGATTTTGCTGGAGCAGCATCCCCTCTTTTCTTTCCTCCCTTCTGATCTCCCTTCCTCCGTGACTCTTGTGGATCTTCTGCTTCTTCTTCTCAGAAAGAACACAAGAGCCACGGAGAAGGGGGGATCAGAAGGGAGCAGAAGGTAGGCGCGTCGACGAAAGGCAGCGAAGGGTAGCCGGCTGTGCGAAGTGGTGCGCCCAGCGAGTGCCGGGTGCTCTTCGCCAAGCACTACCGGGCGTGCGCGGGCCCGGCCTCCGCCGGTGACGGCGACACCAGGCGCTCGAGGAAAAGGAACCCGAGCGCGGCGAGGATGCCGAGCAGCAGGCAGCCGTGCCAGACCGCATCGGGACCGAAGCGCTCCCAGACCGCGGTCCCGGCCAGGGGCGCGATGACGGTGGCCGCGGCGAAGGCCAGCGAGAAGAGGCCCATGTAGCGGCCCCGGTTCGCCACTCCCGAGCGGCCAGCGACGAAGACCGAGAGCATGGGCATGGAGAGGATCTCGCCCATGGTCCAGACGGCGATGGTCAGCGCGACGAAGGCGGTCGCTTCGCCGTAGGGCATCAGGCCGAAACCCAGCCCCGTCAGGAGCGCCCCGCGCGCCACCCAGCGCAGGTTGCTCTGGGCCGGAAGGCGGGCCAGGAGCGGCATCTCGAGCACCACGACCATCACCGTGTTAATCGCCAACAAGAGGCCGATCCTGTCGGCGCCGAAGCCGCGCAGCTCTCCAAGGTAGACCATGAATGTCGTCTGGGTCTGCAGGAAGGCAATCCCGACCAACATCGCGAGGAAGGCCGCCAAAAGCATCGGGCCATCCCGCCAGGGCGAGCTGCCGCGCTGGGGAGCTGCGTCCTTCGGACCCGCCTCATCGAGCGGCACCCACCCCCTGCCCAGCGCCAGGAGCAGGACGCCCGAGACAAACACGGCCACCGCGTTGACGGCGAAGAGCAGCGAGAAGTCGCGCACGGCGAGCACGCCGCCGGCGACGGGCCCGATAGTCACACCGACGTTGATCGCCACGCGGTAGAGGCCAAAGGCGCGCGGGCGCAGCAACGCCGGACAGTGGTTGCCCAGGGCCGCCTGGCTGGCCGGCCGGAAGGCCTCGGTCACCAGACTCAAGGCGAAGAGCGCGCCGGCGAGCCCCAGGAACGTGTCCAGGGAACCGAGCACCAAAAAGAGCGGTCCCGCCGCCAGGAGGCTGCCGACCTGGACCCGCAGGGTCCCCAGCCGGTCGGTCAACCAGCCGCCGATCTGAACGCCGACCATCGCGCCGACCCCATAAAGGGCCAGCAGGTAGCCAGCCCGCAGCATGCTGAAGTCCAGCTCCTGTCGCAGATACAGGGTCAGGAACGGCAGCACCATCATGCCGCTGCGGTTGACCAGCGCGACCAAACAAAGGATCCAGACCTCCCGCGGCAGCCCGGCATAGGCGGAACGGTAAAAGCGCGCAATCCTCGGCACCATGGCGCGAGGATGCTACTTGGCCGGCCCCCCACCCGAGCGAGCCGACCCTCGTAGGTAAGCTCAGCAGTGCTCGCGCAAGCGCTCCCGCACCTCTCTGGCCGCTCCGCTGTCGAGACCCTGGGTCGCCCGGTCGACGCCCGCGCCAAAGATCGGCGCGATGCCGACGCCCCCTCCGTCTTGGGCGCCCGCACCACGCAAACGCTTCTCCTGGGCAGAGCTCTTGCGCCGCGTCATTGCCGTCGATGTCCTCGCCTGCCCGCGCTGCAAAGGCCGCCGCCACTTCGTCTTGCGTCTCACCTACCCGACCGTCATTCGCCGCATCCTCGAGCACCTGAAGCTCCCCTAGGGAGCCCCTCCCCCTGGCGCCCCCCCCGCGCCCCGGCCGAGCCCCTCGCTCGAGTTCCCCCGCTCCACCCGACCCTGCCCCAAACCGGCACCTTGGGCCGCCTATCCGCCGAGCGGGTCCTCGATGTGGCGCTATCTAGCAGGACGCAGTAATTCTGTCGAACTTGCCCTGATGTCGATGGCCAGTTAGCCCCTTCGCTGACTCGCCCCCCGGTGTCAGGGTAGTTGCCGCCTGGACCCGGCCGGCCGTCGTGCCCCCGCTCGAAACCTTCAGGGCCCCGCTCCACCCCCGAGCGCCCTCTGACCTCGCCCGATCCCCCTTCTCGAGCTCACCCCCACTCCCTCCCGAGCCGAGCCTCCCAAAGCCGCCACTTTGGACTTCCTATCCGCCGTTCTGGGGCCGGGAAGGGGGTTGCCACGGCACCCCTGGGACTAGTGGTGTGGGTCAGCCACACGGGGCATGTCCTCGGGCCGCCTGCCCCCACCACTTTCCAGCCCACCCGCCCGCGCCCATGCGCAGCCCAAAGGATATGCCCCGCCGTCGGCTTGCACGCCTGGCTCCCGCCCTCGCCGGCGCGCTCCTCGCTTGCCTCGCCACAGCCGCAGCGCACCCGCGGCAGACCCCGGCGTTCGAGGGAGTCCGGGACTCCCGGAGCACCCGCGGGCCTGAGGAGTGGCAGGTGGTACCGATCTTCGAGCGGGATGAACTCGCCGTCAGGCTCTCCCTCCCGCGCTCGGTGGACCTGGCGGATTCGGGCTGGCTCGTCCTTGAGTTCGAGAACCGCGGCGCCGAGCCCCTGCCCCCGCCGCTCCAGGGCCACCTGCGCATGGAGGCCCAGCGCTACGCCCTCTCCGCCCCGGAGTTCGTTCGGGCTCGCAGCGGCCTGGCATCGGGACAGCTCTCGAATCTCTGGCCGCGCGAGCCGGGGAGCACAGGGCTGCTCCCCATCCCCCCAGGGGGCAGCTTGATGGAAGCCAGCCACCTCAGCGACTACGCCACGGGCATGGTCGGCCGCGGCCTGCGCGCGCTGCGCGTGGGCATTCTGCCCTCACCCCGCCCCATGCGCGATGTGGGCCAGCGTGTCGCGGCCCGGCTCCACCTGCGCCTGGATTGGCCGCCCTTCGGGAGGCTGGAGACGCCGGTAGAGGGCGTCCCCTTCGAGTTCGAGTGGCTGCCCCTCGCCGAGGAGCGCCTGGAACTCGCCCGCGCCAGGCTCGAGGACCTGCTCTCGCGCCCCGAGGCCGGAGAGACCGGCGGCTACGCCCTCGGCGCGCTCCTCGGCTCGGCCCAGGTCGCCGAGCCACTGACCATGGAGCGGCTGTTCGCAGTACTCGAGCAGCTTGGCGGCGACTGGCGCAGGAGACCCGTGGTCTGGGAGCACCTGATCGCCCGCTTCCACCGCGACCCGCGCCTGCAAGAGCGCTTCCTGGGTGCTGTGCGCGCAGGTGTCCCGGGTTCGTTTGCCAACTTCCGCGATCGGCGCCTGTGGCGGCCCGAGGTGGCCGAGCACCTGGTGCGCTTCGCCGAGGCCGCGCCCCAGAGCGTGGACGCCGTGCTCGAGGTCATGCATTTCCACCGGCGGGACTGGCACGGGAACGACGACCTCGTCGGGCGCCTGTCCGCTGTGTTGCGCGCGCGCCACCCGGTGCTCGCCTACGGCCCCGAGGAACTGCCCAACGGGAGCGTGCGCGAATGGGCTCGCGCCGTCGGGAGCTGGTCGCGGACCGGCGACCCGGTCGCGGTCGAGGCCCTGCGTCTGTTCCTCTCGGACCAGCGTGAGATCCGAGTGCGCGGCTTATCGGGCATCTCGGCCGTGCCGTTCACCCCAGCCGTGGCCCCGCTCAGAGTTTGCGACGCAGCCCTGGATGCAATCTCGACCCTGCTGGACGGCGACTCCTATCCGGCCTACCGCGCGCACGGTCATCCGGCGGGGACTCCGCGGCGGGGCGACTTCGAAGCCTACGAGGTCTACTACGTCGCGCTACGCGACCGCATGATCGCGAGCCTGCTTGAGCGGCTCGAGGCCCGGCGCGCGCCCGGCCCGGCGGACTCCCGAGAAACGCCGCAGCCCCCTCGCTGACGGCGAGGGGGCGCCCACGGACCAGTCCCGCGGGCGCTGCCTCTCTGGTTCGACCAGGGCTCGAGCAGCCGCGGGGCCCCGCGGAGCGGCGTAGCCGTTGGCATCGTAGGCATGCAGAGCCGTCCCAACCCGGCTCCCTAGGCCCAGCGCGCCGCCCGCCCGCCCGGCCTCGCGCCGCGCTGGGGCTGCGCGCCTGCTTGCCGCCGCGCTCATCACCTGCGGTCGCTCCGAGGAGGGCCGCCTCGACGCTGCTGCCGAGGCGGCCCGCGCCTTGGGGGTCCTCCGCAACCGCGCGCCAGTCCCGGCGGTCCTCGCCCGGTGGGTTCCTTTGCAACGTCGGCAGTCGCACGTCCGCAGGTCCACGGAGGGCGGGTCTTTTCCTCGGGGTCACTGCCGGACGACGTTCCGGACGTGGTGCGCCGCGACCCATCCCACACCGTCCTGCACCGCGCCCGCCGGCGCATCTCGAGACCTTCCCGACGCGTTTCACGGACGAGCACGGGGCGCGGCGCCTGCCCGGCAACGCGCGAGAAGGAGCTGCGCGCAGCCCTCGCCTCTGGGGATCTGACCCACGGCTTCGGGCGCGTGAGGTGTCCCTCGTGCACCCTGGACCTACTGGTCCCATTCTCTTGCAAGGGCCGCGCCTTCTGTGCTTCGTGCGGCGGGCGCAGAATGGCCGAACTGGCCGCGCACCTGGTGGACCGGGTGCTGCCGCACGTGCCGATGCGCCAGTGGGTGCTGTCCGTGCCGTGGGCGCTGCGGGTCCACCTGGCCTCCGATCCCGAGCTCTGCCGCGCCGTGGCCTCGGCCTTCCTCGCGGCTGTCTTCGCCTCGTACCGCCGCCGAGGCCGCGTCCAGGGCCTGCATCGATCGCCGCGCAGCTTCACGCACCCCGGCGCGGTGAACTTCGTGCAGCGCTTCGGGTCCTCCCTCGCGCTCAACGTCCACTTCCACGCCCTGGTGCTGGATGGTGTCTACCTGACCCACGGCCCGGCTTCTCGCCCCGAGTTCCACTGCGCACCCCCGCTCGACGACGCCGAGGTGGAGCGTGTGCACCGTGATGCCCGCTCACCGCATCGAGCGCATCCTGCACGCCCGCGGCCTGCTGCGCGATCCCGGCGACGACCCTGCGCCCGTGAAGGGAGAGGATGGGTCGCTGCTCCCCTTCCTCTCTGCCGCCTCCGTCCAGTCGCGCGCCGCATCGGGTCCGGAATTGGGCCGGGCCCTCGAGCGCCTGATCGATCCGCACCTCACCCGAGCGAATAGCGAACTCGCACGTTTCACCCCCGGTTCCTTACGCGCCGAGTCGAGCGGCTACTCACTGCGTGCCGCCACGTGCATCGCCGCCCCCGACAGGGGGGCGCTGGAGCATCTCTGTCGCAACGTCGCCCGCCCACCCCTCGCACAGGGACGACTCCTCTTGCGCGACGATGGCAAAGTGATCTGGAACCTGCGCAAGCCCTGCCGAGACGGAACCCGCGGCTTCGTGCTGGACCCGCTCGTCTTCTTCGAGCGCCTCGTCGCCCTCATTCCCCATCCCCGCGAGCACCAGTTCACCTACCACGGCGTCCTGGCCCCTGCCTCGCCCCTGCGCGACGACGTCGTCCCGCTCCCGACATCCCGCCGAGCGCCCTCCGGCCAGTGGGCGGATCCCCCGTCCTCAGCGCCCGCACCGCGAAAACGCTTCTCCTGGGCAGAGCTCTTGCGCCGCGTCTTTGCCGTCGACGTCCTCGCATGCAGGCGCGAGCCAAAGGCCGCCGCCACTTCGTGTCGGTCATCACCGACCCGGCCGTCATCCGCCGCATCCTCGCGCACTTCAAGCTCCCCACGGAGCCCCTCCCCCTGGCGCCCCCCCGCGCCCCGCCCCAGCCCAGCTTGCCATGGTGATCCTGCCGGGGGGCCTCACAGGCCCCGAGACCGCTCCCGAGCCCAGCCCACCGCCCTCCCCTCCGGGGCCCGCGGGCTAAATTTGGTGCCCTGCCCGACCAGGGGTACCCTCCGACAGGCCCTCGGGCCCCCGCCCGAGCCCTCACCGACCCCGCCCCAGCCACCTGAACCCGGCCTTCACCACACCCGAGCCCCGCTCGGGCCCGCGCTCACCCCACAGATCGCACCCCGCCCCACCCGACCCTGCCCACAACCGCCACCTTGGACCGCCTATCCGCGGTCGAGCCCGCTCTTCCGGGGTCCGTATCACGATCCGGACGCGGACTCGGCGATCGTCGCCGCACGTCGGCCCTCTCTCCAGTGGGGGCGGGGCATGATTCCGTCGAACCCCGACAGGAGGCCGTAGTACTTCACGGGCGCGGGCAGCCAGAAGAACTCGAGGTCCGTCCGGGGGTTGGGGTAGATCGTCCCCGTGTCGTCCGCAGGTAGGGCCCAATAGAGGACGAGGAGGCTGTAGAGCAACGACACGATCAGTACGGCGAACAGGACCGTCTGGAGGTCGGATCCCAGGCGAACCTTGGCGGCATCCGTCGAGACGAGGAAGTTCACCACGCCGAGGGAGAGAGCCGCAATGCCGGCCGACTTGGCCCACGAGAACCTCCACGAGCCGTCGATTATCCTTGCTGCTCCGTGCTGCGCCTCGGCCTCGTCGGTCTGGCCGATGCGTTCGAGGCATTCCGCCAGGCACCGGCGAGCCTTGTAGTGTGCGGGGCGACTCTCCAGGACCGACTCGAAGACGGGGACGGCTTTCTCGTCGTGTTCTCGTGAGCTCTCCTGGCGGCCGTGGAGCAGGTAGCAGTAGCCGAGGTAGTACAGCGTCTCGTCGCGTTCCTCCGGAGTTGCGAGCTGGAGAGCACGCTCGAAGGACTCGATGGTCTTCTTCGTCGCCTGACGCCGGAAGTGGAGGCGCCACAGCCCGTACTCGTTCCAGGCGGAGAAGAGGTCCGGGGTGAGCCGCTGGGCTTCCAGGAAGGCTTCCTCGACGTGATTCTTACGCTCCTCCCAGGGATCAACCTCCTTGTCCCTGAAAGAGTCGACGGGCGAATCTCTGAGGACGATGGCCTTGGCAACGCGTGCCCTGCCGCTCGATGGGGCGGCTGCGATCCACTCCTCCACGACGCTCGCCGCGTTCCCGTGCTCTTCGGCTGCCAGGCTGGCCTTGACCTTCTGCTCGTAGTAGCTCTCCTCGAAGTCGGCCGGCTCCTTCCCATCGAGCGTCAACCGCATCAGGACCCGGGCAAGCAGTCGCTTGAGCTCACCGCGTTCCTTCGTGGCGGACTCCAGGCTCGTCTGGAGGATTCGGGAGGATCGTCTCTCGTTGTAGGTAGCGGCGATCACCCCGAGGACGAACGTCAGTACGGAGACGAGAATCCCTAACAGTCCCATGGTTCCTTGAGGATAAGTGATTCAAGGAGACGTTCCTCGGAGTGTTCGATCTAGGGTGTCCCCTTGGTGTGAATCATGATGGCCTGGCGAGAGGTGTCCCTTGGCCTTCAGCGGGAACCGCCGCCTCGTCATCGCCCTCATTACGCAGCCCGACGTCATCCGCCACATCCTCGATCACGTCGGCCTCCCCAGCGATCCGCCGGCCCTCCAACCCGCGCGACCGCCTCCGGGCGGCGAGTTCGACTTGGCCTGAGCCCCCCGCCCCGCTCACCACCAGCTCGCCCACACCGCTGCACGGGCCAACGCCCAGCACCCCCCACAACCACTTGCCAACCGCACAAACATCCACTACACAATGACTCGTCTCGAGCACTCTCCAACTGGCCGCCTTTGAGGTGGCCGCAACTGGCCGCTTTTCAGGTGGCCGCCGAGGCCTCGCCTGCCCGCGCTGCAAAGACCGCCGCCACTTCGTGTCGGCCATCACCGATCCGGCCGTCATCCGCCTCATCCTCGGGCACCTGAAGCTCCCCTAGGGAGCCCCTCCCCCTGGCCCCCCCCGCGCCCCGCCTGAGCCCCTCGCTCGAGTTCCTCCGCCCCACCCGACCCTGCCCCAAACCGGCACCTTGGGCCGCCTGTCCGCCGAGCGGGTGCTCGATGTGGCGCACAGTTGCGCGGCGCAGGGGCCGGGTGCAGGGGCCTGCCCTCCATAGCGCTCTCCGTACGACCGGGCGTCGCCCCGGAAAGAGAGACGTTTGTGGCGATAGTTGACAATATGTGCCACAGGCGCTATACTACGGCAACGACTACAAGGGGGCGATCATGGCGCGATCCATCAACCTGTCACTCACTGACGAGCTCCGCGCGTTTCTCGACGAGAACTCCGGCGACGGCACCCTGTTCTCGACGCCGAGTGAGTTCGTGCGTGCCCTGATCCGTGAGAAGAAGGAGCGGCAGGACGCGGCCGCGCTACGCAAGGCCGTGGTCGAGGGTTACGACGACGTCCTTCAAGGGCGAACCCGCGAGTACACGGGAGACCTGCGATCCATGCTCGACGAGTTCCGAACTGAGCGCGGGCCCGCGTGACGAAGGTCCACCTCACGGACCGTGCGATGCTCGACATCGATGGGATCGAACGGTACTCGGTCAGCAAGTGGGGAGAACGCGTTGCCAGCAAATACCTGGCCGATCTGGATTCGGCCATCGCCCGCATCGCCGAAAACCCAGGCCTCTTGCAGGTGTGCCCCGACACGTCGCTGCGCCTCCGATTCCACCTCGTACGCGAGCATGTGCCTGTCTGCGATGCGATAGGTCATCACGTTTTCATCCTCGCCGTCCGCTATGCGGCCATGGATCTACCCCATCGCCTGGCTGAACTGGAGCCCCAACTCCTCTACGAATGTGAGCTTCTCGCCAGACGTATCGCCAATAGCAGGACGCAGTAATTCTGTCGAACTTGCCCTGATATCGATGGCCAGTTCGCCCCCTTCGCTGTCTCTCCCCCCGGTGTCAGGGTAGTTGCCGCCTGGACCCGACCAGCCGTCATACTCAATCCGGCGCCGGAATCGGTCAACGAGCGCGCCGTGTGAACAGCCAACTTCATGCGGCAACTACCCTGACACCGGGTGAGTGGGCCGCTTACCAGAAGGCTTTTAGGCGGGTCACCCGCTGCGGGATTCGAGGGCTTCCCAGCGGGCGTAGAGGGTGGCGATGTGGGTGCTGAGGCGGGTGTGCTCGGCTTGGACGGCGGCGAGGGTGGCGGCGGGTTCGCGGTAGAGGGAGGGGTCGGCCAGGCGGGCGTCCAGGGTGGCGAGTTCGGCTTCGGCGGCTTCTAGGGTGGCGGGCAGGGTGTCGAGTTCGCGTTGTTCCCAGGGGGCCAGGCGTTTGGGGCGGGGGGCGGGTCTGGCGCTCGTGGGGGCGGGCGGTGGATTGGGTGCGCCCTGCGGCTGCGGCTGCGGCGCGGCCGTGCGCGTCGCGGTGGGCGCGTTGCGGCGCTCGACCGTGAGGCGCTCGAGCAACTCGCTGGCCGCGCCGCTGTGGAGGTGGGCGCCGCCGCGGCCGTCGAGCAAGAGGGTGCGGGTGGCGATGCGGTCCAGGAAGTAGCGGTCGTGGCTGACGACGATGGCGCTGCCGGGGAAGACCAGCAGGGCTTCTTCGAGGCGCCGCAGGGTGTCGAGGTCGAGGTCGTTGGTGGGCTCGTCGAGCAGCAGCACGTTGCCGCCCTGGATCAGGAGTTTGGCGAGCAGGACGCGGTTCTGCTCGCCGCCCGAGAGCTTGTCGAGGGTCGTGTGCTTGCGTGCGCCGGGGAAGAGCAAACGGTCGAGGAAACCCTCGACGCGCAGGGTGCGGCCGTCCACGGCCACGTGCCCGGAGGCGCCGGCGACTTCTTCGACCACGGTGCGGCTGCCGTCCAGGTCCTCGCGGCGCTGCTCGACGTTCGCGAAGCGCACCGTCTCCCCCACCGAGACGCGGCCGGTGTCGGGGGCCAGGCGGCCGGTGATGATCTGAAGCAGGGTGCTCTTGCCAGCGCCGTTCGGGCCGATCACACCCAGGCGCTCGCCGGGTCCAAGTTCGAGGTCCAGGGGCGGCAGGACCGGGCGGCCGTCGAAGGATTTCGAGACGCCCTCGAGGTGCACCACGCGGGTCCCGAGGCGCGGGCCGGCGGGCAGCTCGAACTCGGCCGAGCCGACGCCCGCTTCGGGGGCTGCAGCGACCAAATCGAGGTAGCGGTGGATGCGCGCCCGGGCCTTGGTGGTGCGCGCGGGCGCGCCGCGCAACATCCAGGCGCTCTCGCGGCGCAAGATGCTCTGGCGGCCGGCTTCCGCCGAGGCCTCCGCGGCCAGGCGATCGGCACGCGCCACGAGGTAATCCGCATAGCCGCCTTCGTAGGGGTAGAGCTGGCCGCGGTCGAGCTCCAGGATGCGCGTGACGGCGCGGTCCAGGAAGTAGCGGTCGTGGGTGATCAGCAGGAACGGCACGCGCGAGGCCGCCAGGGCGTCCTCGAGCCAGTCGATCACCAGGGCGTCCAGGTGGTTGGTGGGCTCGTCGAGCAACAACAGATCGGGCGTGTCGAGCAAGAGCCGCGCCAGGTCGACCCGGCGCCGCTCGCCACCCGAGAGCCGACCGCAAAGGGCCTCCGGTTCAGCAAGGCCGAGGCGCTCGATGACCTCTTCGACGCGGTGCTCCACGTCGTAGCCCCCGCCCGCTTCCACGCGCGCGTCGAGTTCGGATTGGCGCGCCAGAAGGGCATCGAGGCGCGCCGGCGCGAGGTCCGCGGCGGCGAGCGCGGCGTGCACGCTCTCCAACTCGCCGAGCAGAGCCTCGCGCCCGGCCAGCCCGGAGCGCACGACCGCGCGCACGGTCTCCCCGGGCGGCAATTGCGGCGCCTGGGTGAGCACACCCAAGCGCAAACCGCGTTTGGCCACGCGCTCGCCGGCGTCCGGCGCCTCGGCGCCGGCCAGGAGGCGCATCAGCGTGCTCTTGCCGCTGGCGTTGCGCCCCACCAGGCCGATGCGGTCGCCCGCGTCGATGGAAAGCGACACCCCGCGCAGGAGCTCGACCCCCTCGTAGCTCTTGTGCACGTCGATCAGGCGCAGGAGGCTCATGGCTCCCTGGATAGCATCACAGGGGCCAGACCCACAACAGCATGGGCAGCCCGGCGGCGATCACTCGCACCCGCACCGGCAGACCCGCGGCCCATGCCTAGGTCGTGGATTCGGACACACCGCGCCGCACCCGAACCGGCTTCCAAGACCCCGCCAAGGCCCGTTTCGCGGGGCGGCGGACGCTTGACCGGCACCCGTCGCCCGGATGGGCCCATGGGGAAGGGTGAGCCGGTTGGAGGCTGGGTCGCGCTGCACTGCCTGGCCGTGCCTTCGCAGGCCTCGCCCCGCCCACGGGCTACCATGGGGCGGTGGCCAAAGTCGCACACAAGGTGGAACTGCCGCCGGCGCGCTGGCCCGACCGGGAAGAAGCGCGGCGGAGTCGGCTGTTTTCTCCCGTCGGGATTGGGGCGCTGACGAGCCGGACGCGCACTTGGGTGCCGGCGATGGTGCCCTGGCGCGCCACGGAGGAGGGGTTTGTCACCGACGCGGTGCTCGATTGGTACGGGCGATTCGCGGAGGGCTGGCCCGGGGTGTTGGTGGTCGAGGCCACGGGCATCCGGGATGTGAAGAGCGGGCCGCTCTTGCGCATCGGGCACGATCGTTTCCTGCCGGGGCTCGAGCGCCTGGTGGAGCGGGTGCGCGAGAGGTCCGGCGGCCGCACGCGCCTGTTCGTGCAGCTCATCGACTTCCTCTCCATCCGGCGCCGCCCCGCGCCCGAGGTTTTCTTCGGGCGTTATTTGGCGGTGGACGGGCACCACCGCGAAGCCCTGACGAAGTTGCCCGGCATGGAGTCGGTCGCGGCGGGCGACGAAGCGGGGCTGCGCGCCGCCTTGGCCGCGCTGGATCCGGAGCTTTGGCCCGAGGTGCTGCGCCCGCGGGAACTGGAAGACCTGCGCATGGGCTATCGCGAGCGCGTCGACGATTTGCACCTGCCCCATGTGCGCGAGCTGCCCCGTGTGCTGCCCGGACTCTTCGCCGACGCCGCGGAGCGCGCCCGCAAGGCCGGCTTCGACGGCGTCGAGCTGCACTACGCCCACGCCTACACCATGGCCTCGTTCCTCTCGCGCACGAACCGGCGGAACGACGGTTATGGCGGCGATTTGGAAGGCCGTTTGCGCCTTCCGCGGGAAGTGATCGCCGCCGTGCGCGCGCGCGTCGGCCCGGACTTCGCCGTGGGTTGCCGTTTCCTCGGCGACGAAGTCATCGCCGGCGGAAATCGGGTCGAGGACGCGCGGCGCATCGCACCCGAGCTGGTTTCCGCCGGGCTCGACTTCCTGTCGGTCTCCAAGGGCGGCAAGTTCGACGACGCGAAGCAGCCCAAGGTCGGCGAGGCCGCTTATCCCTACACGGGCGAGAGCGGCCACGAATGCATGCCCACGGTGCGCATCCCGGGCGGGCCCTTCGGCCGCAACCTGCACCTGGCGCGGGCGGTGCGCGAAGCCCTCGCCGGAGCGGGGCTGATCGCGCCGGTGGTCGGCGCGGGCGGCATCGCGACCTTCGACCAGGCCGAAGCGTCCCTCGAACGCGGGGACCTGGATTTGGTCGGCGCCGCCCGCCAAAGCCTGGCCGACCCGGATTGGTGGCGCAAGATGGAGCTCGGCCACGGGGACGCCGTGCGCCGCTGCATCTTCACGAACTACTGCGAGGCCCTCGACCAGCGGCACGTGGAAGTCACCTGCCAACTGTGGGACCGGGACTTGGAAACCGCGGACCGCGGCGGACAGCCGGCGCGGCGCAGCGCGGACGGCAAACGGCGCCTGGAGCCGCCCCCCTGGACGCCGCCCGCGGGGCCGGCGGGCGAGGACGCGTCATGAGTGCCCTGGCCTGCGTTGCCCTCGCCCTTTGCCTGTGGCAAGCCGCGCCCCAGGCCCGCCCGGCCCCCGGCAGCGTCGGTCCGACCTTGGACGTGTGGCCGGACGCGGTGCGGCTCTTCGACGGGCGCAGTTTCCCGAGCGATGCGCCGTTGGCCCTGGCCATCGAATTGGCCGCGCCCGGCGCCCTGGTGCGGGTGTTGCCCGGGGACTACGGCCCCATGTCCCTGGGCGTCGGCGGCCACGGGGATGCGCGCGCCCTGCCCGCGGGCGGCAACGCGGCCATGCCGATCCTAGTGCGCGCCGAGGGCCGCGTGCGCCTCCTGCCGCGCGGCGCTCAAGACACGCTCACGATCGGTCAAACACGGCCCTTCAGCCACGTGCGCTTCGAAGGCTTCGAGATCCACGCGGGCAGCCGCGCGGCGGTCATGTTCCACCGCGCGCCCGCGAACGGCGCGAACCGCGGTTTTCACTTCATCGACTGCGTCGTCGACGGAGGCTTCGACCACGTCACCGACCGGGGCCTGCATTCCAAGTGGGCCTTCCAGGTCTGGGACCCGGACGACTTCGTCTTCGCCGGAGTGCGCCGGCGCGCGGTCGTGCGCAACGTGTGCCACGAGCACGCTTTCTACGTGCAGCACCCCCGCGGGGACGTGCGCATCGAAAACGTCGACGCCCAGCGCCTGGGGCGCACCTTCTTGCAGGTCACCGCGCGGGCCTCCAGCGGTCCGCCGGGCCGCGGGCGATTGGTGGTGCGCGGCAACCGCATCGAGGACACAGGCATCAGCGGCCGCGACAACTTCAAGGGCGGCACCGCCCTGACCTTCGCGGGGCGCCTGGAGGCCATGGAGATCCTGGTCGAAAGCAACCGCGTGCGCTCCGGCTTCACGCCCGAGCTGCGCTGGCGCACACTCGAGGGCGCGCCCTACGGCACCGCGGCCCTGGTGGCCTGGGGCGCCGGCGAGGACCAGCCCAACGGGCACCTGATTTTGCGCGGCAACCACTTCGAATTCGCTCCCGGCGCCGGCGACCGGCCGCTGGTGTCGATCGCCGCCACCCGGCGGGCCACCCTGGAGGGCAACCGCTTCCTGGCCGGCGAACACCCGGTCGCACTCGAGTTCGACCCGCCCGGGGAGGACGGTCGGGCCCGCGACCGGCCGAACGGACCGATCGCCCTGGGACCTGAAAACCAGGTGCGCGGGCAGGTGACGCGGCTCGGACGGCCCCTGGCGCCGGAGCGCTGGGCGGACCTGGGCCGCGCGGCGACCGATCGCTGAACCCCGGGCCCCAGGCGGCCGCGCCTCGGACCGCGGGCGCCCGCGGGTACCATGGGACCGAGGCCCCCCCGCCGCCCCAGCACCCGGACCATGTTCGAAACGATTTTTGCCCTCGCTGCCCTGGTCGGCGGCGCCGCCGCTCCCCAGGACTCCGCTGCCGCGCTAGCCCCCGGCTGGGCCCTCGGCGCCACCGCCCCCCAGGGCCCCCAGCGCCCCCCTCGCCCGATTCCCGAGGACGGCGAAGAGGTCGTGCGCCGCCCGGACGGCCTGATCTACAGCATCCTGCGCCCGGGTGACCCGGAGGGCCGCCACCCCCAACTCGGCGATTGGGTCATGGTCGACTACACCTGCTGGTTGCCGGACGGCACCCTGGTCGACTGCACCTACACACGCGGCATCCCGGGGCGCTTTCGCATCGGCGATGTGATCCGCGGCTGGGGCGAAGCCATGGGCATGACCACCCCCGGCGGGCGCATGAAGGTCACCATCCCGCCGGAGTTGGCCTACGGGCCGGCTGGAGCGGGGCAGACCATCCCGCCGGACGCCACGCTGATCTTCGACATGGAACTGCTCAGCGTGGAGCCCGGACCGGTGCTGCCGGACTTCGTGCCCATGGACGCCGCAAAGGCGATCATCCTCGAGTCCGGCATTCGCTACCAGGTGCTGGAGGAAGGGGAAGGCGATGCGCCCGAGCCCCACGAGATCTTCGACCTGGACTACTCCATTTGGAGCGTGGCCGGTGACGTGATCGAACACTCGGCCCTGGCCAATGGGCCCATCCGCGCCCGCTCCGGCGAACCGCCGCTGCCTTTCCTGGGCGAGGTTCCGCCGCTGATGAAGCCGGGGGCCGTGTGGATCGTCGAAGTGCCCTTCCAGCGCGGCATCGGCGCTTCGCCGGCGCCGGCCCAGTACATGAAGTGGCGCGCCGAACCCCAGATCTGGCGCCTGGAGATGTTGCGCGTGTTGCGCCCGCTGCCGCTGCCCCCCTTCGAGCTCGAAGGAGCCCTGCTGCGCACCGAAACCCTGGAGAGCGGATTGGTGATCGAGTTCCTCGAGGAACCGCCGCCGCCCGAGGAGGAAGAGGAAGAGGTCGAAGGCCGCACGCGTCCCGGTCCGCGCAGTTGGGTGCAGGTGCACTACGCGGGCTGGCTGGAGGACGGCACGGCCTTCGACAGTTCGTACCAGCGCGGGGAGCCGGCCCGCTTCCGCGTCGATCGTGTCATCCGCGGCTGGACCGAAGGTCTGCAGCGCATGCGACCCGGCACGGTGGTGCGCCTGCGCATCCCCTACGACCTGGCCTACGGCCGGCTCGGACGTCCGCCGACGATCCCCCCCAGCGCCAATCTGATCTTCCACGTGCACCTCCTGGCGATCGTGCCGGAGCCCATGTGATGGCCCCGGTGGACTTGGACGCCCTGGCGCGCGCCGAGGTGCGCTCCGAGGACGGCCGGCGTGTGCGGCTCGGCTCCTTCTGGGAAGGCCAGCGGGGCGCGCGCATCCTGGTTTGGTTGCGCCACTTCGGCTGAACCCTGTGCCGCGAGCACGTGGCGCAGTTGCGCGACGTCGAACCGGAGCTGGCCCGCCGCGGCGTGCCGCTTTGGCTTTTGGGCAGCGGCCAAGCGCGCCACGTGGAGCCCCTGCGCGCCAAAACCTCGCTCGAAGCGCCGATCTACCTGGACAGCGACCTGGACTCCTTCCGTGCCGCCGGATTGCGCCGGGGTGTGCTGGAGTCCTTCCACCCAAAGGCGCTGCCGCGGGCCATCGCTTCGCTCTTTCGCGGCCACGGCATGCCCTGGCTGCAAGGGGACGCCTGGCAGCAGGGCGGGGCCCTGGTGATCGAAGCGCGCACGCCCGAGAAGCCACGCGTTCTGCTGCACCACATCAGCCGCCACGTGGCGGATCTGGTCGACAACCAGAGCCTGCTCGCGGCCCTCGATCAGAACTCGCGTTCGTAGAGCGTCACGCGGCTCGCCAGGCGCAGGGGCGGCAAGAGGGGCAGTTTGACCATGGGCGGAATCAGGCCCACACCCAGGGTCAGCCCGAAGAGGTGCAGTTCGACACCCTCGTTGAGGCCGAGCTGCACGCCGACCAGCGGCAATTCGAGTTCGACCCCGGTGCCGCTCGCGGAGGCACCCAGGCGGGCGGGCCAGGCCCAGTCCTTGCCCACCGCGTTGTGGTGGAGCACCAGGCCGAAGTCCGGCGTCTCGCGCACCAGTGCGTCGGCAAAGGTGTTGCTGTTGGAACCCGGAAAGCCGCGGTACCCCTCCAGGTAGTCCAAGTGCCGCGCGGGACCGCGCTCCAAGAGCTCGCGCGCGATGCGCGCCGCCTCGGGGCCCGAGCGCGCCGCGAGCACCTCCACGCTCCGGCCCCAGCGCCGATCCTCGAAAGCCTCCTCGGGCTCGATGCGCACCAAAAGCACGCCGCTTTCGGAGTTGAGAACCTCCATCCGCAGCCAGGGCCCATCGGCGCGCGGGCGCAGGTCGAAAAACGTGTGCTGGGCGAAACGCGCGTACCACGGTTCGCTGGAGGGCAAACGCACGCTCTTGACGAGCACCGCCGGCCCTTCGGCCAGCGGCTCCGCCAGGTGGGAGGGCTTGGGTCCAGCGCAGGCAAACAGGGATCCGAGCGCGGCGAAACCCAGCGCCCAGCGCGCGGCTCGCCGCCCCGCACCGGCGCGGCTCACGGCCGCGCCTCCTCGAGCGCCCGCTGGCAAAGCCGGTGGAAGTGGTGGCTGCCGGCCTCGTGCTCCGGCGCGTAACGACCGCCGCGGTAAAGCCGCGCGGCCAAACCCCGCTGCACCGCTTCCACCGCGAACTCGTCCTCGCGCTCGACCCGATCCAGGTCGCCGCCCGCCCCGCGCCCGAGGCGCTCCGCATCCCACACGTACCCTTCGAAGTCCACGGCCGTGCGTCCGTCCACAAGCGGGCGCACACGGTTCATGCTCACGCCCCAGGGGTACACGTTGACCATCAGGTTCGGGAAGAACCAGAAGTACCAAGCCGCGATCGCTTCGTCTCCGTCGGGATGTCCGGCCGGGCGCTCGTCGCGGAAACACTCGTCGCCCTCCCCCGCCAGGGCGACCTGCAGCACACCGCCGTCGAAGAGTTCATAGCGGTAACGCGTCCAATCGATGGCCCCGGCCAAGCCCGTGTGCAGGTACGGGATGTGCAGCCCCTCCAGGTAGTTTTCCACGTAGAGCGCCCAGTGGGCGTGCATCTCGAAGCGCCGCGAACGCTGCGCATGGCGCACGAGTCGATCCAGGGGCAGATGGCCGATGCGCGCCGCCAAGGGTGCGCGCAGGCGCTCGAAGCCGGGGCCATCGGCGAGGCGCGTGAAGAGCCAAGGTCCGAAGGCTTCGAGCGGCAAGGACGCGAGGTCATCGGCGGGCCCCGGGAAGTCCGCGGCGCCTTCGAAGCCGGGGGCCGAGAGCATGCGCCCGTCGAGACTGAAACGGCGCCCGTGGTACGCGCAGCGCAGGCCGCCGGTGCGCGCCGCCGTGAGCGCGATCGGCATGCCCCGGTGTGTGCACACATTCGAGAGGCACAGGAGCCGGCTGCCCTGCCGGGTGACCACCAGGGGTTCGTCCAGGGAACCGGGCAACAGGGTGACCGGCAAACACCCTTCGGGAGCGGGCACCTGCTCGGCGTCGGCGAGCCATTGCCACTGGGGCGCGAAGGCGGCTTCGAGCAAACGCCGCTGGTGGACGCCGGGCCGATAAAACGCCGCCGGAGGCGTCCGGGCGCGGCGCACGTCCGGGTCGATGTCGAGCTCGAGGGCCTCCACGGGCCGGGAGTCTATCAGCCCCGGGGCGGTCCGGCGCTCGGCCCGAGGCCGGCGCGTTCGAGCGCCGCGCGCGCCATGCGCGAGAGAATCGAGAGCACGACCACCAACGCCAGGAAGCCGGCAGCGAAGACGCCCCAACCCGGGCCCTCGGAGACGAATTCCTGCACGTCGCGGGCGCCGCTGGAAGCCGCCGCGGCGGCAAAACCCGCCACCAGGGCCGTGCGCGGCAACATGCCGACGGCCGTGCCCAGGAGGTACGGAAAGAGCCCCACGCCGCCGCTCGCCAGGGCCAGGTTCGTCAGGGCGAAGGGCGAGTTCGGGGGCAAACGCACGAGGGCCACGGTGCGCAGGCTGCGCCACCCGCCGGCACCCAGGAGCGCTTCGCGCACCACCGACGCGCGCGGGTGGCGGTCGAGCCAACCGCGCACCCGGTCGCCGGCCACCAACCGCGCCACCAGGAACCCGAGCAGGGCGGCGAGCACAAACCCCACCAGGGCCGCGCCCAGCCCGACCGTCAGGCCGAAGACCCATCCGCCCAGGGCGGCCTGGGAAAAGGTCGGCAGCAGCCCCAAGCCGGCGGTCAGGGCGAAGAGCAGCGCGTAGGCCACCAGCCCCTGGGCCGGGTCGGCCGCGAGCCAACCGGCGACGGTGCCCAGGTGGTAGAGCAGGAAGCCGCCCAAAATCGCGGGGATCACGGCCCACGCCAGGCCGAGCAGGCCGACCGGGCCCATCTCGCGCCAATCGAGGGCGGGGGCTGCCGGCGAGCCCGGACCCGCCGCGGGTACGGGCGATGCTCCGGCGCCGGGCATCGACTCCAGGCCGGGCGAAGCTCCCTCAGGGGCGGATCCCATGCACTCTTCCTGGGACGCAGCGCTCTCCGGCTCCAGGCCCGACCGCCGATCGCTCACTGCCCCAAACCGGCCAGGAGCGCTTCGAGCTCCTCCATCAGCCAGCGGGTGTCCGTGTAGAGCGCCAGGGCGCGGCGTTCGTCGCCGCCTCCGCCCAGGGTGACCTCCAGCCCGTCGGTGGTGAAGACCACGGCGATCCGCCCGCGCGCCTCGCCGCCGCCGGCCGGGATCAGGTCGGCCTGGGCCTCGCGCGAACTGGGCTGCTCGAACTCACAGGCAAAACCGGCGCGCTGGGCCGACGCCCGGAGCATGGCCAGGATCTGTTTGTTGTTCTTGCGCAGGTGCGCGCCCGGGGTCAATCGTTCGTGTTGCATCGCGCTGGGTGTCGGGGGTCTGGCCCGGCCAGGAGGATAGTCGAGAGGCGTGTGCCGGGGCCACGCTTCACGGGTCCATTCACCGGCGCCCTCATCCCTGCCACCGCCAATCGTTGAGGGCCAAGGCCAAAACAACGAGCCAGGCCGCGCATCCGGCCGTGCACAGGGCCACGCGCCATTGGAAGCTGCGTTTGCGCGTCTTGTGGCGAAAGGTGCGCATGGCGAACCACAGGCCCGGCAGGCCGCCGAAAAGCGCAGGCGCGGCCAAGCGGGATTCGGGAACGCGCCGCCGGGCGAGCCGAGCTTGTCGTTTGTCCCAGCCGACCTGCAAAAAGGCGAACAGGTTGACGGACAGGATCACGGCCAAGAGCGGCCAGCCGCCGGCGACCAAAACCTCCCACAGACGGGTCATGGGGGACGAGCCTAACAACCCGGCGGCGCCTCGGCCCGGCGGGCACACGGGCCCTCGCGGGCCCGGCGCCGCGCTCCTATGCTCTGGCCATGGAAACCCGGCACGACCTGGTGGTGATCGGCGGCGGCAGCGCGGGCTCCGCGGCGGCGGCCGAAGCGGTGCGCCTGGGCCTCGAAGGTGTGGTTGTCGTCCAAGACGGGGAGCTGGGCGGCCTGTGCATTTTGCGCGGCTGCATGCCCACCAAAACCCTGCTCGCGAGCACCGATCTGGTCCACGACGTGCGCCACGGGGCCGAATTGGCCGTCGTGGCCGAAGAGCCGCGCATCGACTTCGCGCGCCTGATGGAGCGCAAACGCTCCCTGGTGGCGCGTTTCCAGCGCGCCAAGGTTTCCTCCATGCGCGCAGGGGGGTACGAGCTGCTCGACGGCCGTGCGCGCTTCGAGGGCCCGGACGCGGTGCGCGTCGGCACACGGGTCCTGCGCGCCAAGGCCTTCGTGATCGCCACCGGATCGCGGCAGTTCGTGCCGAGCCTGCCGGGCATCGAGGACATCGACTACCTGGACAGCGATGCGCTGATGGAACTGGAGGTGCCCCCGCGCTCGCTGCTGGTGCAGGGCTCGGGCGCCGTCGGCTTGGAGTTCTCCTGCTTCTTCGCGGGCCTCGGGATTCCCGTGACGCTGCTCAGCCGCTCCCCGTTGATCCACCGCGGCGAGGATGCAGAGCTGTCCGCGCAAATGCAGCGCGCCCTGGAGGCCCTGGGCATCCGCGTGTTGGTCGGCGCCGAGGTCGAGAGTTTCGCCGCCATCGGCCCGCGCGGCAGGGACGGCGTGCGCGCGCGCGTGCGCGTCGACGGAAAACCCCTGGACCTGGAAGCCGAACGCTTGCTCCTCGCCACCGGACGCACCGCGCAACTGGAGGGCCTGGACCTGGAGGCCGCCGGCATCACCTGCAAGGGCCGCAGCCTCGGCCTCGATGGCAACCTCGCCACCAGCAACCCGCGGGTTTTCGTCGCGGGCGATGCCACCAACGAACGCATGTTGCTGCACTCGGGCAACATGGAAGGCCGCCACGCCGCGCGCAACGCCGCCCGCCTGATCGCCGGCGAACCGCTCGAACCCTGGGTCGAGGAAGTGCCGCTCTTCGCGATCTTCACCCACCCGCCCTACGCCGAGTGCGGGCTGACCGAAACCCAAGCCCGCGAGGCGGGCCTCGACGTCGTGACCGCCCGCAAAAACTGGGCGAACCAAGGCCGCGGCATCGTCATGGGCGCCCGCCCCGACGCCGCCTGCGCCAAGTTCATCGCCGAACGCGGCAGCGCACGCCTCCTCGGCGCCCAAATCCTCGGCCCGCGCGCCGACGACGTGATCCACGTCGCCTCCACCGTCCTCCACTTCCGCGGCACCGCCGAGGACCTGGTGCGCATGCCCTGGTACCACCCCACCCTGAGCGAGATCTACGTCGAACTCGGCCGCGAACTCCTCGCCCAAGCCCACTCCACCTGACCCCCCACCCGAACGCCTCTCGCACCGTGGTGGGCCCTGCAGGACTCGAACCTGCGACCAAGCGATTATGAGTCGCCTGCTGCACCTGGCGTCGATGCCCCCAAGATCGGCCCTGGCGACCCCGAGAAGGCCGATTCTGGCCGCATCGCCCAGCAAGCGCCCGGGACACTCTCCCGCCCACTCTCCCATTCCGGCGCAGGAAAGGGCCCCGAAGCGCCCCCCGAGGACCCCGCCCTGGCCGAGCTGGCGAGACTCTGGCCGAGCCTGCCGCCCGAGGCCCGCGCGGCCCTGCTCGCCCTGGCCCGGGGCTCTGCCGGAGGCCGTCCGTGAGCCCCGACCTGCCCCCCGGCCTGGAGTCTCCGGCGGCTGCCGGGCCGGAGCTGCCCGAGCCCCTGCGGCGGACCCTGGGCGCGCTTGGGGAGGCCCCCCTGGCCGACCCCGAACTGGTCCGCCTGCTGGCCGCCTGGGGGACCCTGCCCCACCGGGTGCGCCGATCCCTGGCCGACGTGGCCGAGGGCTGGCGCGCTAGTCGCCCTGGATCACGACGCGCAGCGCGCCGGCGTGGCTCTCGTGGCTGACGGCCTGCGGGACGCGCCCCTCGACCCGATCGAGCACAAGGGCCGCCGCCCGAGCGTCCCCTGCCGCTGCCGCGATCAATAGCCGGGCTGCCAGCGCTTCCGCCGCTGTCGCGCCGGGATCGTCCGCAGCGCGGGCTGCCACCCCGACCGGCTGACGCAGGAACCGCCTGAGGGCGCGGGTGATCGGCCGAGACTTGGGACGCCCCCCGGGGTTGCCGCTGCGCCCGGGCTGGAACCGGCCCGAGGACGGCGGCACGTTCCCATTCTTCCCCGCTCTGGCCTGTTCTCTGGCGAGCATGGCCCCATGGTACCTCCCTGGAGCGCCCAGGATCGCGCGTTGGAGCGGCGGCCCCCACCTTGCCCTGCCGCAAGTTAGACTGCCCGGAGCGCCCCCGGACGTGAATGGAGCCGCCCTGCATGGCGGCCCCGGGTCGGCGCGTGAAGACCGCCGCGAGGCGCGCGCCGAGGCTCCCCAGTCTACCCGCCGCCCGTGGCCCTGCCCCTAGTGGAAGCATGGCAGCACGGCAGCAACGGAAGCATGAGCCCGAGCCCGAGGAATCGACCGAGGACGCGCTGGATGGGCTCTTGGAGGCCCTGACGGCCGAGGACATGGAGCCTCCGACCTGGGCTAGGACCCTGGAGCGGCTGGCCGCCCGTCTGGACGTGCCTGGCGACAACGCCCGGGAGACGTTCCGGCGCCGGGTGGGCGAAGTGCTGCGGGCCGCGAGCAAGCGCTGGAACGAGCGCGCGCGCCCCCTGGAGCGCCCCGACGCCGAGGCGCTGGCCCTGATCCTGGCGCGGCAAGCGCACTGCATCGCCCTGGAGGCTCCGCCGGTTCCGGCCTTCGGGGAGAGCTTGACGGACATGGGCGAGCGCTTCGACCCTGCGGCCCGGGGTGCTGATTGGCGCTGGCTGCCCTGGGACATGGTGCCGCGCGTGCTCCAGGAGCGTCTCTACGCCGTGCTTGACGTGCTGCGCGTGGAACGCCGCTCCCGCTCCCAGCGCCGCGCCCTGGAGCTGCGGGCGGTCGCTGCCCAGGCTACGTCCCCTGCGCCCCTAGACCTGCCCACACTCACCGAGAAGGACAAGCTCGCCGTCGAGATCCTCCGGGAGGCGGGGTGCATCCTCTCGGCGGATCGCATCGCGGATGGCATCAAGGACAAGACCAAGAAGAAGCCCGATGTTGGCAACCTAAAGCGCCGACTGCGCGAGCTGGTCGAGCGCGGCATCCTCGAAAGTTCCGGGCAAGGCTACTGGATCGCGAAGGCCTACGCCGGAAAGATGCCGATTTGACGCCGGAATGATGCCGACCTGACGCTGACCGGATCGGCGCACGTCGCTGGGATGGTG
>JBJHAV010000001.1:0-56356 GCA_050480685.1 Planctomycetaceae bacterium | reverse complement strand
GCCGTTACCCCAGCCTTCAGCCACAGGATCGATTGTCATGGCCCGCGTCTGCCAGGTCACCGGAAAGCGCACCCGCTCGGGCGGCAGCATCGCCCGCCGCGGTCTCGCCAAAGCCAAGGGTGGGGTCGGCATCAAGACCACCGGTCACACCAAGCGCACCTTCAAGCCGAATGTGCAGAAGATCCGCATCGTCATGCCGGACGGCACGGTCGAGCGCATCCGCGTGTGCACGAAGGTCATCAAAACCGGCGTGGTGGAGTTGGAGCGCGGTGGCAAGACCCTGCGCTTCCCCCTGGTCAAAGCCGTCCGCAACCGCTCCTGAGCACCTAACCGCAAGGAACCCCCGTGAAGATCAAAGAGCGTTTCGTGTTCCTGGTCTGCGGTGAGTGCAAGAACCGCAACTACACCACCCACAAGCGCCAGAAGGCGGCGTACAAGCTCGAGAAGAAGAAGTACTGCCCCTTCTGCCGGTCCCACACGGACCACAAGGAGCGCAAGCTCTAGCCGGCCGCCGCGTGCCTGGCGCGCGCGGCCAGAAGGATCCGCCGCGTGCCTAACGCGCCGGGCCGTCGTGTAGGTAGGCGTCGTGTAGGTAGGCGTCGTTTCGGTGGCGCATCCGGAGAAGGACGCCGCAGGACACTAGAGGACACCGCCGAGGAACTCCGCCACATCGGCGATTTCCTCCGGTGAGACCGCGTGCTGGATGGGGTACTCGCGCCAGGTGACCTCGTGTCCCTGGGCCCGCAGTGTGTCCGCGAGCGCGCGGCCCGCCGCGATCGGCACCATCGGATCCTGGGTGCCGTGGCCCTGGAAGATCGGCAGCCCGCGGTTTTCCGGTGCGGCTTCGGCCGGCAGTTCCTTGCCGCGCACCAGGTAGGTGGAGAGGGCCACCACCGCCCCCAGGCGCTCCCCGTGGCGCAGGGCCGTATGAACGGCGATGGCGCCGCCCTGGCTGAAGCCCGCGAGCACGATGCGTTCGGCCGGCACGCCGCGCTCGCGCTCGCGCGCCAACAGGGCCTCGATGCGGCGGGTGGAGAGCAGGATGCCCTGGGCGTCTCCGCGGTCGTCGAAGTCGAGACTGCGGATGTCGTACCAGGCGGGCATGATCCAGCCGCCGTTGATCGTCACCGGGATCGACGGTGCGTGGGGCAAGATGCAGCGCACGCCGCGCTCCAAGAGGCCGAGCATCGGCATCACGGGCTCGAAGTCGTGGCCGTCCGCGCCCAGCCCATGCAGCCAGATCACGGCGCCGCGCACGGGGCCCTTGGGTTCCATTTCGACAGCGGAGAGCAGCGGTTCGTCCATGTGCGTGTGTGTGGGCTCGGGCGGCGGGTATCCTACGCCGAGCGGCGCCTTTGCGCGACCGCGCCGCAATGCTCGAAGCGCGATTGGAGCAGGCCCTCGACTCGCTCAACCCCGAGCAGCGCGAAGCGGTCGGATGCACGGAAGGACCGTTGCTCGTCCTGGCGGGCGCGGGCAGCGGCAAAACCCGTGTGATCACCGTGCGCACCGCGCAACTGGTGGCGCGCGGCGTGGAGCCCGAGCACATTCTCTGCGTCACCTTCACGAACAAGGCCGCGGCCGAGATGCGCGAGCGCATCGGCACCCTGGTCGGTGAACCTTCGGCGCGCCTGTCGATCGGCACCTTCCACGCCTACTGCATGGCGCTCCTGCGCGAGAACTCGGAGCGTTTGGGCCTGGGACGCAGGTTTGCGTTGCTCGATGAAGCCGATCAAACCTCGGCCGTCAAGCAGGCCCTGCGCGAACAGCGCATCGCCGAAGCGGAGCTGCGCCCGCGGGATGTGCTCGGCCGCATTTCCCTGGCCAAGAGCCGCGGACAGGACCCGGAGGTTTTCCTGGCAGGGGCCGCGGACGACCGCGAGGAGCGCATCGGGCGCGTTTGGCGGGCCTATGCCGCTTGGCAGCGCCGTTCGCGCGCCCTGGACTTCGACGATCTCCTGCTCGAAACCCTGCGGCTCTTCCGCGAACACCCCGAAGTGCTAGCCGAGCAGCGCACACGTCGGCGCTACGTGCAGGTCGACGAGTACCAGGACACGAACACACCCCAGTACGACATCCTGCGCCATCTGGCCGGCGCGAGCGGCAACCTGTGCGCGGTCGGCGACGACGACCAATCGATCTATGGCTGGCGCGGAGCCGATGTCGGCAAGATCCTCAACTTCGAGCGCGACTTTCCCGGCGCCAAGGTCGTGCGCCTGGAAACCAACTACCGCTCGACGCCGGAGATCCTCACCGCGGCCAACGCGGTGATCGCGAACAACCCCCTGCGCCACGGCAAAACCCTGCGCGCGGCCCTGCCCTCGGGCGAGCCGGTGACCGCTTTCGTGGCCGAGGACGAGGTCCAGGAAGCGGACCAAGTGGCGCGCACGATCCTCTCGGCGGTGCAAGGCCGTCAGGCGGCCCTCCGCGACTTCGCCGTGCTCTTCCGCACGGCGACGCAGCCCAAGGTCTTCGAAGCCCAGTTCCGCCAGCGCGGCCTGCCCTACGTGTTGATCGGCGGCATGAGTTTCTTCGACCGCAAGGAGGTCAAGGACGTGCTCGGATACCTGAGGCTGGCCCTCGATCCGGGGGACGAAACCGCCTTCTTGCGCGTGGTCGAGCGCCCGCCCCGGGGCGTGGGCCGCACGAGCATCGAGCGGGCCCTGGAGCACGCCACCGCGGAAGGCCTCTCGGTGCTCGATGTCTTCGGCGAACACGCCGCCGAGGCCGGGGTCTCGGGCGGCGCGGCGCGGGCCGTGGAAGGACTCATGGCGACCCTCGCCGAGTGGGGCGAAAACACCTCCGGCGGTGATTTGGGAGCCCGGCTCGAAGAACTCGTGGAGCGCGTCGGTTACCGCTCCGAGGTGGATCGCACCTATCCCGACGACACGACCCGCGAGGCGCGCTGGAAGGCGGTCGAGGACCTGATCGACATGGCGCGCAACCACCAGCGCCGGCGCAAACGGCCGAGCTTGGAGCGCTTCCTCGACGAACTGAGCCTGGAGTCCGCCGACCGGCCCGAAACCGAGGGCGAAGCGCGCGACGTGGTCACGCTGATGACCTTGCACGCCGCCAAGGGCCTGGAGTTCCGGCGGGTGTTCCTGGTCGGTTTGGAAGAGGGTGTTTTGCCCCACGGGCGCGCGGTGGCCGAGGACGGCGTCGAGGAGGAGCGGCGCCTTTGCTACGTGGGCATCACGCGCGCCCAGGAACGGCTGGTGCTCTCCTGGTGCGCCCAGCGAAACCGCGGCGGCGGGCGCTCCCTGTGCCACCCCTCGCGTTTCGTCTTCGAGATCAAGGGCCAACCTCCCCCCGCCGATTGGTGCCCCGCCGGGTCCGAGGCCCAGGGCGCGGGAGCGCCGCCGGGCAAGGCGCGCGGAGCCGCGCGCGGAGCAAAGGGCAAGGCCAAGGGCCGCCCGGGCACCTCACGCAGGCGAACGCGCCGGCCCTGAGCCCCGCGGGCCCCGGCCGGGCGGCACTTTCCCGCGCGCTTGGGTTATTCTCACGCCGCGCGGGCAGGACCCGAGCCCATCCCAGCCTCCTTCGAGGAACGAACTTTGCGCCGAGAGATCGAGTTCATGCCCGTGAAGACGTACGTCTTCGACACCCGCGAGGAAGCCGTGCTTGCGGTGGCCCGGGAGATGGGCAACTGGATCCGCACCAAGCGCTACCAGCGCGGCGATGCGGTCCTGGGCCTGCACTCGGGCGCGCCCATGGATCGCCTGGCCAAGGAGCTGATCCGCCTCTCGGGCGTCGAGGAGAAGGGCGGGTTGCCGGTCTCCGGCGTGCGTGTTTTCGAAATGGCGGAGTTCGTCGGCCGCGATCCCGCCGCGCCGGGTTCCATGCACCACTGGCTGCGCACGCACCTTTACGACCACTGGGGCGCGCGCGACGAGAACATCCACTTCCCCGGCGCCGACCCGGGGACGTCGAGCGCCGCCGAGCAGTGCGCGCGCTATGAAGAGCTGCTCGCCGCCGCCGATCCCATCGACGTGCTGCCGATCCCCATGGGCTCGACCGGGCGTTTGGGTTTCCACTTGCCGGGTGTGGACCCGGAAGCGCGCACGGCGCTGGTGGAGCTCGATGAAGTCACCCGCCGCGAGTTGGCGGAATTGCATCCGGAGTTCACCGAAGTTCCGACCCAAGCCCTGGGGATCGGGCTCGCCACCATCCGCCAGGCCAAGCGCGTGCGCATCCTGGCCTTCGGTGCCGACCGGGCCGAAGCCGTGCGCAACGCCTTGGTCGCCGACCGCGACCCCAATGCGCCCCTCTCGCTGCTCGCCGGCCACAAGGACTGCCAGCTTCTCCTCGATCCCGAGGCCGCCTCGGCCCTCTAGGACAAGAGCCGCCCACGGACCTCCCTCCCGATTAGAGCGGCTCGACGCGCACGCTGCGGTCCTCGCCGACGGCGATCAGGTGTCCCTGGGGCACCGGCTCCCAGCCCGGATCCTCGCTCAGGCATTCGGAGCTGACGATCACCGCACCGCCCTGGGTCTCGGGCTCCACCATGCGGCACAGGCCGCCCTCGCAGACGTAGCGCCGGCCGCGGTGTAGGTAGAGGCTTTCGGCCGGGTGGTCCGGGTCGTCGCTGAAGCGCAGGACCACCGAACAGCGCCCGTTGGAGAGCGCGAAGTTCAGGTAGCTGTGGCTGCCGGGAGCGCCTTGCTCCACGAGCCCGAGCAGATGCCGCACGCCCCGGCGCATGCCCTCGACGAGTTGATCGAGCGTCGCGCTTTGCTCGGGCAGGTGTTCGAGCATCAGCGCGAAGGCGTGCTCCGAATCGGTGCCCCCGTGGATCGCGCCGAAGGTGCGGTCCGACAACTCGCCCAGGAGCCGGCGCCGCACCCGGTGGAATCCGCCCACGTCGCCGTTGTGCATGAAGGCGTAGTCGCCGTGGGTGAACGGATGGCAGTTGGCCTGGGACACGGAGCGCACCTGGGTGGCCGCGCGCACGTGGGCCAACACACAGGGGCTCTCGACCACACGCGCGAGCTCGTGCAGGTTGGCGTCGTTCCAAGCCGGCGTGACCGACCGAAAGAGGGCCGGGTGCGGATCCAGCCGCGGCACGTACCAGGCCAAACCGAAGCCGTCGCCGTTGAGCGGCTCCTCGCGCTCCTTGGAGTGCGCGCTCTGGCGGATCAGCGAGTGGGTCGGCTCCGTGATCAGGGAGCTCAGTCGAATGGCCGGACCTTGGTAGAGCAGGAATCGGCACATGGGCGGTCGGCGCTCTGCTGGGTGGGGAGTTCGATCGGCCCGTGGCCGATGACTCGCCGCACTTTGTCACGCCGCCGGCCGGGCCGGTCCGAATTTTTCCCAGGCTGTCAGACCTTGATGGTCTTGAAGGCCAAAAGCACGTCGCCGCGTGTGTAGGCCAGCCCGGTCAAACCCTTCACCAAGAGGTCGTCCTGGGTGCCGCGTCCGGGGTAGCGGAACTCTCCGCCGCCGTCCTCCATTTCCATTTGGAAGTAGTAGACGGTCTTGCCATCCATCCAACCCATGGAGGTTTCGCTGCGCCGATCGGAGACCAGGGCGGGGCGCCGCAAGAGGGGCAAGCGCAGCCGTTCGCGCCGCAGCTTGAGTCCGTCCAGCAGCAGTTTGGCCCCGGGAGCGGCGGCCGCGAGTCCGATCAGGAGCCTGCCCCAACCCAGTCCGGCGCCGGTTACGGCCCAGAGCACCAGCAGCGCGCCGAGAGCGATCAGGATCGTGCCCCAGCGGATCTTGGCGCTCGCCCGCTCCAGGTCCTCTTCGCCGGGGGGGACCCAGGCGGCCGCGGCTTCATAGTCGGCGTGTTCACGCATCCGCGTCAGGCGAGCCTGCAGGGCCGACGGGCGCTTGGCCTCCTCCTTCTTCTCCACGAAGTCGAAGGGCATCGCGCAGTACAGGCAGTTGGACATGTCCTGCCTGTGGATCTTCGCCCCGCAGTTGGGGCAGTGGGTGCGCTTGACGGGCGCGGCGGTGGTGGTCTCGACCATCGTGAACGGGGGACGGGGGGCCAATCGGCCCTGGAGAACCCGGGAATCCATCGGTCCCAGGGGCCCTTCGGCGGAAGTCTACCCCGAGCGTGAGCCCGCGCGACCCGGCCGGGGCGGGTAGGGCGGTCGGCGGCGATCGGCCGGGCCGGCCGGGAGCAGCCGCGGGCGGCCCGAGGCGCGGCGGGGGTCAGCCGAGCTGGTCCAGGAGCCAGGCCCGGGCCATGTTCCAGTCCCGGCGGACCACCTGGCGGTCGATGCCCAGCACCTCGGCGGTCTCCTCCGCAGTCAGGCCGCCGAAGAAACGCAGCTCCACCACCCTGGCCTGGCGCGGATGCAGGCCGTCCAGGCGCTCCAGGGCTTCTTCCAGGTCGAGCACGTCGATCTCCGACTTGCCCTCGATGTCCAGGGCCGCGCGCAGGGTCACCCGGTGCAGGTTGCCGCCGCGCTTGAGAGCCCCCTGCCTGCGGGCCATTTCGACCAGCACGTGGCGGATGGTCCGGGCGGCCAGGGCGAGGAATCGGGTCGAGCCCAGGTCCTGGAAACCCTCCAGCCGCTCGAGGCGCAGGTAACATTCGTGCACCACGTCCGTGGCCTCGATCCCGGACCCGGCGGGCATGCCGAGCAGGCGTTTGGCGAGCGAACGCAGCCGTTCGTAATGCGCGGCCACCATTTCCCCCTGGGGCGAGAAGGGGATGCGAGCCGCGCCGGCTCCCTCGGCGCTGGTCATGGAGGGCATGTTCGGTTTTGTTTGCGATGGGGTCAAGGACGCCCGCGCTCGATGCGATCGACGGCGCGGGACACGCGGAAGCCCAGGTCGATGTGGCTCGTGTTTTCGACGGCGCCCGTGCGGTGCCCTGTCCAGGCTTGGGCGGGAACGCCCGCGCCTCCACGCAGCACCCGGTGGCGAGCCAACCCGCCGTCGGGGTAGTGGGTCGAGAGGCGCGCCCCGTCACCGGGCGCGAAGTCGCTCGGCTCCAGGGTCGGCAGGAAGGGGTCCCGGCACCACTCGGCGAGGTTGCCGATCATGTCGTAGAGCCCGAAGGGATTGGGGGCGTAGGCGCCGGTGGGTGTGTGGTTGCGCAGGACCGGGAACGCACGGGGACCGCGCGGCGTGAGGTAACTCCCGGCCCGTTCCAGGCCGGCCACCCGCTCCTTGCCGTCCAGGTCCTCGTAGAGCTCTCCCGCCCAGTGGCCCGTCGTGGTGCCGGCCCGGGTCGCGTATTGGTGCTGGACCTCGGTCGGCAAGAGCAGGTCCAGGCGCCGGGCGAACTCTAGGGCGGCCGCGTAGGGAAGGCTCTCCACCGGATGGCGCAGGGTCACCTGATAGGTCTGCCCGCTGTCCGCCGGGGTGGATTGGGAAGGATTGTCGCCCATCACGCGCAGGTACTGGCCCTGGGTCGTTTCGTACTTCGAGAGGAAAAAGGGGTCCAGATCGAGGGTGATGGGGGGGCCCTCGTGGCGGCGGGAGAAGGGGCTGTAGTTGGGGCCGGTGGGGTCGTTGCCCTGTTGGCCGAAGAGGAACGGGCCGCCGGGAAGCAGCACCAACACGACCGCCGAACGGCCGCTGAAAAGCAGCTCGCCGCTCTGCTCTTCGCGCCTTGGGATCGAGCCCGTGCCGAACACGGCGAACTCCTCGAGGCCGCTTCGGGGGTCGGGTCCGAGGGGCACCAGACCGAGCTGCGGCGGGAGTTCCAGTCCGCCGTAGGCCGGCGCTGCGGCCACCCGTGCGGCGGCGGCCTCCCAGGCGTCCCGCTGGGATTCGATCGAAGCGCCGTGCAGGTCGCGGGCCCAGGCGACGCGCTCGCGCAGGGCGACCAAGGCGCCCTCCTCCGGATCGAGCAGGGCGTCGAGGCCGGCCACCGCCGGCGCTGCGGAGGCGAGCGACAGTTCATAGCGCGCCGCGATGCCCTCGGCCTGGTCGAGCCAGCGCTGCAACTCGGGCAGCATCTCGGGCTTTGCCGGCCAGAGGGAGTCCATCCGCGCGGAGAGCAGGCCGATGAAACGTTCGTCGGCCAACTCCAGGGCCATGCGCTCCGCATGGCGAGCCCGGGAGAGCCCGAGCAGCGCGAAGGAGAGCCCCAGGGCCAAGGCGGCGATGATCGCCGTCGTTGCAGCGACCAAGGCGCGATGCCGACGGGCGAGACGCAGGGCCTGCTGGTACGAGGAGAGCGGCCGGGCGCTGACCGGGCGGCCGGCCAGATGGGCGCGCAGGTCCGCGGCGAAGTCCGCGGCGGTGGCGTAGCGGTCGGTGGGTTCCTTCTCGAGGGCCTTGCCCAGGATTCGCTCCACGGCCCGGGGCAGGTGGGGAGCCACTTGGCTCGCCGGCGTGGGCGGCCATTCGCGGATGCGGCGCATGGCCTCCGCCGGTCCGACGCCGCGCACCTCCACGGGCAGGCTGCCGGTCAGGAGCTCGTAGGCCAAAGCCCCTAGGGCGTACACGTCGGCGCGCCGATCCAAGGCGGCGCCGTTCCCGAGGGTTTGTTCGGGGGCCATCGTGACCAGGGAGCCGAGCACTTGGCCCGTGAGCGTGTGCACGCTGGTCGCGCGGCCTTCGGCCCTCAGCAGGGCGACCCCAAAGTCCAGCACCACGGCCCGTCCCTCCGCGGTGACGAGCACGTTGGCCGCCTTCAGGTCGCGGTGCACGACCCCCAGACGGTGGGCGGCTTCGACCGCGTCGGCCACCTGGGCCAGCAGTTCCAGCACCCGTTCGGGGGAACCTTCCCGGGCCGCTTCGTCGAGGCTCCGGCCCGCCACGAGTTCCATGGCCATCCAGGCCTGGGGCCCCAGCGGCGTCGTCTCGACACCCGCGCCGTACAGCTTCGCGATGCCCGGGTGGTCGAGGGACGCGAGGATCTGCGCCTCGCGGCGGAAGCGGGCCATGCCGGGCCCGTCCGCGGAGTCGGTGCGCAGCACCTTGAGGGCCACCTCGCGCCCCAGGTGCCGGTCCCGCGCCAAGTAGACGACGCCCATGCCCCCGGCGCCGATCAGCCGCTTGGGTTCGTAGGGACCGTAACCCGCCGCGACGTCCGCCGCCGGGATGCCGGTCCGCACCGTGGAGGAGTCCGGGTCGAGGAAGTCACCGACCTGCCCGCGCGTCTCCCTGTGTCGCCGCACCAGGTCGGCGAGCGGCTCGCTGCGCGCGGCGGTGCGTTCGAGCAGCGCTGCCCGGTCGTGCGCCGACAGGTCGCAGGCCTCGTGGAAGATCTGCTCGGCCTCCGCATAGAGACGGGCTTCCCGCAGGGGGGAAGTCTCCCCCGTGGGAGGGGTCGCGCTCGCGAGGTCTGCCGGCCTGGGAGATGCCATGGGGTGACACCGCGGCCGCCCGAGAGCGCACCTACGGTGTCGGTACAAGATAACAACACATCCCCGGGCTGGATTGCGTTACGCCCGCGAAAGTGAGCTCCCCCACCCACGGGCAGCGAGGGGGTGCTTGACCTTCGCAACACGCCGCCCGTCAGCGCTTGCGAAGCCTCGGCTCGGCGACCTCCCTGTTACTGCCCGCCCGCGACCGGCGCTGCGGTCAAGTCGATGGTCAGGCCGCCGGTCTCGCGGAGTCGGGCGGCGTCGAATGTCTTTGGGGGGTCGCCCGGCGCAGCGCCCGCGATCACCAGCGACACCGCGTCCGGGTGGAGCCAGAGGGTGCCGTGCGACGCGGTCGCTCGGGAGCCCCCGATCGCGCCCCAGCGGGTCAGCGTGGTCGGCGGCGAGTTGAGTAGCCCGTGGTCCGCGAGGGAGGGCCAGGCTGGCTCGGTGCTCCCATCCTCCATCACGACGTGGAAGCTCGAATGCCACCAGTCGCTCGGAACGTAGGTCGGGCGGCCGTCCACGTGGGCGATTAGCTCGATGCGGGTGCGCGGCGCAGGCACGCGCAGCTCGAGTTCCGGACCGCCTGGGACGCCGCGCAGCGCGACGTTGCCGGCGGCGCCGGCGTCGAGGTCGAGGTCGAGGAGCGGCGCGCGGGGCAGCGGCACGACACCGGGCAGGTGGGCGGGCGTCTCGAGCCTCGGGTGCCACAGGACCATGGCGTCCGGAAGGTCGCCGTCATCCAGACGGGCGCGCCAGCCCAGTACGGCGGCCTTGGCCTCGGGTGTCCCGTCCGGGCCGACGACCCGGACCGGGACCGGCCGCAGCATCGGGAGCTCGATCAGGACGCCCTGAATGGGCGGCTCCGCCGCGATGCGGAATGCCTGCCGGAGGCCGAGGAAGTCGAACACGGCCACGTAGTCGCCCGGCGGCATCGGGCGGGGCCCAAGGTGCGCGAAGGGCTCGTCCCCGTCAGGGAGGTCGAATCGACGGCCCACCTTCCACTCAGGCTTGGCGAGCGGGTCCGTCGCCGCGACGCGGAACGAGCGGGCCCGCGCGCGGTCGGCCGCGTCCTCGAACGAGAGGTGGAACTCGACATCGACTTCCGCGGCCGGAGCGAAGTCGATCCCTAGGGCGGTCGCTATGCCGGCGACGATCTCGACGGAGCCCGTGGCGAGGTGATGCTCCATGTCGCCGTCGAGGGCCGCGACGAACTGCAGCGTTCCCGGCTCCAGCCCTTCCAACACAGCGGCGAACTCTCGGGAGATCGAGGATCCCGGGGAATCGAATGCGAACGCGTAGGACGGGTACTCCCAGGTATCGGGCGGCGTCCGGCGCAGGAGCAGCTCGATGCGCCTCGCGTTTCCCGCGGACCAATGGAAGCGCAGGTCGAGGGCGCCCGAGCGCCGCAAGAGCACAGTCCCTCCCCTCCGCGCGTGTACGTCGCCGATGCGCTGCCAGCAGTACCCGGGCGCCGAAATCAGGGTTCGGCCGCCGGCGGGAAGGGCGTCCACAGGAACGGGAGCGTCGCGCTCCAGCAGGGCGGGGCTGCCGTCGCTCACATCGGGATAGGGCCAGCGCGGGCGCGCCCCGGGCACGACCGTGCTTGAGCCGGCGAGCCACGCTAGCCCGAGCTCCACTCCGGTCTCGGCGTCACGCAGGGTGAGGGTCGGCGCGGTCGCGACCCGGAGCCGGATCTCATCCACTCCCGGTCGTACCGGCACGCGGTCGTCCAGAAGGTGTACCGGTCCGCCACCGAGTCGCGGCTCGGCGAAGTGGAGCGTGCCATCCAACGTCTCGGCTAGCCCGATGCGGAACCTGCCTTCCACCACGGACACGATCCACGACGCGGCTGGGTGGGGCTCGCCCAGCTCGTACCGGGCTTCGATCCGGATCGCAATTTCGCCGTCGAGGGCGGCAACGCCGCTTCCGATGTCCGGCCACGGGACAAGCCTGCCCACGATCTCGCGCTGTGCGGCCGCGGCAGACTGTGGAGCAGAGATCGCAGAGATCTCCTTGCGCATCGACTCGTCGTCGGCGGGCCGCTGGATCGCGGTCGAACCCTCCCCGCCCGATGCACTCGCGGGCAGCCCCCGCGCCGCGAAGTCGTTCCCCGGAAGCTGGCCCTCGGGAGCGAAGTCCGAAACAAACCAGACGACCGCGACCACGACAGCGAGCGTGAACGCCACGGCTCGCAGGACGGTAGAGCGTCGGTTCATGGGCGGTCCCTAGCCCTTCGCAAGGAGCCAGGGGCCGCAGCCTTTAGACCCCAGGGTTCACGATGTCACAAATCCCTAAGGACTGTTCCCAGCGGAACGCGGCCGCGATGGTTGCGCAGAACTGGGGTTGCCGGTCCGCGGATCGTTCGTCGGCCCGCTCCAGGTGATTGCGCCCATGGGCAGGGTCACTTGGGCTGTGCAGCCCTCGAAGCCGGCCGGGCCATCGGGGCAGTCCTCGGGTGCGGTGATCCCGAGCAACCAAAGCAGCCTCGCTTGCGCCGGCACCCGCCCGGCCGGACTCGGGGCGCCTTACTTGCGCATTACAATCCCCTTCAGCCCTTGCCCTTGAGGGAGGCGTCCAGGGAGTACTGGCCGGGGCCGAGCATGAGGAGCGCGGTGTAGGCGGCCAGGAAGAGCAGGGAGAGCTCCTTCGCATTCCAGGGGTCGTTCGCGTGGAACACGAACAGCGCGACCCCCATGGCGAAGATCAGGGGCAAAAGCGCCAGGCGGGTGAAGAGGCCGATCGCCACTAGGGCGGCGCAGAGGACTTCTGCGAAGACCAGGGCGCCGAAGCCGAAGGGTTCGGGCAGGCCCAGGGGATCGGAGAAGCGGGCGCTCGCTTCCCCCCAGTTCATCAGCTTGCCCCACCCGTGGAGTAGCAACATCGCGCCCCCGAAGACCAGGCGCAGGAGCAGCAGCGCCAGGTCGCTCCAAACCTTCTGACGGGGGCCTTGGAAGGGGGCTTCGCTGAGGCGAACGAGCTTGGCGAACATCTAAGAATCTCCGTCGGGGATGGGAACTTCGGCGCGGCGCGGGCCCTGCCCCGCCGCAGCGCGCAGTATGGAGCGGGGAGGGCGCCCGGTGGGAGTGTCGACTTGCGCCCGGCCTGGCGCGGCCCCATGGTGGGGCGATGGCCTTCGAGAACGTCGAGCCCGGCCTGCGCGTGGCGCCCGCCGGGCGCCTGGCCCGCGCCGAGTGGGAGCAAATCGCGCCGCGCCTGCGGGAGCGGCTGCTGGCCGCCCAGTTCCGGCTGCTGGAGGCGGACTTCCCGGTGATTTTGGTGCTGAGCGGCGAGGATCGCGCAGGGGCGGGCGAGGTGCTGCGGCGCCTGTTCGCCTGGATGGATCCGCGGCACCTGGAGGTGCACGCTTTGGGGGCGCCGACCCAGGAGGAGCGCGAAAAGCCGGCCCTGTGGCGGTTTTGGCGGGTTTTGCCGCCGCGCGGGCGCATGGCGGTGTTTGTCGGCGGCTGGACGACCCAGGCCATTTTGGCCGAGGCCGAACGGGGCGAAAAGAACGGCCGCGGGGCCAGTTTCGAGCAACGCCTGGCCCATGCGGAGCGCACCGAACGCATGTGGCTCGCGGACGGCGCTTTGCTGCTCAAGTTTTGGCTGACCTTGCCGCCCGAGCGGTTGGAACGGCGGCTCGCGCGGGCGAAACGCGGCGTCGGAGCGCTGCACGAGGGCGAACTCGATTGGGCCCTGGCCGAGCGGCCCAAGGCATTTCGCAAATTGGCCCAGACCGCGCGCGAAGCGACCGCCACCGAAACTTCGCCCCTGCACGTGGTCGAAGTTGCCCAGCGCCGGCGCCGGGACGCGCTTGTGCTGGGCGCCTTGGCGGATGCGCTGGAGGCGCGATTGGACGGCGAGCCCGATCCGACCGCCGGGGTGGCGCCGGCGCCTTCTCCCGCTCCGCCCGCGAAGGGCGCGCCGCGGCTCGCCGACTGCGATCTATCGAGCCGTGTGCCCGAGGAGGAATACGAGCCCAGGCTCGAGAAGCTCCAGCGGCGACTGCGGCGCCTGACCGCGCGCGCGCGGCATGCGGGGCTCTCCAGCGTGGTGGTCTTCGAAGGTTGGGACGCGGCCGGCAAGGGTGGTTGCATCCGGCGTTTGACCGCGATGCTCGATCCCTTGGTGTACAGCGTCACGCAGATCGGCGCGCCGACGCGCCACGAACTGGCGCAGCACTACCTGTGGCGCTTCTGGACACGGCTCGCGCGTCCGGGGCGCATGAGCCTGTTCGACCGCTCCTGGTACGGACGGGTGCTGGTGGAGCGCGTCGAAAAACTGATCGAACCGCCGGTCTGGGAGCGCGCCTACGGGGAGATCGTCGACTTCGAGGAACAACTGGCGGAGTCGGGTGTGATCGTGCACAAGTTTTGGCTGCACATCGACCCGGACGAACAACTGCGGCGTTTCCAGGAGCGCGAGCGCAATCCGCTCAAGCTCTACAAGATCACGGAAGAGGACTATCGCAATCGGGCCAAGTGGCCGGCCTACGAAGAGGCCGTGGGCGAGATGCTCAGCCGCACTCACCGCCCCGAGGCGCCCTGGAGCGTGGTGCCGGCGAACTACAAGTACTTCGCCCGCCTTCACGTGCTGGAAACGGTGGCGCGGCGGCTCGAATCGGCCCTGGGGGGGTGAACCGCGGCCGCGCGAGCCTGCGGGCGGTCCCTGGCGCGCAGCGGGCGGCGCCAGGCATCCGGCCCCGGGGCAATTCGGTCCGATCCGGGGCCGCCAACGCGTATCCTGACGCCCCGTAGCCCCGCTTTTGCCCCCGCAGCGCCGATGCCTTTGCTCGAAATAGAAAATCTGGTCAAGACCTACCGTTCGCCGGACGGGGAGGTCCAGCCGGTGCTCGATGTGCCGTCGTTTTCCCTGGAGGCGCGCGAGCACGTGGCGCTGGTGGGGCAGAGCGGCTCGGGCAAAACCACCCTTTTGCACGCGATCGCCGGCATCCTGCGCCCGGACAGCGGTTCGGTGCGCCTGGACGGCACGGACCTGGTGCGGCTCTCGGAGGCGCGCCGCGACGCCCTGCGGGCGCGGCAGATCGGCTACGTGTTCCAGACCTTCAACCTGCTGCAGGGCTACAGCGCCCTGGAAAACGTGCTGCTCGGAATGGTTTTCGGGCCCGGCCCCGACCGCGCCTTCGCCCGCGGCCTGCTCGAACGACTGGGCCTGGGGGATCGTTTGTTGCACCGGCCCGGCCAGCTCTCCGTGGGCCAACAGCAGCGGGTGGCCCTGGCCCGAGCCCTCGCGAACCGCCCGCGGTTGGTGCTCGCCGACGAACCCACCGGGAACTTGGACCCGGAGCGCGCCCGGCAGGCACTGGCGCTTTTGCAGGAACTCTGCCGCGAACACGGGGCCGCGCTCCTGGTGGTGACCCACGACCGCGAAGTGCGCGACCGTTTCGAACGGGTGGTCGAGTTATCGGAGATCAATCAAGCGTTCCGGAGCGAGCCCGAAGCAGCCGGGGAGAAGGCCCGATGAAGTCGCTCGCTGGATTGCTCTTGATCGTGCGGCGCTCCCTGCGCCAACACTTGGTTTCGACCGTCGTCACCGTGTTTTCGACCGCCTTGGCGATCGGCTTGGTGATGGCGATCTTCAACGTGCACAGCCAGGCCCGCGCCGCCTTCACGGCCGAGGGCCTCGGCGTGGATGCGGTGCTCGGGGCGCGGGGCAGCGAAGTGCAGCTCGTGCTCAACAGCGTGTTCCACCTGGAGACTTCGCCGGGCAACATCCCCTGGTCCATGTACCGCGAGATGGCCGAGGACCCGCGGGTTTCCATGGCGATCCCCTACGCGGTCGGCGACAACTACCAGGGCTTTCGCATCGTGGGCACCACCACGGCGATCTTCCACGAACTCGAAGTGCGCCGCGGGGAGCGCCTGAGGGTTCGTCCCGGCGGTGTGATCTTCGACCCGGACGTGCGCGAGGCGGTGATTGGCTCGGAAGTGCATCGGCTCGCCAACCTGAGGCTCGGCAGCTTCTTCAATCCGCGCCACGGTTTGGCGCCGGCGCCCGATCCGCGCCAAGAGATCATCCACCCGGAGGAGTATCAGGTCGTCGGCATCCTGGAGCCCACCGGCACACCCCTCGATCGTGTGATCCTGATCCCGATCGAAGGCATCTTCCGCATGGACGGGCACATCCTGCGCGGTACGGGCGAGGACTTCATCCCCGAGGCCGGTCAGGAAATCCCGGACGAGCACAAGGAAGTTTCCGCGGTCCTTTTGCGTTTCCGCACGCCCCAGATCGGCTTTCAGTTCGGCATGCAGATCAATCGCCAGGGCACCCGCGCGACCTTGGCCTATCCGGTCCAGCGCGTGATGCTGGAGATCTTCGACAAGCTGGGCTGGGCCGTGCGTGTGTTGCAGGCGGTTGCGTACCTGGTGGTGCTCGTGGCCGCGGCGTCGATCCTGGCCGCGATCTACAACACGATGCACGAGCGGCGGCGCGAGTTCGCGATTCTGCGCGCCCTGGGCGCGCGCAAACGCACCGTCTTCAGCGCCATCGTGCTCGAGGCCGGCGCCATCGCCGCCCTGGGCAGCCTGGCGGGATTCCTGTTCTACGGCGGAATCCTGGCCGGAGCGGCTTATGTGGTGCGCCAGCAGACCGGTGTGGTGCTCGACCCCTTCGCGCCCCACCCGGTACTGTGGGCGGCGCCCCTCGGCATGGTGCTGCTCGGCGCCGCCGCCGGCCTCGCCCCGGCCGTGAAGGCCTACGCCACTGCGGTGGTGGACAATCTCCAACCGACCAGTTGACCCATCCGCGATCCCAGGAGGAATTCGCCATGTTCGCTCGCACACGCTCCACCGCGGCCACCTGGCTGCTTTGCCTGGCCCTGCCCTTCACCAGCGGCTGCGGCCACGATCACGATCATGCGCACGACCACGGACACGGGCATGTGCACGTGGCGCCGCGCGGGGGTGTGTTGATCGAACTCGGGGACCACCAGGCCAACTTGGAGTTGATCCTGGAGCCGGCCAGCGGCACCTTGCGGGTGTATTCCCTCGATGCCCACGCGGAACACCCGGTGCGTTTGACCCACGATCGCATGGTGATCGACGGGAGCGCCCAAGGGCAGAGCTTCGAGTTGGAGCTCCTGCCGATGGCCAGTCAGTTGACCGGCGAAACCGTGGGGGATACCTCCGAGTTTTCGGGGAGCCACGAGGCCCTGGTCGGCGCGACGGCTTTCGAAGGCACCCTGCGGCGCATCGTCACACGCGGCTTGACCTTCGAGTCGGTGGCGATGAAGTACGAGCATCCCGAAGGCCTCTGAGCCGCTTCGCCCTACGGCACGGCTTCGATCCGCGATGGCAAAAACCGCATCCCCGCTCCAGGCCTGGCTGACGGCGGGGATTGTTTCCCTGGGGCTGGGATTTGGGGCCGATGCCTGGCGTGAAGCGCGCCAGGCGGAGTGGGCCTCGCCGCCCGCGCCCCTGGAGCGCCGCGCGGGGCGCATCGCCGAGGGTCTCGACGCGTCCTTTCTGGCGGGGGGCTTCAACGCCGTGGAGCGCAGCGTGCGCCACGACGATCCGGCCGCCGGGGACTTTTGGCGCGCCCACGGCCTGACTCCGCCCCGGCGCTTGCTCGATTCCCCCGCGGAAGGGGTGGTGCCCCTGACGGTCCAGGACCTGGCTCTGCCCGGTTATGTCTCCGGCGGCGGGGGACCGGAGGAGGAGCGGCCCCCGCGGGAGGAGATCTTCCCGCCGGAGATCCTGGCCCTCGACGGACGCCAGGTGGCCCTGGAGGGCTTCGCCATGCCCCTGGACTACGAAGACGGCCGGATCACGGTGATCCTGCTGTCGCCGTTCCCGCCTTCGTGCCAGTTCGGCGGGATGCTCGGCCAGGACCAGTTGATCGACGTGCCGCTCGGGCCGAACCTGCGCTTCACGTGGCACCCGTTTTTGGCCGTGCGCGTGACCGGTCGGCTCGAAGTGGGGGAGCAGCTCGACGTGCTCGGATTCGTGCAGAGTCTTTACAGATTGCGCGCGGATCGCATCGAAACGCTGCTTTAGGGGCGGTGGAGCTCCCAGGCCGCGCACGGCGCCCTCGAACGGGGCCCGCGACCGCGGATTCGGCGGGGGAAACCGGCGGCGGGCTCCGACGTCCTACACTAGGTAGCCGCACCGCCCCTCGCCCCAAGCCCCCATGAAGTACGCCATCGCCATCCTCGGTACATGCCTGCTCGCCGTGGGCCTCGCCACCGCCTTTTTCGGCGGCCGTGACGGCGCCGGCGACGGTCAGGTCGAGGCCCTGGTGCGTTCGGCCGCGCGTATCGACGCCGCGGTCGAGGGCGCCACGCCCAGGCCCCAGCGTCTGGCCCGCGCCCCGCGCGGCCGGGGGGAGCGGGCGCGGGAAGAACAAGCGGCTTCGAAGGCGAGCGAGGCGTTGGCGGGATCCGGCTACACGATCCCCGACGACGGCACGATCGACGGGGTCGCCGTGGGTGCGCGCGAACTCCTGGAGGACGGGCTTTCCGCGGAGCGGCTCGCCCAGGCGGACCGCGCGACCATCGATCTGGGCGGCTCCCTGGCCGACTACGGATTCGATGACGGCGAGGGTTGGGACGATGAAGGCTGGGATGGGGGGTTCCAAATCGACCCGCTCTCCAGCTTCGGCGGTCTGGATCACGGTCCGGTGCGCGCCGGTTCCAGCGATCTACCCCTGCCCGAAGGTGTTGTGCTGGCCACCTGGGACGACCTGATGGTGCCCGACTATGAGCCGCCCTCGCCCCTCGACCCGGACGACGGCTACACCAAGGAAGACCTGTTCCCGGCCGAGGTGCTGGCCTTCGACGGTCGCCGCGTGGCCGTGGAAGGTTTCATGCTGCCGACCGACTTCAAGGGTTCGCGCGTGACCGCCTTCGTGCTGTCGCCCTATCCCCCCGGTTGCTGCTTCGGCGGGATGCCGGGCATGGACGAGTGGATCGACGTGGAGGTCGATGATCCGAATGGCGTGGAGTACTTCGCCTACCGCACCGTGCGCGTGATCGGGACCTTCGAGGTGGGCGAGTTGCTCGACGATTACGGGTACGTGCGCAGCATCTTCCGCCAGCGTGCCCAGACGGTGGAGCGTTTGTGGTGAGTCGTTTTGCGATTCGGGCCGGTGCGGTGGCATTCGCCGCTGCGCTTCTCGCAGAGCTACCGGTGGGCTCAAGCGGCGTCGCCGCGCAGCCTGCGGGCTCTGCGCATGTTTTGGGCTCTGCCCATCACGCGGACACTGCCCAAGACCCGGTGATTGAAGTGGACCTGATGCGGCTCACGAACATCAACTGGGAGCCCGGCGCCGACGTGCCCGAGGACATCCGCGCCCTGCATGGGCGGCGGGTGGTTCTGCGCGGTTTCATGCACATGAACGCCGAGGAGGACGCGCGCACCTTTCCGCTGGTGAGCGAGTCCTGCCAGTGCTCCGCGGGCCTGCTCGTGCACCACTTCGTGGAAGTGGATCTGGGCCCGAACGGGCGCGTGCGCCGCATGACCGGCCAATTCGAGGTGATCGGCCGTTTCGAGGTCGGTGAACAATGGGACGATGGTTTTCTGACCAGTCTCTACCGGCTCAAGGGCCGCGTCTATTGAGGCGGCTTTGCTGCGTTGTCCTCGCGGCGGCGCTTTGGTTGTCGGCTGGGGTGCCCGCGTTCGCCCAGCGCGGGGCTCCGGCGATCCCGGAGGACCCGGCCGAACGGGCCGCGCTGTTCGAACGTTGGCTCGATGCGGCCAAGAGCGGGCCGCCGCCGGTTCGGCCCCAGGCGGCGAACCGCCTGGTGAGCCTGGGCGAGGAAGCGGCCGGCTGGCTCGCCGAGCGCTTCGGCGAGGACCTGCAGGCACTGGCGGAGCAGGGGCCGGAGACGGTCGAGGTGCTCGGGCGCTTCGCCGATGGGCGCTTGGACGGACTGCTCTGGGCGGTGATTTCGGAACGGGACTTTCCCTGGCGGCCGGCGGCCATGCGCGCCTTGGCCCAGGGTGCGAACGATCGGGTGGCCGGCGGAAGGGCCGACGAGGCCGAGCGGTGGCGACCGGGGTTCCTGTACGCCCTTTACGATCCCCTGGCGGCGGTCCGGCAGGCTGCCCTGCTCGGGTTGGAAGCCCTGGGGTGGACGGTGGACTGGGACCCGGACTTGGACAGCCGTCCGAGCGTGCGCGCGCGGCTGGCTGATGAGGACGACCGGGTTCGGCGCACGGCGGCCCTGTTGCTCGACGCTTGGGGAGAGCCGGCTTCCCTGGCCTGGCCCCTCGCGGACTTGGCCCGGGACGACCGCTGGTTCGAGTTGGACCCGGGCCGCGCCGCGCGCCACGACGCGCGGCGGCTGCTGGAGCGCAGGCTCGGGGACTTGGGCGAAGTGCGCGCGGAACTCGATCCGAACGATCCGGGGCAGCAGGGCGCCCGAGCGGACCTAGCCGTGCGCATCGCCGCGCGCGCGGGCCTCGAGCTCAGTGAACTACCGCGCTTGCCTCAAGTGGCTCGGCCGCCCCTGGCCCTACCACCGGCGGTCGTGGGCCTTGAGCTGCGCTCCTGTCGGCGGGGCGAGTGGTTTGTGGCCGTGGGGCGGGACGATGTGCTGCGCTTGGGCCTGGGCAATCCGGCCGAGCTGCCCCTGGCGGAGGGCACCGCGCGGCGGCTGGCCGAGGCCCTCACGGGGGCGCTGGAAGCCCTCGGCGAAGAGCGGGACTTCGGCCGCCCGGGTTGCGACCTGGAGGCCTACCGGCTGGTGCTCCCCGATGGCAGCCTGGCCCACCTGAGGCTGCACAAGGGCCCGGAGCCCGTGCCCGATCTGCGGCCCGCGCCCCTTGCCGCTGTCGCCGCCGAGCTGGTCGCGGCCGTCGCCGAAGCCCACCGCCGCCTCCCCGCAGGGTCCGACCCCCGCCTCGCGGACCTGCCCGAGCGCCTGGCTGAAGCCCTGACCTCCGTTGGCGGCCCCCTGCCCCCCCGCTGACCCCGCCGCCGGTCCGGGGGCCGGCCCCCGCCCGCCGTAACGCTCCCTCCGCATCGCCCATGGACCCGGTGGTCGCCCCCACCCCCGTCCATTCCAGCCATGCTTCGGACCGCACTCGCCGCCGCGCTCCTCGTCACCGCCGGGCTACCCGGCGCCGCCCAGAATTCGTTCATCGACGCGGTCGGCCTTTGGGCCGAATCCGATGCCTATGTGGCGATCGGTCCCCACTACCGCGCTCACTTCGAGCCCGGTGGAGTTCGCTACGTGCCGGCCCTCGGGCATCTGGTCCCGACGCTTCAGTCCCTGCACTTCGGTGCGGCGAGCCTGGGCCGAGGTGAATCGGCCCCCGATGAGCCGCTCCCCCGAATGGCCTTCGCCCGCAATGGTAACGGGGTCGATTACGACCTGGGCGCGGGGAGGAGCGAACGCTGGGAGATCGGTCCCCGGGGCGTGGAGTTCTCCTACCTACTCCCGGCACGTCCCGTCGGTGATGGGGATCTGGTGTTGCGTGTGCCCGTCGTCTCAACCCTGCCGGACCCCATTGCTCAGCCCTGCGGTGGTTTGCTCTTCGAGTATCCCGGGGTCGGCGGAGTGCGGATCGGCGGCGTGACAGGCATTGACGCGGACGGCCGCACGGCTGGCGGCGAGCTGCGCTGGTCGCCCGGCGAGCTCCAGTTGCGCCTGGCCGCCGAGTTCGTGGAGACCGCGCGATATCCGCTGCTCGTCGATCCTCTCGTGGGCACGGTATTCAACGTGTCGAGCGGCGCCCAACAGGACCTGCGCCCGGACGTGGTGCGATTGGTAGGGGGAGATTTCGACCACGTGGTCGTGTTCCAGCGGGTGTTTTCCGCCAACCACGCGGTCATCCGGGGCAGCGCATCGAACGTTTCGGGCTCGAACAAGATCGCCTTCGAAGTTTCGCCCTCCCAGGCACCCTTTCAGTCCTTTGCCCAGAACCCGAGGATCGCCGACCTCGGTTCCTCGCGCTTCGGCGTCGTCTGGCAGGAGCGCACCCCGGGCGCATCCTCGTCCACGGACGGCTACTCCATTCGCATGCGGGTCGGCCGGGACTTCGGGACAGGTTCGATATCCTTCGGGCCGATCTTTTCCGCGGCCGCAAACGCAGTGGGCAATCCGCTCACGGAGCCGGTCATCGCCGCCGACCGCTCCCTGGTCCCCCTGAACCGCTTCGTGGTCCTCTGGCGCGATCAGAACCTGGCCTCGCTGCGCTTCGTTCGCGTGCAGAGCGATCAAAACGGGAATCTGTCGCTCTCCGGCTTCATCGAGCCATTGGCCTGGGACTTGGCCACGGAAGGGGTCGTTGGACAAGTGGCCGTTCCCCGCCGGAGCACGGCGGGGGGACACGTGCCAGTGGTCTTCCGGCGTTTCGGGGGACGGCGACTCCGGGTCAGACTTCACTGCGCATGCGCACGGTTTCACTTGGGGGGGGCGCAACAACCGCGGAGACGGTGTTGGCCGCGGGGGGAGCCGACCGGCGCCACCCGGCCCTGGACGGCCTCGGATCCGACTTCGTTCTGGCCTACGAACATCAAGTGGCCGCGGGTCGGACCAATTTGGCGGCCCGCAGCCTGCGGTTGAGCGGCAACGGAGCCACCATCGAGGTAGGTCCGGAGCAACTGTTGACGAACTTCACCTTTGGCAACGGCCGCCGCCCGGCCGTGGCCTTTCGGCCGGGCAAGACCTTCGTGGCGTGGGTCCAATCCAGCGACCTGCTGCCCACCTCGGAGTCCTTCCTGCTGCACGCGTTGGATTCCGCTTCCTGTGCGCCGTGCCAAAATCTGGGTTCCGTGGCGAGCAGTACAACGTCGGCCGAAGCGCGTGTGGCCTTGGCCGCGCCAGCCGTGGCGGGTAGTGCGGAGCCCGAGGAGGGTTTGCTCGTGATGTGCCGCATCAACTCGGGAATCGGCGACATCCTCGGCCAGCGCGTGTCGTTCGGCACAGGCTCGAACGTGACACCCTTGGGTGGCGGCTGCGGGGGCGGCAATGCGATCGTGGATGGGGCCGCTGCGATTGGTTCGAGCACGCTGACCCTGCGATTGAACGGCTCCCCCGGCGACCAGACGATTGCCATCCTGAACCTCGCTTCCACCGCGAGCATCCCGCTCGTCTGCGGGCCCTGCGAAATCCAGCCGCTCGGGATCTACTTCATCAAGCCGGTGGCCTCCGGCCGGGCGTTCCACTCCCTCGTGGTGCCCTGTCAAGCGGGTTTGAGCGGCGGAGCGCTCGACGTTCAATGGGCGACCTACGCCCCGGGAGCAGGGGGCTGTCCGGTGCTGTCGGAGTGGGCCTTCTCCAGTCGGGTGCGTTTGACTTTCCAGTTCTGAGGCGAGGGCCTGCGTCTTTCCGTCCGCGGGACGGCGCACGAACCGGCATGCTCAGCGCTGGCGATCCAACCAGGCTTGCCAACGTTCGCGGTCAAACTCGAGCACCAACGGCTCTCCGCTTTCGAGGCGTTCGAGGTCGAGTTCGATCGTCACTTGCGGCCCGAACGGATCGGGAGCTTCCGGCAGGAAGGGATAACCACGGAGCGTACCTGGGCCCTCGATCCGAAGCTCTTGGGTCGCCGAGCGGGAAAAGTCCAGGGAGTGGGAGCTGGGCGTACTTCCACCCGGCCCCGTCAGGTTGAAGTGCACATGCAGGGGGCCGTACTCGACCGGAGTTTCGAAGCCCGGCGAAAATCGAACGGGTAGCCGCCAGCCGATTTCAAAGTCGAGTCGCAAGGGGGAACCGTCCCAGGTCAACGCGATGGTGCGGTGTCCTTCCGCTTTGGCCGAGAGTACCAAGGCAGACGCGGGCCTGGGCAGGAGCCACATGTCCGGCGCCATCCAGGTCCTGTGCGAGAGGCCGTCGACCTGCCCGGTGAGCCGAATGTGCCGCACCTTCGAGGGGTCCTCCAAGTGCACCGTCACAGCACTCATTGGTACTGCGGTACGTAGATCGATGGGGTCCAGCTCCGCGCGCTGCCCGGCCGGCGCGTGGAGCGGCCACGAGGTGAGCCAGGCGCCGTCGAGCTGGGAGTGGGCGTGAAGTTCGATGTCTCCACTGGGGGCCCCCATGGCGTGCCACCGGCGGCTACGCACGCCGGGTTCGGGTGTGTCGGCCTCGCCGGGGCTGTCCATCAACAGGCGAGTGCCGTGGGGAGAGCGCAGCTCGAACGAGAGGCTCTCGATCGCAAAGCCTTCGGGCCAATGGATTTCGAAGGACACCTCCGCCGGTCGCGCCAGGACGAGCACGGAGTCTTCTCCGGGCCGGTGGGGAACGGGCAGCGAGTCGGGATACCCGGGCCGCCGTGCGAAGCGGACCAGGGGCAGATCCCCGAAGAGGTCGGGCAGAGGTCCCGCGAGCTCGAAGCGGCCTTCGTTGTCCGTGACCGCGAAAGGGCCGCGACCGAAGATGTTGTTGGCGACGAAGAGTTGATCCTCCGGAACGAGGAAGACTTCGGCATTTGCGACCGCATCGCCGACGTCATTGAGCACACGCCCCGTGCCGTGGTGGGGGGCAGGGTAAAGCACGACCTGGACTTCCCCTTCTTCTGGCGGCAGCGAGTCCATCCGGGCGTTCAAGTGATGTGACGATTTCGGACCTTCGTTTCCGACTTCGAGCTCCAAGCGCCAGGTTTCTCCGACTTCCAATCTAGGCACAAAGTCGAGCCCACCGGCTTCATCCGTCAGGGTGTATCCGGACATGGCGCTGCGCCCCGATCGCTCCGACACACGAACGGTCCGATCCGCAAGCGCCTGTCCAGCCGCATCCACCAAATTCAGGCGCCAGAGTCGCTTGGACTCCAAGGTCACCTTGATCCGCTCGCCGGGTTCGGTTGGACCTGCGAAGTGCCTAGGGGCCGCGGACTCGCTGCGGTCCTGGGCGCGCAGGTTCAGACCGAGCCCGACCAGCGGGAACTCGGCTCGTCCGTCAATAGGAAGCGAGGTGGAGGAAGGCCGCGCGCCGGATCCCTCCACCTGCAAGAACACCTCGCTGCGAGCGCCCTGGACATGCACGGACCCCGTGGGCGGGAGCACGATGCGCCACGGTCCGCCACCGGGAGTCTCCTCCAGGAAGGGCACAATGGGTGGGTCGAAGGGCAAGGCCACGTACAAGGCGGGGCGGTCCAAATCGCGGAACCGAATGGCGCGCTCCGCCAGCCGCGCACGCCCGGCGCCATCCGTGCGTGCCCCAAGCGCCGCAGTTCGACCCAGCTGGCTCCCCCGCAAAGAGTTGGGCCAGCGGCCGTGGTCCATCGGAAGGTCCCCGATCACGTAGAGCGCAACGCCTGGGGCGGGCTCGCCGCGAGCATCGACGAGTTCGACTTCGAGTTCGACGCGGGGTTCCAGTACCAGTTCGATCTCGCCGACGGGTCGATCGCGGCGCGCTTGCCAAAGGTGCAGGCTTGCGACCCATTCCTTTTCGTCGCGCTCGGCGAACGCGAGCAACATCTGGCCGAGGCCGAGATCGGGGACCCGTACCCAACCCTCGTCATCGGCCCTGAAGCGCCGATCCGCGTGGGCGCCGTCAAAGGTCGGTGGAAGGGCTTGGTTCTGGCGGGCGGCGCGCTCCGCTCTCACTTCGAGCGCGATGCGCCCGGGGCTGAGGTATAGCTCCGCGCCCAGGGACTCCACGCGCGCGCCCGCGGCGGGCTCGCCGTCCGCAAAGCGCACGCGCACGCCGAAGCCATCGGAGGGGCCGGGGACAAAGGGTCGGGCAGCCGAGGCCATCTCTTCGGCCCCAGGCTCGATCCCTGCGGGAGCAGGTAGGGCTTGGCGTTCGGTGCGGGGGCGGGCTTCGTGCAGCGGGTCGGGTACGAGTGCCGGCGGAGCGGCTGCCGGCTGCGTGGAGGGCTGGGGGAAGGCTGGCGATGTCGCGGTCGGTGCGGACGTGCGCCAAAAAAGCAGCAGACCGGCGGTGACGGCGACGAGTGCGAGGAGGAAGAGGGCGGCTCGTTGGGGCATGGCAAGGTCAAAGCGGCCCAGGTCGGGGCTCACCCCTCGCGTGGCAGGGAAAGGCGAAAGGTCTGCTCGGCGACGGCGCGGCCGTTGATGCGCAGTTCGATTCGGTGCTCGCCGGGGTAGTAACGGCGGGTGGTGATGACTACCAGTGGATGGCGCTTTTCGAGCTGGAGCCGCTCGCCGGGCGGAATCGCTTTGCGCCAGCCCTTGAAGACCTTGGGCGGCCGCAGGCCGTTCGCCCCCTGGTGCCACACGGCGTAATCGATTTCGAGGACCTGTGGGCGGCGCGCGGTTGAGCGCAGTTCGACGTCCAGGCCGATGTGGTTTCCCAGGGTCACGCGTTTGGCCGAGAGGCGCAGCAGGGCCTCGCCCTGGAAGTCGGCGGCGAGACCAAAGGCTGCTAGAATGCGACGGTCGCCGGCTTTGATGGGCACGCGGCACGCGTGACGCAGGAGAGCCACGCGATCGCCGGTCGCGCCGGGCAGGTGGCGCTCCACGAATTCCGCAAGCACCGCGGGATGGTCCTTGCCGATATCGCCCAGATGGTTGGCGACGCTGCGACGCACGTAGGCCGAAGAGTCGTCGAGTAAGCGCTCCAGCAGTCCGAGGGTGGGAGTCGGGTCCTCGATCAGGAAGCGCAACTGCCGGCCCCAGGGCAAGCGCGGGCGCGAACCTTCGCTCACCAGGCGACGCACATGATGGCTCGGGTCGCTCAACCACGATTCGAGCTGCGCGAAGGTCCGCTCGCGGTGATGCTCGAGGAACGGCCGCAAGGCCCACTCGGCGGTGAAACGCTGGGTCAATTCACGGAGCAGGTCCAGGGCGGCGTCGGGATGGTCCAGTCCGCGGCGTTCTACCCATACGCCCACAGGCCACAGGATCCAGCCGCACAGGCCGCTCGGGTGCGCACTGACCTCGGAGATCGCCTCGTCGCCGCGCACCTCGGCAAGCGCGCCGCGCAAGGCGCGCGCCGCCTTCGGAAAGTCCGCGGGCAGTTGGCGTTCGATGGCATCGGCGATGTGTTGCGCGCGGGCCTTGAACTCCAAGCGGTCGAGGCCCTTCAGGGCGTGGCGCTCGAAGGCCCGCCCGTCGAAGCCCGCGACGGCGCGCTCCAGATGTCCCGAGGCGCGGCGGATGGCCTCGGGCCCAAGTAGATTCTTGAAGGGTTCCGCCATCTGGATTCCTGGGCTGGGGAAACAACGTAGGGATCCTCGGGCGCACGGGCAACGGCCCCCGACTCCCAGTTCGCGGCTCTGTCCGTAGCTCCCCCCTCAAGTTCACCTCCTACTCGAACCGATGGGCCCGAAACGACCGGGCGGCGTCCCGTCGTGGAGGGGGTGTTGGTGCAGAGGATTCGAAATAGCGGGGCTCCGTGGCTTGTGGGCTGCCTCGCCTGGTGGGGCGTGGGCTGCGGCGATGCCCATCGCGGGCTCGAAAGCTTCGACGTGGTCCGTGTGGTCGAGGAACGTGCTCCGCGCATGGGCGTCCCCACGGCGGAGCGCTTTGGCTTCACGGGGGCAGCGGCCCCGGGGCGGCAGGCGGGGGGCACCGGGAGGCAAGCGGCGCCTTCCGCGGGGCAGGCTTCGGAACCGGTTCTGGCCCACGAGCTTCCCGAGGGCTGGCGCGAGTTGGCGCCCACGGACATGCGCACGCTCAACCTCCTGGCCGCCGGTGATGCGCGCGCCGAGGTGACGCTGACGTTCTTGAATGGGGACGGCGGAGGGCTGGCGGCCAACGTGGATCGTTGGCGCGCACAACTCGGCCTCGCCCCTTTCGGTAAAGCGGGGATCGCTGCGTTGGAACGCCGCACGTTGCTGGGTGTGCCCGCGGTCTGGTTCGACGCAGCGGGGACCTACGGGGGCATGGCGCTACCCAGTGATCCGGCGGCGGGTGGTGGGCCCGGATATCGCATGCTCGGGCTATTGGCTGTGGATCCGGAAGGTTCCGCCTTCCTCAAATTCACCGGCCCCGAGGAGATCGTGCGCGCGGAGCTCGCGGCGTTCGAGACCTTTGCCGCCTCCCTGCGATTCGAGTGGCCAGCAACCGATCACGGGTACACCCACGGGCATGGTTCCGATCACGACTGGGACGACTGCGCCGAGCATGGGGCGAAGGAACCGGGCGCACGGGCTTACGTCGGTGGCGCGCATCAGGGCGCTTCCGAAGCGCGCACGGGCGGCCAGGGGCTGGCGTGGACCCGACCCGATCCTTGGGTCGACGGGGCGGCCAGGCCCATGCGCGTCGCCACGTGGCACGCAGGCACGCAAGGGGAAGTCGAGATCTACATGGCGGTGCTGGCCGGCGACGGCGGTGGTGTGCGATCCAACCTGGATCGCTGGCGCGGTCAAATCGGACTCGGGCCCCTGTCCCCGGCCGAACACGCCTCATTGGAGCGCGTGGACGCCCTAGGAGTCCAAGCGGTGCTGATCGAAGCCACCGGCCACTACCGCGGCATGGGCGAGAGCTCCCTCGAGAACGCTTACCTGCTGGGCGCCGTGGCGATGCTGGACCAGCGCACGGTTTTCCTCAAGCTGATCGGGCCGCAGGCCACCGCAAGGGCGCAGCGCGGGCACTTCCTCGAACTGCTCTCTTCCCTTGAGGAGGTCCGATGAAACGAGCTCGCAGTTTGGGTGGGCGCATCGGGTCGGTCTTGGGTTCGATGCGGCTGGCGTTCGTCCTGCTCCTGCTGCTGGGTCTTTTGACCTTCCTGGGCACTTTGGAGCAGGTCGAGTACGGACTCTACGACGTCCAGAAGAAGTACTTCGAGTCCTACGCCCTCGTTCACTGGGCCGGACCCGTAACGATTCCGCTGCCCGGCGCGAACCTCGTTCTGAGCCTGCTCGGCATCAATCTGTTCGTCGGCGGCGTGCTGCGACTGCGGCGCTCTTGGGCAACGGCCGGCATCCTAGTGACCCACGTCGGGATCGCTTTCCTGCTGCTCTCGGGCTTCGTCAAGCTGCACTTTGCCGAGGATGGGCACACGACACTCTATGAGGGTCAGACGTCGCGCTCGTTCCAGAGTTACCACACCAACGAGATCGCGATTTCGCGCATCTTGCCCGATGGCCGCGTGGAAGAGCGGGTGGTGAACCAGCGCCGTTTGGCCCATGCCCGGCCGGACGCGCCGCTCGTGTTTGCCGATCCGGACCTGCCCTTCGATCTGGAGGTGACCCACTGGTTCGGCAACGCCACGGCTTTGCCCAAGGGGCCGGCCTTCCAGGTGGATGTCCCCGTGGTCGACGGATTTTTCCTGCGGTCCGAGCCGCGCGATCGCCAATCGGAGCGCAACGGACCGGGGGCCTACGTCAACGTGGTTGAACCGGGGGGCGTGCGCACCCAGGGCATGCTGTGGGCCTTCGATGCGGCGCCCTGGACCCTGGAAGTCGCAGGTCAACTTTTTGCCATCGACCTGCGCCGCGAACGTTGGCCGATGCCCTTCGAGGTCACGCTGGAGCGCTTCACGAAAGTCGATCACCCGCGCACGTCGATGCCCAGTTGGTTTTCGAGCGATGTGCTCGTCCGTGAAGGTGGCACCGCGCGACCGGTGACCATCTCCATGAACCAACCGCTGCGGGAGCGCGGATTGGTGCTTTACCAGGCCTCCTGGGGGCCCTCGAACGCGCGGCCCGGCGATCCGCTTTTCTCGACCTTGGCCGTCTCGCGCAACCCCTCCGATCCCTGGCCGCTCTGGTCCTGTCTGGTGATCGCCGCCGGGATGCTGCTCCACTTCGGCCGCAAGCTAGCGCTCTTCGTGGCGAAGGAGCGCACGAGATCATGAGGCATCGCTTGCTCGCGGCCGCCCTGGTACTGATCGCCACCTGGGGCATTCCCAGCGCCTTCGCGGGAGTCGCCAATGCACAGCACGGCGTGCACGCGCACGAATTCGCCCAAGCCCACGGACAAGTGCAGGGCGACGTGCGCACGGCTCCGTGGTCGAAGCGGGCACTGGAACTCGCAGGGCGTCTGCCTGTCCAGGATGGAGGTCGTGTCAAGCCGCTTTCGACCTACGCCTCCTTCACCCTGCTGCGCCTGAACGGAAGGCGCACCGTGACGACACCCGACGGTGAAACCCTCGGCGCCACGGCGTGGTTGCTCGACGTGCTGACCGATCCGGCGCGGGCAGCGACCTATCCCAGCTTCCAGGTGCAAGACTCGGCGGCCGTGCACGCCCTGGGACTGGACGTGCGAATCAAGAAGCGGCGCGATCGCTACACGTTCGACGAGCTCCAACCGGGCGTTTCCAAACTCTTCGAGTTGGCGCACCAGTGGGCGCCGATCCCGGCCGGGCAACGCAGTTCCCTGCAGCACCAGGTGGTGCAGTTGGCCGAGGCGGTCGACCTGTTCCTCGGTTTGGCGGGTTTCCTGGACTTCGCGCAGCTCGAGTTGCCCCTGCCGGCGGACGGCAGTGTGCGGACCCTCTTCGGGGGGGCGAACTCGATCCGCTACTCGCAGTTGGTCGCCCGCGGCCCCGAGGTCGCGGCCCACTATCGGAGTTGGGGGGCGAGCAGCGACCCCCTCGATCGGGAGTCGGTCACACGCCTCGACGGCGTGTTGCGACTGGCGTCGGACCTAGGTCGGGCCTCCACGCGGCTCGCCGTGTTGCCGCCGGCGGAGCCGGTCACAGCGCAACCGGACTGGTGGACACCCGGAGAATGGCTACACGCGGGACTTGGCGGCCGGCGCGCGAGCGCGGCGGAGTTTGCCTCCCTTGAAGCCTTGGAAGGCCTGGCGCGCGCTACCGCCGGGCCCTGGGATCCGGCACGGGTCGAGGCCGCACTGGGCGCACTGCTGGCTCAAACCGAACCCCTGGCGGCGGCGCGGGGCGAAACCCGTCGATTGGATTTAGAGATCCGCTACTACCGCCTCAAGCCGCTGCATTGGAGCCTGGTGGCCTTCCTGCTGGCCTTCACCGCCACGGTCTGGACCTGGCTGCGGCCGGCGGCGCGTTTTGCCCAAACGGCGGCGACGGGACTTGCCACCGTGGGCCTCGTGCTGCTGACGTTTGCGATCGTTCTGCGCTGCATCATCCGCGAACGTCCCCCCGTCAGCACACTCTACGAGACCGTCCTCTTCGTGACGGCCTGCGGCGTCGCCCTCGGCCTCGTCATCGAGTGGATCGATCGCAGGCGCATTTCGGGCGCGCTCGCCGTGGGATTGGGAGTCGTGGGCCTGTTTCTGGCAAACGGCTACGAAACGCTGGAGCGGCGCGACACGATGCCAAGTCTGGTGGCCGTGCTGGACACCAACTTCTGGTTGGCAACCCACGTCACCACGATCGTGATCGGTTATGCGGCGGCCCTGTTCGCCGCGTTCCTCGGCAGCGTCTACTTGATCTGGCGGGTGGTGCGCGGGGATCGCATGCCCCGCGATCGACGCCGCGCCCTGACGCGCATGACCTACGGCGCGGTGGCCTTCGGACTGATCTTCTCCCTGGTGGGCACCATCCTGGGAGGCATCTGGGCCAACGACTCCTGGGGGCGTTTCTGGGGCTGGGATCCGAAGGAGAACGGCGCCCTGCTGATTTGCATCGGTTTGCTGGCGATTCTGCACGGCAAGGCCTCGGGTCTGCTGCGTGAAGTGGGCATTGCCGCCTGTGCCGCTTTCACGGGCACCATCGTGGCCTTCTCCTGGTGGGGCACGAACTTGCTGGGCGTCGGATTGCACAGCTACGGCTTCACCAGCGGCGTTCACGGGGCCCTGTGGACCTACTACCTGCTCCAGTGGAGTGTGTGCGGCCTCGGTCCCTACCTGGCCTGGCGCGCAAGTCGAACACGATCCGAAGGCAGCCCGGAGGCGGTGACCACACTCGCTGTCGATTCCTCACCGCGTGAAGCCGCATAAGGCCGCACGCGGATCCGTTCCATCTAGACACACGAATGAACCCCATGAAAACGTCTTTCACCCGTTGGGTCCTCGCCGCGGCGGTCGGCACGTTGCTCGTCGCTTGCCAGGGGCCGCAGCAGGCAGCCGGCATCCAACAAGTGGATGGCCTGGTCGGCCGCGTCGAACGCATGCACTTGGATGCCGACGTGGCCCAGGGCCGAGCCCGCGATGCCGTCGATGTGCTGCGATCGATCGTGCGGCAAGAACTGCAAGGAGACGCCCACAAGGCCTACGAGTCGTTCCGCGCCTCGGTGCAGCGCAGCCAGGCCCAAGCGGACCGGTTTCGCGCCGGGCTGGGACCGATGGAGTCCTCGGCCGCAGCGGTGTTCGACTCTTGGCAAGCCGACATCGATGCGATCAGCGATCCGGGCCTAGCGACGCAGGCTCGGCAGCGGCGCAGCATGACCCAAGCCCAGTATCAGGCAGTCGTAGCGGCCATCGGACCCGTACAGGAGGCTCTGGACGCCTTCAACAACCTGCTGCTCGACTACACACGCTATCTGGCCAATGATCTGAGCGTGTCCTCGGTGACGGCCCTGGAGCCGCAGATCGACACCCTGCGCATCGGCTTGACCGAACTCGCGCGGCGGATCGATCGGCTTCACAAAGCCGGTCGCGACTACGTGCAAAGTGCCGCACCGATCGGGCGGGTGCAGACCACGGCCCGCATCAGCGAGCCGCGCTGAGCCCGGGGAGGGCACGCTCATGGGGAGGCTCGAGCGCCAGAGGATTCCAGGACCACTCCCCAAGGTCCTGGAAACCCATAACACGCGGTGCCGCGGAAGAAGGCGCGCATTAGGCACCTTCGGGGAGAGGCAGCCGTGAGTTGGGCCCTGCTAACAGGGGCGCTTTCGACCCTCGCCTTGGCCGTGCTGTCGTTCGTTCTGCGCCGGGAAGGTCGCAGCGAACTCAAGCGGCTGCTGCATTGGCGCGAACGTGTGCGCTCCGTCGGAGCCGACCGCGCACCCCTGCGGCACCCGACGATCGACCTCGACAAGTGCATGGGCTGCGGCGCGTGCGTGCGCGCTTGTCCAGAGGACGAAGTCTTGGCGATGCTGCACGGCCAAGCCTCCCTGGTGCGGGGTGCCGGTTGCGTCGGAACCGGTGCATGCGCACGGGAATGCCCCACGGGGGCCATCCGCCTAGGGCTTTCCGATGTGGAGGCCCGCACGGACATCCCGGCGATCGATGAGACCCTCGAAGCGGTACGGCGACCGGGATTGTTCCTGGCCGGCGAAGTGACGGCCCAGGCGCTGGTCAAGACGGCGGTCGACCACGGAACTGCCGTGGCTCGCCGGGCGGCCCAGGCAGCGCGCGGGCGGACGGCGCGATCCGGTGTGCTCGATCTTGTCATCGTCGGGGCCGGCCCCGCGGGTCTGGCGGCGGCCCTCGAAGCCCGGCGCCAAGGGCTGGACTTCGCTGTTTTGGAGCGTGAGGCCGGCCTAGGGGGCACCGTTGCGCGTTATCCGCGGGCCAAGCTCGTTCTGACCCAGCCGATCGAACTTCCGCTTGTAGGGAGGCTGGGGCGTCACAGCTACTCCAAGGAGGAGTTGATGGAACTCTGGGGCAAAGCTGCCTCGGATCATCATCTGCCGATCACCTGCGGAGTGGAGTTCCAGGGCGCCGAGCAGGCTGCGGATGGAACCTGGACGGTGCGCACGAGCCGGGGTGAGTGGAAGGCGTGGCAGATCTGTTTGGCGCTCGGGCGCAGGGGTGCCCCCAATCGTCTGGGTGTTCCCGGGGAGGAACTGCCCAAGGTGGCCTACGGCCTGCTCGATGCCGAGTCGCACCGGGGCAAGCGGATCCTGGTGGTCGGCGGGGGCGACAGCGCGGTCGAGACGGCCCTGGCTTTGGCCGAACAGCCGGGCAATCGCGTAACGCTGAGCTACCGCCAGGGTGCGCTCCTGCGCGCCAAAGCAAAAAATCAGCGACGGTTCGAACAGGCGCTGGAAGCGGGCCGAATCGAAGCGCGTTTGGGCACGCGGGTTCGATCCATCGGCGCGGATCATGTGCTTCTGGGTCCGGTCGAGGTCGATGAGGGTGCGGCCGACTCGACGAGCGATCGCATCGCGAACGACCTGGTCTTCATCCAAGCGGGCGGTGAAGCCCCCAAGGCGTTGCTCGAGCGCTGCGGTGTTTCCTTCGATCCGGCCGACCGTGCGCTAGCCGCCGACCAGGAAACCCAGCGACGTGGGCTGACCCTAGGGCTCTCCGTAGCGTTGGGTGGCGCTCTGGCGGCCCTGTGCTTCGCACTTTGGCATGGGGACTACTACTTCCTGGATCGGGCCGGCCGGGCAACGCACTTGGATCACGGCCGCCTGAGGCCCGGGCAGGGGTGGGGTCTGTGGTTCGGCCTCGCGGCCGCGCTGGCACTGGCCTTGAACCTCGCGTACCTGCTGCGCCGCCGCCAGTGGTGGAAGGTGCGGTTCGCCTCGCTGCGCACCTGGATGGACGTGCACGTGGCCACGGGGTTGCTCGCGCTGCCTCTTGTGCTGCTGCATGGAGGCATGGAGGTGCGCGGAACCCTGGGCGGGCAAGCGCTCTGGGTTTTGGTGGCCCTGGTCGTCACAGGGGTGATCGGGCGCTATTTGTACGCCCGTGTGCCCCGTGCCGCCGGCGGACGCGAATTGGAGTTGGCCGAATCGCGGGAGCGTGTAGCCCGTTGGACCGCTGGCTTCGAACGTGTCGATCCGAGGCTGGCGCAAGAGATTCGCGAGCAGGTGGCGCACTTGGTAGAGCAGCGGCGCTGGGGTGCCAGCCTCCCCACGCGGCTCATTGCACTTGTTGCATCCGAGTGGTCGCTGCTGCGCTTCCTGAGGGCCCTGCACGGGCGCGCACGCGCGTCGGGAATGGCGCAAGACCAGTTGGCCGAGTTGGGACGTTTGGCGCGGGGTGTTCACCGCGCGGCGCTGGTTTCCTCCCACTATGAGGATCTGCGTGCCCTCGCCTCCGGGTGGCGGTGGTTGCACCGCTGGGGCGCGCTCCTGCTGATCCTCTTGACCGCTTTCCACGTGGCCTACGCATGGATCTACGGATCCGTGCGGTTGACGGTAGGCGCCCTGTGAAGATCGAAGGAGAGATCCGGGGAAGCGGATTGCCGTCGGCGCGCACGGGGCTCTGGGTTGCCGTGGCCAGCGCAACCCTGGTGGTGGTCATGGCGCTGGTGCAGGTGGAGCGCACTCCACCGGGGCCCCTGTCCGCGGTGCACGGAAGCATTCCCGAACTCGCCGGCCCGAACAGTTGCAGCGCATGCCACGGGGGCTGGTTCCAAAGCATGGCTTCGGCTTGCCTCGATTGCCACGGCGCGGTCGCGGAGCACATCGAGACCGGGAGAGGGCTGCACGGCCTGCTCGGGGCCCGGGCCAAGGATTGTGCGGAATGCCATGGAGAACACCATGGAACCGGGTTCACCCCGGTCAATCGCCTCAGTTTTGCCAAGGCTGGGGTGCCCGATCCCTCACAATTCGATCACTCCCGGCTCGGCTTCCACATGGAAGGCCGCCACCTGGAGCTGGACTGCAGCGCTTGCCATGCCAATGCGCACGTGGATGTGCTGCCCCACGGATCCCACAGGTTCTTCGGCTTGGAAGCAAACTGCGCTTCCTGTCACGAGGATCCCCACGCAGGAGCCATGCAGCGCTCGTGCACCGAGTGCCACGATCAACACGGTTTTGATCGACCGCATAGCCTCGGGCATGAACGCCACCTTCCTCTGATCGGTGGCCACGCGGAGCTCAACTGTCGTGTCTGTCACGGGGAAAACACCAAACACGCTCTAGAGCGGCAGAGACCCGGCGGCCGCGGGCCGGAGATGAGGAACTGCCTCGACTGCCATGATTCCCCCCACGGCTTGCCCTTTGGTTCTGGCGCCGCGCGTCGCTTCGGGCTTTCCCTGGAAGCAAGCTGCGCCGCCTGTCACGAGCACGCGCACACGAGCTTTCGCGATCCCAATCTGACCCTCGATCCGGACCTGCATGCTTTGGGAGGTTTCCGCTTGGAGGCGCCCCACGATCGGCTGGACTGCTCCGCATGCCACGATCCCCAGCTCGAGGACTTTGCTGCACGCCATCCGGGGCGTCAGCAGCTCGCGTGCATCGATTGCCATGGGGACCCCCACGGGGGGCAGTTCGCGACGGGACCCTTTGCCCAAGAAGGCTGTGTCGGCTGCCACGCGACCACACACTTCGCGCCGCACCTATTCGGTGTCGAGCACCATGGGCGAACCACGATGCCGCTCAGTGACAGTCATCTGGCGGTGTCCTGTGAGGCGTGCCATCAGCAGGCGCACGCGGATCTTCCGAGGCGGTTTCGCGGCACCTCCAACCAATGCGCGGACTGCCACGCGGACGCCCACAGCGGTTTTTTCGATGGTCGGTTGGCCGAGATTTCGAGCGAGATGCGAGCTCCGCAGGGTGCGTGCGCCGAGTGCCATGACCCGACGCGTTTCTCCGAGGTACCCCATGGACGTTTTGACCATGGGCACTGGACCGGTTTTCCCCTGACGGGGGCGCACGAACAAGAGGGTTGTTTTGCGTGCCACACACCCAAGTCGGAGCCGGACACGGCCCGACGCCGATTCGGTCGTGTTGCCCAGCGATTTGGCGCCCTGCCCGCCATGCACGGTGGAGCGGAGGTGGGGCAGAGCTGCGCCGTGTGCCACACCGATCCCCATGGGGGGCGCTTCGACGGACCCCATCTGCCGACGCGCTTCTTCGACCGAGAAGGGTGCGCCCGCTGCCACGGGGAAACCAGTTTCCGGGAGCTGCCCCACGGCTTCGATCACGCTCTGTGGACAGGTTTTGCGCTGGTCGGAGCCCACGCCCAAGCCAGTTGCACCGATTGCCACACGCCCCTGGCGGGTGTCGAACGGGGTGAGCTCAGCTTGGGTCCGCCGCGGGGCAATGCCTGCGCCGACTGCCACGTTGATCCCCACCTGGGGCAGTTTGCTCGGGAGCCGCTGACACCCGGTGGTGCACCTCGCGCGGCCGACTGTGCCCGTTGCCACGATGCGGCGCGGGACTTCGCGAGTCTCACCTTCGATCACGACTGGGACTCCCGCTTTCGGCTCGATGGGGCGCACCGCGAGCTCGACTGCAGTGCTTGCCACATGCCGACCGTGATCTCCGGTCGAGAAACGATCCGCTACAAGCCCCTGGGGAGCGCATGCACCGATTGCCACGGTGTCGGTTCGGGGTCCCTGCGCCGCTTCGGAGGAGGGAGATGAGGGGTTCCCTGGCCGGTGCGGCATTGGTGATCGCGCTTGCCGCGTTCGCCCCGAATCACCGTGCGATCGCCCGGGGACTTTCGGAAGACGGATCTGAGCAGGAAGGCGCCGACCAGGGGGAGGTGCTCCAGGCGGCCACCGCACAGGACGTGCGCGTGGAGATGCGTGTGGTCGGCGTCCTGGAGAGCGGCCGTGCTCGCGTGGATCGCGGCGCGGCGGATGGCTTGGAGCCCGGCGACTTGGTGCGCTTCCAGCCCCGTGATGGTGTCGCGTTTTTGGCGAGGGTCGTGGAGGTCGAGCTGCGCTCGGCGCTCGTGGAACCGGTGGAGCCGGGTCGCTCCTGGGCGGCGGGCACGCGCGGAAGTCTGAGTGTTCCGGCCGCTCGTTTTAGGCCCGACGAAGCGCACGAAGAGCCGCGGGAATCTCCGGAGGAGCGGGACATCGAAACGCGTCCTCCCTCGGCCTGGTCCCGTGAAGCGGATGACTGGAGCCAAGATCGCCCCCTGCTCGCCGGCTTGCGCGGGGTGCATCCATCGGAGCGCACACCCTTCATGAGCGGGCGATTGTTCGTGGGCGCGGATCTAATCGTGACGGACGACGATTCGCGCAGGGATCGCTTCCTGCGTGCGGGCGGCGAACTGCGCTATCACAACCTCGGGCGTCGGGGGGGCGAACTCCACGCGGCCGTCGAATGGGACCAGCGGGCCACGCGCAGGGTGGAGCAGGACGATCTTTCGAGCTCCAGGTTGCGGGTCGAGCGTTTCAGTTATCGCGAGGGCGGGACACGCTTCGATCCCGCCGGATGGCAAGCGGGACGCTTCCTGCAATCCGGTATGCCGGAGTTCGGGGTGTTGGACGGGGGCGAGTGGAGCTTCCGACGCGAGGAGGGTCACCGCTTTGGCGCGAGCATGGGTTGGATGCCCCTACCGGACCAGGAGTTCACCAGCGGGCGCGACTTCCAGGTGGGGCTCTGGTACCAGTGGGTCGCGGATCCTAGCGAGTGGTTGGCCGCGCGGGCCGGCTATCAAAAGACGTGGAACGACGGCGCTGCCGACCGGGATCTCTTCGTGCTCGCGGCGCACTACCTGCCGCGGGATGGTTGGCGCGGGTTCGCCACGGCTTGGGTGGACTGGTACACGAGCGGCGACGAAGAACGTGGGCCGGGCCTGGGCCTGACCCAAGCGTTCGTGAACGCCAATCGGGAATTCGACGGGCGCTGGGGCTTGGCCCTCGACTACGTGCACCTTGAGTTCCCCGAACTCGACCGCAAGGAGTTTTATCCCGAAGTTCTTCCCGAGCAACTCGCCAAGGAGCGTCTCGACCGCGTTGGCGCCGAGCTGTGGGCCGATCTGGTGGAGGAAGGCCGTGTCTTCGGCCGCCTGGGGCTCTGGAAGGATGTGCGCCAAGAGGGGGGGGACGTGGAGGTCGGCTTCCGACTGGATGGGCTCTTCGGGACCGGCTCCGCATCGAACACCAGCGTTTTTGCTGTGGATGGGGCCTTCACCGAAGTGCTTGGCGCGCGCCAGTCCCTTCAGTTCGGTGGGGAACGGATCTTCAGCGACTTCGGATACGAGTACGCCCACCAACGCCAAAAGGGCTTCCCATCGGAGAGCGATGAGTTTCAGCAACACCGTGTGCGCGCCGGTCTGGTGTGGCGCCCGACCCTGCGGCTGAGCCTCTCCAGCTCCGTGGAGGCCACCCTGCGCGACCAAGAGTACGGCCTAGCCGTTGGAGTCTTTGCCCAATGGACCTTCTGAACGCCTGGCTGTGTCCCACAGCTCGCGGGCGTGTGGCCGCGGCCGCACTCTTGCTGCTTGCGATCGCCTGCTCACTCTCTCGGCCGCATCGGGTGGAGGTGCATCGTTGGTGGTCTGGGTTGGGACCGGTGTTGCCCCATGACAGCTTCCCGGCGGATTGCAGTCTGTGCCATGAGGGTGACTCCTGGAATCGTCTGCGGGCGGACTTCCATTTTGACCATGAGAAGGAGACGGGAGTGGCGCTCGTCGGGGCCCACTCGGCGGCCCAGTGCCTGCTGTGTCACAACGATCGAGGCCCGGTGGAGGTTTTCGCGGCCCGTGGCTGCGCGGGCTGCCACGAGGACGTGCACCTCGGTCAACTGGGCCAAAACTGCGCGAGCTGCCACCACGAAGTGAATTGGCAAGCGGTCGGCATGGTGGAGCGCCACAACCGGACCCGTTTTCCGCTGGTGGGTGTTCACGCGATCACCGCTTGCCATCGTTGCCACCCGGGTTCGGCGGTGGGGCGCTTCGTGCCCACCGATCACAATTGTGTGTCGTGCCACCAGGCGGATCTGCAGGGTGCGCAAAATCCTAACCACATCGCGCTCGGCTGGGTCGATCGCTGCGACCGCTGCCACCTGCCGACGACCTGGCAGCAGGCCCAAGTCCGTTGAGCGGCGGCCATCGCGGCGGGGCGGAAAAATCTTCCGGGTAGACAGGTTGCCTCAAGGGATCCACCCCCTGGTCCGATGAAGCGAGGCCGGGTGTGTGGGGACGCGCCGGTCGCTTGGGAAGCAAGGGAGGGGAGAGGTATGCGAGGCCGGATCGGAGCAGAAGCGGACAGGCGGCAGCGCTTGGGTGCGCTGAGAGGCGCGGGGTTCGCCCTGGGACTTGCGCTGTTGCTTGTTGGCAGCACTGGCTGCGGGCTGGGGACTCCCGGAGAAACCAGTAGCTTGCAGCCCCAAACGGCCAGCTCGTGCATGCTGTGCCACAACGGTTCGTTGGATGCGAACTACTCGGGTCCTGGGATCGAAAACCCGCATCCGTTTCCCGGCGCGGAGAGCATGGACTGCACGGTTTGCCATGGTGGCGATGGCAGCGCCAGCGACCAGTTCGCGGCCCACGTTCCGCCTCCGCCCCAGATCGGCGACCGCGAGAAGCAAAAGACCAACGCATTGGCCTTCTTCAACCGTCGCACCTTGGCCGGGATCGACAAGTTCCCGGACTACACGGTGGACGGCAAAACCTACACTGCCATCGACTACCTGCAGTTCATCAATCCCGGCGACCTGCGGGTGACGCAACTCGGCCGCGGCTGCGGAGAGTGCCACGCACCGCACTCCGAGTTGGTGACCAACAGCTTGCTGGCCACTTCGGCGGGGGTCCTGTCGGGCGCTTCCTTCTCGGCGGGCATCGAGAACTACGTTGCGGAGAATCAGGGGCTGCATCTGGACACCGCGGCGGACCTGGGCTTTCGCGCGGTCAGCGACCCCAACTACTCGGCGCAAACAGCCGAACCCGGGCAGGTTCCGCGTTTGATCGAACATCCGGTCCACAGCCAGCACAACTCGACCCACCCGAACAAGATCCACAACAACCAGGCCTACAGCGCCGCGTTGCTCGCCAACCAGCAGCTCGCCGATGGGCGGGTCATCAGCGACTCGGAGCTCGCCCGTTTGTTCCACGAACAGGTGGCCTTCACGTGCGGCGATTGCCACCTGGGCAGTGCCGGAGCCAACAACCGGGCGGGCGACTTCCGGTCCTCCGGATGCTCGGCGTGTCACATGCCCTACAGCCTAGGCGGACGCACGGGCAGCAAGGACCCGCACATGAATCCGCTGGAGCCTCTCAACCCGGACAACATCGCGTCCGGGGAACGGTCCCACGTGCGGGCACACCGGATCGTAAGTGTGGCGCGCACCCTCGACTCGGGTGTGCATGTGGGAGGCATCGACGACCACACCTGCGCAGGTTGCCACCAGGGTTCGAACCGCACCGTCATGCAGTACTGGGGCATTCGGCTCGACCAAAACCAGGATGTGAGGCGCAACCGGCAGTATCCGGCCAATCCGGTCTCCTTCACGAACACCAAGGACGATCCGCGCCTGTTCGATCCGGAAGTCGGCAACAACACCTTCAACGGTCGCAACTTCCATCAGTACCTATCCTTCGAGGACTACGACGGAGATGGGCGGGACGACACGCCTCCGGACGTCCACTACGAGGCCGGTATGGGCTGCATCGATTGCCACGGGTCCCACGAACTGCACGGAGGTACGCTCGGCAGTGGACTGAGCCCGATTCGTTCGCGCATGGAGCAGGCGGTGGCGATCTCCTGCGAGAGCTGTCACGGTGGTGTGGATCACTACGCGGAGACGGTCGCGGGCACAAACTACCTGGGGCAGCCCGGTCAGCACCTCACCGACACGCGCGGCAACGTGCTGCGCCACGTGCGCCGGGAGGCCGATGGGCACGTTTATCTCTACAGCAAGGTCACTGGCGCCAAGCACTTCGTGCCGCAGACACGGGACGTCACCGTCGATACCGGCGTGACCAACCCCTTCGACGAAACGCCCCTCTACAGCGTCGCGGCTTCCTACGCGATGGGGCGCATCGACGGCGATCCCTCCACGGGCCTCGGGCCCCAGCAGGTGGGCAATCCGCACACCGGATTCAGCCACACGGATCGGATGGATTGTGCGACCTGCCACTCGGCGTGGACCAACACCTGCATGGGGTGCCACCTGGAAGGGGAGTACAACACCGGGAACAACTTCTCGAACATCACCGGGGAACGCATCGTGTTCCGCGAACGCTTCGCGGACTTCGTCTACCAGTCTCCGGTGCCCTTCCAGCTTGGCATCAACTCACGCGGGAAGATTGCCCAGGTCAGCGCCAACACCAAAACCTTCTTCCGCTACCGCGATTTGAACGGCGACCTGTCCCAGGTCTTCGCGTTCTCCGATCGCAAGGGTCAAGGCAACAGTCCGGCGGCGGCCTATCCGGCCCTCTCCCACAACGCCTTGATGGCGCACTCGATCCGCGGCAAGGTCGGTCCAAAGATGGAAGGCCCGCGCTACTGCGTCGCATGCCACCTGACCGAAAACGCCCTGGAGAACTGGGGGCCCGAGTACGAGGACTTCCGCCAGGCGATCGCCTCCGGCAACTACGACGATCTGGACTGGGAGTTGCTCAAGACACACATCGGCCGGAACACCGGCAACCAGCTTGACTCTCCTTTCTGGGTGCACATGGTTGCCGGACTCGGCAGCGGTCTGTTCGTTTTCGACGCCCAGGGGCGGCCCGTGAATCCGCTGGACACGAACCCCGACCGCAAACCCTTCAATCAAGCGCCGGCGAGTTTCTACGACCCGGCGGGCGCCGTCTTCGATCTGGACCGGCTGGTGCGCCCGGATGGCATCAGCCAGGCTTCCAGCAGCCACGCGCTGCTCGATCCGGCCTTGGCCGGGTTGCTGCGGGACGGGGCGACGGATCCGGGCATGGCCGGGCCGCTCGGGGCGACGCTGTTGCAGCGCTTGGCTGACCCGGTCCACGGGGTTGTGCTGGATTCTTGGTACGACGCGGACGGGCTTCCGCGGGGGCAGGTCCAGACATTTTTGGCCCCGGGCCCGCCGAGCTCGGATTGAGCGGTCCGGGAGGGGCCTTTCTGGGGGAAGCCCCGGGGACCGGCGTGGAGCACTTGGGGGCCCTCGGGACCGTGAGCCCGGCCACGGGGATCCCCCGGGGCTCCCCCGCGGCTCCATCGGCGGGGCTGCCAGCCAGGGGAATGCGCCTTGGTCCCCAGCTTCGGGGCGGCGGTCCAAGTCGCAAAGTGGAATAACCTAGGGGCATGGGTGACAGCCAGGTCGCAGCCGGGTCCCAGGTGGATTTCGGCGTGGTGATCCCCACCCGCCGGCGGGTCGGCTCCTTGGCTCGTTTGCTGGACCGTTTGGCGGAGCTGGCCGGCGAGGCCGCCCAAGCCTGGTGCGTGCGGGTCGTTGAGAACGGCGAAGAAGCCGGCGCCGCCCAAGTGCTCGACTCGCGGCGCGGGGCCTACCCATGGCCCCTGGACGGGCTGCTCGAACCTCGGCTCGGACTCTCCCACGCTCGCAATCGCGGCATCGAGGGGCTTGGCGCCGAAGTGTTTGTGTTCCTCGACGACGACGTCACCCCGCGACGGGGTTGGTACGCGTCCCTGGAGCGCGCCTTCGCGGATCCCGGTTTAGCGGCTGCGGGCGGGCCGGTGCTGCCGGTCTATCCGCCCGGCACACCCGAGGACTACCGCCGGGCGGTCGAGTGCGAAGGGTGCGGATCCACGGGTTATTACCACCACGGCGAGGAGGAGTGCGACGTGGTGCCCAAGGGACCGGTGGGAGCTCCCCGGGGCGGCAACATGGCGGTGCGCCGCGCCGCACTGGCGGAACTGGGTGGTTTCGATCCGCGCTTGGGCTGGGGGCGTGAACTCGTCCCGGGCGAAGAGACCCACCTGGTCTCCCGGTTGCTCGCGGCCGGCCGGGCGGTGCGCTACCTGCCCGGGGCCGCGGTCGATCACCATCTCCAACCCGAGAAGGTCGGCTGGGAGTATCTGCGCCGTTGGCACCTGGGGTATGGGCGTGCGTCCGTGCGCATGCGTCCCCGTCCGAATGCGCCGATGGCGGCCCTGAAGGTCGCCGAGCAGTGCCTCGTGTGGGCCTGTTATCGCACCCGCTGGGCACTGGAACGCGGACCGGCCAGCTTGAGGCCCAGGCGCAAGTGTTGGCAGGCCGAGGGTCGTTTGGCCGAGCTCCTGGGGAAACCATGAGAGCCGCCGTCATCGTCAGCACCTTTGATGCGCCCCGTGAGCTCGACCTGGTTCTCTCGGGTTTGGCGCGCCAGGTGCAAGTGCCGGCCCAGGTCCTTGTGGCGGATGATGGATCGGGGCCCGAAACACGCGCGGTCATCGATGCGTGGCGCCCGCAGTTTCCCTGTGGACTCGAGCACCTGTGGCAGGCGGACCAGGGCTTTCGCAAGATGCGCGCCTGCAATCAGGCCGCCCGTCAGGCCCGCGCGGAGCGCCTGATCTTCTTGGACGGGGACTCGATTCCCCATCGCCACTTCGTCGCCGATCACCTGGCCGCTCACCGGCGTGCGGACGTGCTTTGCGGGCGGCGCGTCAAACTCGGCCCGGCACTGACCGCACGCGTCGATCGGGAGTGGGTCGACCACGGGCGCCTGGAGCGCTGGCTGGGGCCGACCCTGTGGAGCGCGCTTGCGGGGGACACCCGCCGCTACGGCCTTGGACTGCGGTTGCCGAGCGCGCTCACGCGGATCTTCCACCCCCGGCCGCGCAAGCTGATGGGGGTGAACTTCTCGATCCGCGCCGACGTCTTTGGGGAAATCAACGGCTACAACCACGACGCCCCGGCCAGGCGCGAGGATCGCGAACTGGAACTGCGCCTGCAGCGGGCTGGCAGAACCTTCGCCCCGCTGCTCAACCGGGCGATTGTGTACCACCTGCACCACCCGGAGCATCCCCCGGCCGCGGATGCGGAACAGCGCCTGATGGACCTCATCCGACAGGGTGGCGTGCGCAGTGCGAATGGTCTCGATGGTTTGTCGGTCGCGCCGTCCGAGCATCCCCCCGCCGCGAACGCGGACGGCCGCGAGTCCACTGCGCCCCCCATTCGCGTCGGTCCCCAGGAACGGGCCGCCCCGGTCCGTTGAGCGAACCTGCCGCGCCGCCCATTTCGCAGTTGGCTCAGCATGCCGGGGCTGTTGTGGGCTCACGCTGGACCGCCGCTTCACACCACGGACGAACGGACTGCGTCTCGTTGGTACATCGAGTGGGAGCACGATCTCGAACGCCGAATTTGCTCGACACAGCGAATGGCAGCTTCTTTGCGGTCATGACTGGAGCAGGTTTGCTCAAGCGCGCGGAAGGTCGCGCCAGCGGCGTGTGAGTTTGCGGGCTAGACGATCCAAGGGAGCGATGCGCCGATAGCCGGCCATGTCGTTGGCCAGGGAAGCGGCGGTGTTGTCCGCAGGCGAGGATTGGGTCAGGGCGCGCGCGAGGTTCCGTTCGGCCCGGAGGCGCGAACGCTCGGGGCTGAAGTGGGAGATGGCGCGTTCCTTCGAGGTTTGGCCCAGGCGCTGTCGATGGGGGGCTTGCATGCCGATCAGCTCTAGGATGCGTTTCGCCAAGCTGGCCGCATTCCCGGGAGCGGCCAAACGAGCTTCGGCCAAGGGGCCGAGCACTTCGCGCATGGCCCGGATGTCCGTGCCGACCACCGGCAAGCCGGCGCCCATCGCTTCGAGCACGGCGTTGGGCAAACCCTCGCGGCGGGAGCTGTGCACACACAGATCGCAGGCCCCGAGCAATCCCGCGACGTCGTCGACCCGGCCCAGGAAGTGCACCGAGCCCATGAGGTCCGCTGCCGCCGCGCGCCGCCGCAAGGCGATTTCCCGGGGGCCGGGTGCACCGGCGAGCAGGAGTTGAGGCGTAGGCCCGCCCGCTGCGCACTCCGCCACCACCCGGGCCCAGGCCTCCAGCAGGGTGCTGTGATCCTTGTGAGCGTGCAGGTTGGCGATCATGGTCGCCGCGAAGGTGTCGCCTTGGAGTCCCAGCCGTTCGCGCCAACTCTCGCGGGATTCCAGGGGCGCGGCGGGCACGAAGCCGTTCGGAAGTTTGCTCACACGCACCCGCGGCAAGGCGAGCCGGCCGAGCAGGAAACGCAGGGAGCTGGACGAGTTCGCGGCAAAGTGCGGTGTGCGGCGCAGCGCGAGACGCTCGAGCCAAGGGGGCGGTCGGTCGCGGCCCTCATCCCGCTGCCCCCAGACGAAGAGCCTCGCGCCGGCCGCGCGCCAAACCAGGGCCCCGGCCACATTGGGCCGGTTCCAGTAGCCGAGCAGCACTTCGGTGCGCAGTTCGCGCAGTTGCCGCGCCAAGCCGTCCAGGCCGCGCGGCCACGCGCTCCAGCGCTCGGGAATGGGCTCCCGCGCGATGAAAAGCGGCAGTCCGCTTGCCGAGCAGCGCTCGCGCACCGGATCCTCTCCCGTGGGCGCATCGCGCAGGGCGAAGAACGAACACTCCGCGCCCCCGTGTTCGCGGAGCTGCGAGGCCAGAAGCAGCGCCTGGTGCTCGGCGCCGCCCAGGCGCGGCGAATCGATCAGGAACACGAGTCGCCGTCCGGCGAGCGCGCTCACGGGCGTTGCTCCAGGCGCGCCAGAAACCCCTCCAGTTGGGCCTCCTCCGGGTCCATGCGCCCTTCCTGCCACTGCCAACCCGTCCCTGTTTCCAGCCAGTGCCCCGGGCAGAGCCGCAAACTCGGCCCGAAGGTGTAGCTGAACTCCACGATGCGTGGAGCTTCACCGTCGTAAAGCAGATCGGTCGCGCAGGATTCCATGCCGAGCCGCCGGGCCGTGTCGCGTGCCAAGTCCAAACAGCGCGAATCGATAGCCGCCGGGTCCCAGTCGATGTGACCGCTGCCGCTGGCGCGGAAGTCACCGGGCCGGTTGAAGCGCCGAAATGCAAAGGCGCGCGCGCCGATGACGGTGACGCGCGTGTCGAAGGTGTTGCCCGGCAAAAACTCCTGGAAGTGAACGTAGCCGGCCTCGGGCGCGCAGCGGCGTTGATTCGACGCGTGCAGCGCGTGGTCCAAAATGTCCAGCGCCCGGCGCAAGCGACCCGCGGTTCCGACCAGCGCGGCGTCGCCCTTGAGACGCCGCAGGCCCCGGCGGAAGGCCTGGCGGGTCAGGATGCGCCCTTCTTCCGCCGTGCGCACGAGTCGCACGTTGGTGGAACTCGCTCCGCCGGCGAGTTTCATCACAAGCGGATAGTTCGCTGCGTCGAGCCAGTGGAGAGCGGAGGCTTCGTCGTACCAGGTCCAACTGCGCGGCGACGGAATGCCGGCGGCCGCCAGGGCCAAGGCCTGGGCCGGCTTGTCGTCGAAAGCGATCCACGAGTCGAGACTCGGGTAAATCACCAAGCCCAGGGTGCGTTCGAGCACCGGCAACAAACGGCGCGCGATCGCTGGCATGCCCGCGAAGTGGGCGAAGCGCCACAGAAAGCCGTCGCAGCCGGCCAGTTGTTCCAATACGTCCGCGCGGCGCACGTCGACCCAGCGCACCCGATGGCCTAGGCGCTCGAGTCCGCGGGCCCAGCGCGGCGAAGCGGCGTCCGCCTCGGCGGGCGCGCCGGGCAGGGTGTAGTCGTCCGGTTGGATCGCGATGGTGGCCATGTGTCGGGCGCGGGGCGAGCCTCGCGCGATGTTCCGAGAGTGTGGCCGGAGCGCGTGCCGGGGGCCAGGACCACCCCTCCCGCGCTCCCGAGTGCGGCGCTGCCCCGATTCGGGCCCGTGCCCCTAAGATGCACTCGAACCCTGCGAAGCCAACCTCCGCCCGACACCCCGACACCATGCTCCACAGCCGCGTGCTACAGGTCCTGCTGCTCTGCGCCCTCTTCCTGCCCTGGCCGGTGGCGGGTGCATCCCTCGGGCCGGCCTCCACCCTCGCGGACAGCGAAGAGTCCGCCGCCGGCGCGCATCCCGACGAGCTCGACCTGGCGCTCTTGGAGCAGCGCCTGCGCGAACACGTGATCGTGCTGACGAGCCCCTTCTTCGAGGGACGCACACCGGGCACCGTGGGTATGGAGCGCGCGCGCGACTACGCGCAGATGTTCCTCGCAGCGAGCGGCGCCCAGCCTGCCTTCGACGGGAAATGGCGCCAAGATTTCGATTACCCGGGGCCGGTGGATCTCGTTTCCCAGCACCTGGCCGCCGGCGAGATCGAGTTGAACGGCCGCGTGGAGTTCAACGCCCTGGGCCTGGGCAGCTCCGGCCAGGCCGCCGGGGAATTGGTCTTCTGCGGTTATGGGATCCAGAACGGTCCCGAGGGTTACGCGAGTTTTCCAGGTGACGAGCGCCTGGACGGACGCATCGCGCTCATCGTGCGCTTCGAGCCGCGCAATGAAGCCGGCCGCAGCCGCTGGACCGAGAGCGGCAACTGGTCCCCGCGCGCCGGCCTGGCGGACAAGGTGCGCGCCGCCGCCGAACGCGGCGCGGCCGCGGTGCTCGTCGCCAACCCGCCGGGGTCCTTCGATCCCCGTTCGCGGCGCATCATGACACCCGAGGAAGCCGGCCGGATGGCGGTGCGCGTGCCGGTCATGCACCTGACCGCGGAAGGCGCCACGCGGCTCGTCGCCGCCGCCGGTGGTGACTTCGCAGCGTTGACGCGTGCGGCCGATGAAAAGGGCGGGATCCAGCCCTTGGGCCTCGAAGTCCGCTTGGCCGCGGAGCTGGCGCGCACACGCGTGCCGGCTCAAAACCTCGGCGCCCTGTTGCCGGGCAGCGGCGGGCTGGCCGAGGAGATCATCGTGGTCGGCGCCCACCTGGACCATGTGGGCAACGGCCGCTTCGGATCACCGGCCGATGGCGGTGTTTTGCACCCGGGGGCGGACGACAACGCCAGCGGGTCCGCGAGTGTCCTGATGCTGGCCGAGCGCCTCGCCCGGCGCGTCGCCGAGTGGCCCGAGGACCAGCCCCGGCGAACCCTGCTGCTGCTGCTCTTCGACGCGGAGGAATCGGGTCTCTTGGGATCGCGCCATTACGTCGCCGAACCGATCCGATCGATCGAAACGCACGCTTTCATGATCAATCTGGACATGGTTGGCCGCATCCGGGAAGAGCGCGTGAGCGTGCAGGGCGAGCGCACCTCCGCGGGGCTCGGCGACTGGTTGGCGCCGCACTTCGCCCGCTCTCCGCTGGAACTGGTGCCGTCGCGTTCGATCTCCGCGCGCTCCGACCACGCGTCGTTCCTGGCGGCCCAGGTGCCGGCGCTGTTCTTCACCAACGCCCACGGGCACCCGGACTACCACCGGCCCACGGATACCTGGGAGAAGGTCGAGTTCGGCTCGATGGCGCGCCTCGTCCTGTTGGTCGAGGAGTTGGCCTTGGCCGCCGCCGCGCGGGCCGAGCCCTGGGTCTACACCGACCCGGCCGAAGGGCTGGAGGACGCCGAAAACGCTCCCCGTCGGCGCCAAGCTCCGGCCCGCGCGCCCCGCTAACCGCGAGGTAACGGGAAGGAGAGTCGACTCGCCGGAGCCGACTCTCCTCGAAACCGGCCGCCGGGCGGCCCGAATCGCGGTCCGACTTCGTCAGGCCAGGCGCACGGCGCCGTGGTGGTCGCAGTGCGAGCCGTGGGGGTGGTGCAGGTGCCCGTCCACCAGGTAGTCGGTGTGGTCCCCGTGGGGCACGGCCGGGTGGCCGCAGTCGGGGCCATGGCGGTGGCCGGCTTCGTGGCCGTCGCAGGCGTGCTTCGGCGTGCAGTCGGCGGGGTTCTCGCCGCCGACCGCCAGGCGGTGTTCGTCCACGTGGTCCCCGTGGGGGTGGTGCAGGTGGCCGTCGTGCAGGTAATCGACGTGCCCGTCGTGTTGCACGGCGACGTGGCCGCAGTCCTTGCCGTGGGTGTGGGAGTGGGAGGCGTGGGTGTCTTTGCAGGCCATGGCGGAATCTCGTTTGGGTTTCAGGGTTGGAGCTCCGCGGCGTGGTCGAGGGCGCTGAGCACCAGCGCCGCCACGTGGCCGTCGGAGACGGAATAGAAAACGTGTTTGCCGTCGCGCCGACCGCGCACGAGGTCTTCGGAGCGCAAGAGGCGCAGACGCTGGCTGATGGCTGGCAGCGCTTCCCCGGTGCTGTCGGCCAGCTCGGTCACGCAGGCTTCGCCGCGCACGAGCAGCTCGAGCAATTGCAGGCGCTTGAGGTCGCCCAGGGCCTTGAAGATGCGCACGGCGCGCTCGAAGGCTTCTTCCCCGTGGCTGGCGGCGCCGCGCGGGCGGTGGGTGCCGTCTTCGCAGGTGCCTTCTTCGCCCTCGTGCCCGTGCCCCTGTGAGTGGCCGTGCCCGAGCCCATCCGCGGCCGGGACCTCCGGCAGCAGGTTGAGCTCCCCGGCGTCGCTCGTTTCGATCGGCATGGGGGAAGTATCGGCTCTACAGTTGCGAAAGTCAACAACTATATAGCTCGCGATGCGTCAGAAGCTCCCGGAGGGAGCGCTCCAGGGCCGCCCGCAGGCCCCTGGGGGCCACCCCGCCGGGCATCAGGGCCTGGTTGACCTCCAGTTCCAGCCCGGCGTAGCGCTCGGCCGGGAAAACCCGGCGCAGGGCGGTGGTGTGCCCGTCCGCCGCGCCCCGGTAGGGCCGATTGAAACGCACCCGCAGGCCCGGGGCCGCGGCCGCGAGGGAGCGCCGCCAGGCCTGCGCCAGGGCCCGTTCCAGGGGCCGTGCCGGGTCGTAGAGCAAGCCCAGATCCACCTCCCGCACCTCCCCGTCCAGCTCCGGCGTGAAGGAATGCAGGCTCAGATGCAGGGCCGGACCGCACGCGGTCGCCGCCTCCACCCGCGCTTCGACCTCGGCCCGGAAGGGACGCCAATAACTCTCGATCAGCTCCTCCCGCGCCTCCGCGCCCAGGCCCCGCGTCGCCGCCGAAAAGAGTCGCGGGTGCCCGATCGAGCGGTTCAGGTCGACCACCAGGCGCGTCACTTGGCCGAGGGAGAGCGGCGCATCGAAGGCCCGCGAGAGTCCCAGGGCGATCGCGCGCGAGCCCGGGTCGAAGGCCCGGTGCCCCTCGGCCCGCAGCCCGGCGGCGGCGAAGGCCGCGCGCAGGTGGGCGGGCACCCGGGGCGACGCGTGTTCGGCGCTCAGCACGAGGGCCGGCGCCCCGCGCCTACGCACGCAACAGCCTCCCGTCCCGCAGGCAGTCCGCCAATTCGCCGTAGACCTCGGTCAGTTCTGCACGGGAGGGCGAGGGCCCCAGCCGCCGCTCCAGCCGCCGCGCCAGCGGACCCTCCGCGAGCAGCACACCGAGGGCCTCGCCCTCGGCCCCGCCGATGGGCGCGCAGCGCTCCAAAACGTGCCGCCACAACTCGCCGGCCTCGGGCGCAGCGCCGCGCCAACCCAAGGATTCCAGGTACTCGCGGCTCTCGATGCGCGCGCGCTCGCCCGCGTCCACCGTGCGCCACAACTCCGCGGCCAGGGTTTCGGTCGCCAGGGCATCAAAACGCGCCGGATCGCCGAAGCGGCCTTCCATCAGGCCGCGCACCAGGGCGACCACCGCCTGCACCACCGCCAGGTCCGCCAGGGGGCACTCTTGGATGTCGAGGATGCGGATTTCGATCGCCATGCGGTCGAAGCGCGCGATCGCCCCGCGCGCGTTGGCCCACTCGTGGCGCAGCACACCCTCGGGATCATGGGGCTCGAGGGCCGCGAAGATCGAACCGAGCAGTTCGCCTTCGTATTGGGCGCGGCTGCCCATGGGTTCGGGCACCACATGACCGCTCACCTGGGGCACCCGGCGCGCATTGCCGCGATAGACGCGCATGCGGTTGTCCAAAAAGCCGCTGGGCGCGCCGTCCATCACCGGCGAACTAGCCGCCAGCGCGGGCAGGATCGGTAGCGCCACGCGCACCGCGGCGTGCAGGCGCGCGAACTCTTCGTCGTTCGCGAAGGGCAGGTTGATGTGGGTGCTCTGCAGGTTGCCCCAGCCGTGGTGGCGGCAATCGAAGATGCGGTCGAAGGTGCGGTAAACCTCGTTGTATTCGCCCGGGAAGAGCCGCGTCTCGCGCTTTGGATCCATCCAGGGGTGCATCGCTCCGGGCAGCAGGCGCGCGCCGCGGCGCGCGAGCAGGTGCTCGATCTCGTCCACGTCGGCCTGGAAGGCGGCGGCCAAGCCCTCCAAGGTCGGGGCCGGGCCGTTGGTCTTGAGTTCGACCACGTGGGCGGCGAGCTCGTTCGACCAAGCCACCTTGCCGCGCTCCACGTCGCAGGCCCCCGGCTCGCCGGTTGCGTCGGCCAAAAGCTCGGGCACGATCGGGGCCACGTCCAGCCCCTGCGCATCCACCACCATGTACTCCAGTTCGATGCCGTATCCCTCGAACAGGCTCAAGGGCCCCCGTTCCCGCGCGCTCATCGCCGTTCGCTCCCGCGCGCTTCCACGCGCCGCAAAAAACCTTCCAGGATCGTGCGGTACAGGCCTTCGCCTAGCACCTTGTCCTCGAAGCCCGCATCCAGGTTCGGGTTGTCGTTCACTTCGATCACGTAGACCTTTTTGCCCGACTGCTTGAGATCGACCCCGTAGAGACCGTCACCGATCAGGTTGGCCGCCTTGAGTGCGGTGCGCACCACGTTGCGGGGTGCATCCTCCACGGCCAGTGTTTCGACCGCGCCGTAGTCGGTCTCCTTGCCGCTCTCACGGCTGATGATCTGCCAGTGGCCCTTGGCCATGAAGTAGCGGCAGACGTAGAGCGGTTTTTTGTCGAAGATGCCCACGCGCCAGTCGTAGTCCGTGGGCAAAAACTCCTGGGCGATGACCAGATCGGATTCGCCCAGCAGATGGTCCAAGTGACGCTCCAGATCGGCTTCGTCACGCGCTTTGACCACGCCGATCGAAAACGCGCTGTCGGGTTGCTTGAGCACACAGGGCAAACCCAAGGTTGCGGCCACCTGCCCGCGGTTACCCTCGTGCACGATCATGGTGCGCGGCGTGCGAATCTGGTGGCGGCCGAGCAATTCGGCCAGATAAACCTTGTTCGTGCAGCGCATGATCGACTGGGGGTCGTCGATCACCACCAGGCCCTCGGCCGCGGCGCGCCGGGCGAAACGCCAGGTGTAGTGGTTGACGTAGGTCGTTGTGCGGATGAACAGCGCGTCGTAACTGGCCAGGTGCGCGAAATCGCCTTTGGTGATGAGCTGGGCGGCGATGTCGAGCTCCTTGGCGACCTTTAGGAAACGCCCCAGGGCGCGTTTGTTGGAGGGCGGGCTTTCTTCCTCCGGATCGTGCAGCACCGCCAGGTAGGCGCGCGGACGCACCCGGCGCTTGCGGCTCCAGGAGTCGTTCTGGAAGTAGTTCGTGGCGGCCTCGACCACGAAGGGCCGGTGGCTCTGGGGAATCTCCGAGGCCGGAATCGGGCGCACCTGGACCAGGTGCCAACTGCCGTCCTTGTGGCGTTCGAAGCGCGCGCGCAGCAGGGGCACCTGGAACTGGTTGCACAGGGTGGCCGCCAAACGCTGGTCCCGTTTCGTGAGCGAGCGGCCGAAGTAGATGCTGATCGTGTGTTCCTCGGCGCGCAGTCCGCCCAGGGTCTTTTGGATCAGGCGGTCCAGATCGTCCGAGATCGTCGCCGTGGCGGCCTGGGAGCGCATGTCCTGGATGGCGGCCACGCTGGGCTGGGCGCGGTGTCCACGCGCCTCGGCGAGCAACGACACGTAATAACCCAGGCTCTGGTAGGCGTAGGAGCGGCAGAGATTGAAGAGCTTCACTCCGCGCAGCTCGCTGTAGGCCGGGTCCGAGAGGTACGACCTGGCCTTGACCACGTCGACTCCGGGGATCTCCAGGTTCCAATTGGACGGATTGTCGACGACCAGGAGCAGGGGCATGTTCAGTCCGTGCCGCGTGGGCGCAGCAGCAGCAGGTTCGCGTCGTAGGTCAGGATGCCGAGCAAAATCGCGTTGATCAGCCGGTCGATGTCGACCTCGTAATAGTGGTCGCGTCCCAGGGGATTGCTGAGCAGCGGATCGGCCACCAGCACCCGCCGCGTCTCCGAGTCGTAGCCGCACAGCACCACGAAGTGGCCCTGGGGATTGCCGCGCACGTCGTCGAAACGGAGGGGCTCGCCGTGCTCGCGTTTGCAGCGATACAGGAACGTGGCGCTGAGGCCCGTCAGAATCGGTTGCCCGCGTTTGAGATAGCGCCGCAGGAGGCCGGTGGTCAGGTCGGTGAACTGCACGTCGCCTCCCCGAGCGAGGTACTCCACGTAGGCGCGCGAAGCCAAACGCTTCTTGGGGTTGCGCGAGACGCGGATTTGCTCTTCGAGCCGCTCGGGCATGGCGGTCAGCGGCGCTTCGAACCAGGAGGGATCAAACACCTGCAGGTTGAAGGTGTGGATGCGCGCCTCGTAGCCGCGCGCCAGGGCGTGGTTGGCGAGCAGCACGGCCAGGGTGCCCCCGTGCTCCAGGGGCGGCACCTCCGCGATCACCTGTTCCAGGGGCAGCGCATCGCCGTAGAAGCCGTACACCGCCTGCAGGCAGGTGGGCCCGCAGGTGGAATCGTCCGGCTGCGCCAGGATCTCGAAGGCGATGCGGGTTTCCAAAACGGTGGGGGGTAGGGCCGCGGCTAAGGATGGGACCGCAGGCGAAGGACCTTTAGCATGGCGCGGGAGGTGATCCTGTGACAGTGCGCGGTGCGACCCTGCTCGTTCTCTTGGCCGTTCCCGGCACCCTTTTGGGCCTGGGGAGCCGCGGATCGGGCCAGCTTCCGCCCGGCGGCGGAGACCCGGTCGAGCGCCGCTTCGAGCTGCGCTTCGAGCACCGCGCCGAGTTCCGGGACGGGGCCCTGGACGGGCGCACCCGGCCCCGCCAGCCCCTGGAAGGTTCGCCCCAAGACCTGCGGCTGGTGCGCCGAAGGGTGCTGCTCGATTCCGCATTCGAAAGGGACGGGACCGGGGCCGTTGTGGCCTTCGAGCGCGAGTTCGAGCGGCTCGAAGAGCAGCGCCGCCACTCCGTTCCGGACGAGGATCCCTTGACCGGCGAGCGCGCCCACCTGCCCCTCGACGTGCGGGCCGAGAGCCCCTTCCAGCGGGCGAAAGTCGCCTTCCGGCGCGCTTCCCCGGCTGAACCCTTCGGCGTGGAGCTGCTGCGCCGCGGCGATCCCGAGCGGCTCGGCGAGCTGACCCCGGACGGCGACCTGGCCGCCCTCGGCGTGGGCCCGGAGCGCGAGCTCGGCGAACGCTGGACCGTGCCGGCGAGTGTGCTGGGGGAGCTCTGGCAGCCCGGCGGCCCCTTGGCCTTCGAGGACGGCGAGGGGGCGGACGAACTCGACGGTCCGGCGCGCGCCTTCCTGGAACGCTGGTGGCGCACCCTGGCCGATCCCGAGGGCCCCCTGGAGTTGACCCTCTTCGGGCGCCGGGAACAGTTGGACGGGCGCTTCGCGGAACTGCGCCTGGCGGGCGACGTGCGTTGCCGCTCCGAGTGGGTGCGGGTGGACGAAATCGACCGCGGGGAAGCGGGCTCCACCGAAGTGGTGTTCGCGCTGACGGGTGAACTTTTGTGGAATCTGGGCGCGGCGCGCCCCGCGCGGCTTTCACTCTCCGCCGCGTACCGGGGCACGGACCGCCGCGATCTGCGTCAGCCGGGGCCCACTCGCCCGATCGAGAGCTTCGAGGCGGTCACTTTCAGCGGTCGTATGGAGCTCCAGGTCGAGTTCCGCGCCGCCCGGCCCGATCCGCCCCGCCCGGGCGGCTTTTAGGGCGCCGGCGACGGGCGGCCCCGGCCGGTCCCGCCCGGGGGTGAAGCCCCGCGAGGCTCCTGGGTCCCGGGGCGGCCAGGCGTTACAACAGAGCGCCGCCGGCCCGCTCCGGAAGGACCCATGCAAGCGCCCCCTGCCCCGACCGGTTCCGGCGCGACCCCCGAACGCGCGGGGCTGCCGCTCCTGCGCCAGTCCCGTGAGGACTGCCACCAGCTCGACGTCAGCCTGACCCGCGAGTGGGTCGAGGCGGACGGCCTGGGGGGCTACGCCTCCTCCACGGTGCCCCTCTGCCCGACCCGGCGCCAACACGGGCTGCTCGTGGCCCAGCCGCCGGGATCCGTGCGCAGGCACGTGTTCCTCGGGCGCTTGGACGAAACCCTCGCCGGGCCCGAGGTGGCCGCCGGCGCGGAGCGTTCCCTGGCCCTGGGCACGGCGCGCTATCCGGGGGTGTTCCAACCCCAGGGGCACCTGGGCTGCGAAGGTTTCGAGTTGGCGCCGTGGCCGCGCTGGACCTACCGCCTGGGCCTCGCGCGGGTGACCCGCGAGATCCTGGTGCCGCGCGGCCTGCGCGCGGTGCTGGTGCGCTACACGAACACCGGCGAACGCGCGGGGCTGAGTCTGCGCCTGCGCCCGCTTTTGCCGTACCGCGAGGCGGATCGGCTGACCTTCGAAAACTTCGACTTCGACCAGCGCGCCCGGCGCCGGGGTGCGGCGGTCGCGTTCCAGCCGTACCCGGGGCTGCCCCAGGTCGCCTTCACCATGGCGGGCGCGACGGCGCGCTTCGAGGCGGATCCGGTCTGGTATCGGCGCATCGAGTACACCCAGGACCTGGCCCAGGGATTCGACTGCCACGAGGACAACGCCAGCCCGGGCTGGTTCGAGCTGCCCCTGCCGATCGGCGCGGAGGTGGTGCTCGCGGTCGCCTTGGGCGAGGGGGTCGAGGATCCGGAAGGCCTGTGGGAGGCGGAGAGCGCGCGGCGGCTGGCGGAAGTGGCCGCCCTGGGCGGCGAGCCCGGCCGGGAGCTGGACCTGGGCGCGCGCCTGGATCTGGCGGCGGAGGCGTTTCTCTACCGCGACGGGACCGGTCGGACGGGGGTCATTGCCGGCTATCCCTGGTATGGGGAGCGCAGCCGCGACACGGCCCTGGCCCTGCCCGGCCTGACGGCGGCGCGCGGGCGCACGGAGGCGCTGGGGGCCGCGCTTGAAGGGCTGGCGGCGGAACTGCGCGCGGGGTGCTTGCCCGAACGCCTGGGCGCGGGGGCCGAGGGACCGCGGCGCGACTCGGCGGATGCGGCCCTTTGGTTCGCGCGCGCCGCGCGCCACTACGAACAGGCCGGCGGCGACGCGGAGCGCTTCGACGGCGTGCTGCTGCCGGCCCTGGAATCGATCGCGCACGCTTACCTGGACGGCGCTTCGACGCGCGTGCGCGCCGACGCGGCCGGGTTGCTCGTGCTGGCGCCGCCCGGCTTGGCGCCGGCCCTGGCGATGCTGCTCGCATCAGTGCTGATCGTCACTCTGTTCAATTGGCGCGGGCGGCTGTTTCTGGGTGATGCCGGAGCATATGCCGGAGCGGCGCTCGTCGGCTTCGTCGCAATTCTCCTGTACAATGAAGGCGTAGCGGTCGGAATGACGGCCGGCACGGCGGTCACGTGGTTCCTGATCCCGGTGCTCGACTGTCTGCGTCTCGCCGTGCGCCGCGCACGCGACGGGCGCTCGCCCTTCGCAGCCGATCGCGACCACCTGCACCACCGGCTCGAGCATCGCTTCGGCCGCCGCCGTGCCGTGCTCATCTATTGGACGATCGTCGCCATCCCTGTCGGCCTCACGCTGCCCGAAGCCGTGTCCGGCAGCTTGGCGGTAGCCCTTCCCGCCGCGCTCTACATCGTCGTCCTTCGCCTCAGCGCGCCGATCGCAGCAGCGCGCGGGGAGCGAGAGTTGCGTCACACCATGAGCCCATCCCCTTCGGTCAGCGCAAAGCGCTGAGCCGGATCACCCCGCCGCGCCTTGGAGCACCACGGATGCCACCACGATGACGACGATCCTGGTTACCGGCGGCGCCGGCTATGTCGGGAG